>CAYUAW010000274.1:0-10215 GCA_964442485.1 uncultured Polyangiaceae bacterium
ACGCACGCGGAGCGAGTCGATCGGCTCGTGCTCCTGTCGACCCACTTCGGCGGCGCCGACACCGTGCCGCCCACCACCGAGGCCATGCAGCTGTTCGATCCGAAGCAGATGCTGTCGCGCGGCCGAAGCGCCGATGCGATGATGCGCTTCTCGATGGAGATCCTCACGGCGAAGGGCTTCCTCGAGCGCGCGCCGGATGCCCTGAAGCAGATGGTGGACAACGTCCGCGCCGAGCCCACCACGCCGGTGGCGTTCTTGGCGCAGATGCAGGCCATCATCGGGAGCGATCGCTCGAAGATCGTCCGCGACATCCGGAAGCCGACGCTCGTCATCCACGGGACCGACGACACTCTCATCCCCACCGACAACGGTCGCCTCCTGAACGAGCGGATCCCGGGTTCGCGTCTCGAGATCCTTCCGGGCGTCGGTCACATGCCGATGCTCGAGGCTCCCGACAAGCTCGCGGAGCTGGTGCTCGGCTTCCTCGGCGAGTGACCAGTTGGCGCTTCGTGATCTGTTCTTCCAAAGCTGCGCAGGTCGAGTCTAGCGCTTCGCGCTCAGCGCTGAGCGACGATGGCAGGGTTGCTCTCGAGCGGCGCAACCTCGAGGAAGTCGCGACCTAGCAGGTCGCCGTGGCGGTCGCGCACCTCGGTGCGCACCACCCACGGACCTGGCGGAGTGCCCGGAGCGAGCGTGGTGCGGAGCGTGTGGCCGACGTGCTCCCACTTCACCGGCACCTTGGTGAGGTTCACGGTGACCGTTGCGTCGATGCCCGACTCGTCGGGAATGGCGTTGCCGGTCGTGTCGTACAGGTCGACCTGGATCGCGACGTGGTCGACCGGCCAGCGCGCGGCGCGCGGGCCGATGGAGACGGCGGCGTGCAATCCCTTCGGAGCAAGGTGCAGGAGCGCCTCGGCGGTCGTGCCAGGAGCGCGCAGCCGCACCGTCGTCGGCTCGCCATGCGCCAGGTTCAGCGTCGCTGGAGCGCTCATGAAGAGCGACGACGAGCCGTAGCTGATCTCCACGCCCTCTGCGTCGATCAGCGACACGTGCTGGTCTCTCGCGAGGATGATCGCGCCGTCCGCGGACGTGGCAGAGCCGGGCGGCGGCTCGATGCCGACCACGCGGAGCGAGCAGGCCTCGGAAGGCTTGCCGGCGAGCCCCTGCTTGTCGATGCCCGAGACGACGAGGGCGTACTTGCCGGGCGGTAGTGAGTCCAGCGACGCCGACGGCTCGGTCACCAGCTGATGCGAGACGACGGCGGCGTCGGGCCCGGTGCGCGTGAGCACCACGTCGTAGCGCGCGGCGTTCGAGAGACGCGTCCAGGTGGCTGCGGCGTGCGCGGCTTCGTTCCCGTGGACGACGACGAGCTTCGACTCGGTGCTCACCGAAGGCGACGTCAACACCGGGCGCGTGAGCGCGGAGGGATCCTCGGGCGCGAGCGTCCTCGCGTAGCCCGAACGGAGCGGGCGCCAGTCGTTGCCGAGACCGACGAGCATCTCGCCGTCGCGCGCGGCAGCCGTCGAACGATCCGCGTCGACGACGAACGAGAGGTGACCCTCCTTCGCGACGGCGCTGAGCTTGCCCGGGCCGCGGACCATGACGGCCGTCGGATCGCGCAGCGTCGGCACCGTCACCTCGGCGCGGCCGTGGATCAGATGAATCACCCGCGTGGTGGTGTCGGGATCTCCCGGCTTGCGGAGCTTCAGGTGGAGAGACGGCTCGAAGGTGAACTCCGCTCCCTCGGACAGCTCGACCTTCGCGCCACCGCGAAGTTCATAACGGACGCCACGCGGACCAGCGACGAGCGTGGTTCCCTGCGAGGCAACGTCTCCCGACGTGATCTTGTCCGACCACGACGCCGATGATGCACTCGATGAGAGGGCGATGACGGCGGCAACGGTTCCGGTGAATAGATGATTTCGCACGATCCCCATTCTCCATGGAACGGCGCGACGTGCGTAGCCTGAAGGCCCATTCAGAAGGGCGTGCTTGAAGGCGCCTGTACGCGGGCGACGTCTACTCTGCCGCAGGAGGCGACGGAGGTACGACCTCGGGCTTCGCGGCACCGCGCTGGCTCGGTCCGTTCACCTGGTAAGGGACGCCCCTCAGGCGCTTCGCGAGCGTCGCCGTGCGCCACGCCAGGTAGCTCTGCACGAAGCCGAGGTTGCCCGACGCATCCGTGTAGGGGTTCTTCACACCACCGGCGAGCGCGATGAAGAGCACGTGCTCGGCGACGCTGACCGGGCACCCCTCGAAGCGGACAACGTCGCCGGAGGTGGCGAGTTGCGCCCGCACCTTGGCGAGCTTCAGGAAGATGTCGTCGTGCTCCGCGTGGTGCGGGTCCTTCGTCGAGCGATCCTTGTACTTGCTCTCGATCTGAACGAGCTTGCCGGCGACCTTGCCGTCGTACTTCACGCAGTCGCCGATGAAGATCACCTTCTCGCCGGGCTGTGCGTCGATGGGGCCCTTGTAGTCCCCGAACACCACGTGCATGCGGGCCAGGTTCTTGTCGCAGTTCTCGTCGAACATCCGCAAGATCTCGATGGCCTCCTCGATGGCGCCCGGGCAGCCGCCCCAGCAGTAGTCCGTATATTCGTTCTCGGGTGGTGGACCTGCGTAGGCGCTGATGTGAGTACCTTCGAAGTACTTCTCGACGCGGATGAGGCCGGTGCGAAACTTCTTCCCTCGCTCTCGCGCAGCCTCGAGGCTCACGTCACCGGTGACCTTGATCTCGTCGAGGTTCATGGTCCCGAAGCCGCGCTCCGCGGCGAAGCGGATGTGATCGACCTCCCGCGGGTCAACGCCGATGATGTTGCAGCACACCGAATCGAACGCGACCTGGTTGTTCCCCATGATGACCAGGTTCAGCGCGTACGGGAGCGGCGTGAGCATGCGCCCTTCGCCCGCGGTGATGGCGTCGATACAGATGAACTGCGGCTGGATGATGTACTGCAGATCCGCGATCTTCTCGTTCAGGCGGTGATCGTGATCGATGAGCCGGTGGCGGTCGTCCTGGATGCCGATGTAGTTCTTGTTGGAGAACGTCACCGTCGTCCAGGGGTGCGCCTTGAACTTCGGGCAGTTCACGAAGAAGTCGGCCCGCGCGATCGGCTCGGGTGTGAAGATGTAGTCGCGCAGCCGTTCTTTGTGAGTGAGGCGGATCTCCACCTGGCGCTCTTCCTCGAAGAAGTAGCGCTTCACGCCACCGACTCGCTCGAGCATCTCGTTGTACCCGGCGCCGCGGAAGGCCTCGCGAGTCGGTACAGTGATGCCGCAGCGCTCGCCGACTGCGAGCTCTTCCACCTGGCCATCGTCGCGATCTCGCAGTGCGCGCAGCACGCCTTCCGTGAACTCGGGGCGCGTGAAGGCATGTGGGAAGAGCGGGCCCGACGCGACGAGGTTCGGCTTCAGGAGCGTCCTGCCGAAGGGCGAGAGCCCGAGCTCGTCCAGGCCTTCGCGCACGATCTTGCGGATCGTCTCGGCGTCGTAGGAATCGCAGTGCCGGATGATGACGCGCGGTTCTCTCGCAGGATGCATGGGCACGCATGCTAGCACGCGCGCGTCGCGAGTCGCTCGCGCCCGGCGGGCCTCCGGTCAGCGGCGCGAGCGGCTCGCGGCGAGTGCGACGACCTCGTCGGTCATCTCCGCGAGCACCGCGTCAATGAGCACCTCGTCGCGACGCAGGATCGCCGAGCCGAGGAGCCGGGCGCGCGCGTCGAGCGGCGGAAGGCGTTCCAGCAGCAAACTCGCGATGCTGAGCTTGCTGTCGATGCGCGCCGTGCGCTCGGTGATGGACTCGGTCCCGCGGCTGCTCGGGCGCGATGACTCCGTCTGCTCGACGGCCGGGTACTCGCCCGAGCCCGCCTTCTTCACGTCGGAATCCTGCCGAGGACGGATCCGGCTCGGCTCCTCAGGCGTTCTAGCGTCGCTGGATGCCATCGCGGGGCTCGAGGTCTTTCGAGATTCAGACATGGCGGGACTCACGGACCACTCAGCAACAACGGTGCCGAGGGGCATTTCCTTCCGCTTCCTCAGACGAAAGAGGAGCGCTTCGGATTTGGAACGTCGTACGAAAGCGCGAAAAACGTGCGGAACGAGCCAGGGGCAGGGAGGTGCGTGCTTTCCTTCGCACGACCGCGGGCGTGATGGGGCAGCTTCGGATCGCTTGGCTCACCTCTGACAGAGGTGTCGCGGAATCCGACAATTGGACTGAATTTTCCGACGTTTTGTGGCCGACGGCTGCACGGCCGGTTCCCGAACTTGCAATCGCAGCGCGCTGTTCTTATGGTCCCCCTGTTCTGATACCCATGTAGGTGAAGCGGAACCGATGCTGAAGGCGAGTCCTGAATCGCCGCGGATGTTCGAGAGCGATTTCGTAGACTTCTTCTCTCGCACGCATTTCGCGGTCGTCCCGATCCTGTTCGTTCCAGCCTCGACGGCGCTGTTCTGGTACAGCGTCGCTCGGGCTGGGGTGGGCGTGTTCGCCACTGCGGGCCTGTTCGTCGGCGGCGTGCTCACGTGGACGCTCGCGGAGTACTGGCTGCATCGCACCTTCTTCCACTGGCAGCCGGGCGGGGCGTGGGGCGAGCGGATGCATTTCCTCGTGCACGGTGTTCATCACACCTGGCCGCGGGACAAATACCGCCTCGTGATGCCGCCCGCGGTGAGCATCTCGTTGTTCTGGATGTTCCTCGGCATCTTCAGCGTGCTGATCGGGCGGCCCTACATGTGGGGTTTCCACTCAGGGTTCGTAGTCGGTTACATGGCGTACGACCTCACGCACTATTACATCCACCACGGGAGCCCCCGGACGGAGTACGGGCGCACGCTCAAGAAGCACCACATGCTTCACCACTTCAAGGACGACGGAGCACGCTACGGCGTCTCGTCGCGGCTCTGGGATCATGTCTTCGGCACGCTCGAGCCTGCGCGCCGGCAGACCCCCGCAGAAGACGCGAAATGAGCGTTTCTGCTCCCTCGGCGCCCGTTCCACGGTGAGGGCGCCGTGAAGGCCGTGCCCGACGCTTCTGCCGAGCGAGGCGTCTGGGTCGTCGAGAAGCTCGTACCCGGCGGCGACGGTCTCGCGCACCTCGCCGACGGGCGCGTCGCGTTCATCACGGGGGCGTTCCCCGGCGATCACGTCCGTCCGCTCGCAGTGGAGGCCAGGAAGGGGCACGTCCGTGCGACTCGCTTCGAGCTCGTCGAGCCGAGCGCCGATCGCGTCACACCGCCATGCCCCGTCGCAGAGGTGTGCGGCGGGTGTGACTTCATGGCCATCTCGAACGCCGCGCAGCTCGTGCAGAAGGAGCAGCTCCTGCGCACGGCCCTGGAACGCACCGGCGGCGTCTCCGGTTTGCCCGCGCGCCTCCCCTTCACCGCGAGCGACGCGCTGCTCGGCTATCGTTCACGCGTCCGCTTTCACGTCGACGGCGAGGGCCGGCTCGGCTTCTACGCGCGTGCGTCGCACACGGTCGTGGAGGTGCCCGCCTGCGCCGTCTGCAACGCGGAGATCAACGGCGCGCTCATCCGGCTGCGTCGCGTGTCTCGCGACGCGCTCGCAGGATTGTCGGAGATCGAGGTGCGGAGTGCGGACGCGGCTCCGCGCATCTCGGTGCTCCTCGTCCCCAGGGTGCCGGGCGGCGCTGGTCCGTCGCTGAAGGCCGTCAAGGCGGCGGTGCCCGCGGAGTGGACCGTCGCTGTCCGCGGCGAGGAGAGCGCGAGCGACGAGTCGCAACGCTTCCCCTTGCCGGCCGGCGCGCACGTCGACGCCCTGCCGGGAGTGTTCACGCAGGTGAACTGGGGGGTGAATCGTGCGCTCGTCGAGCGGGTGCTCCACGGCGCCCGCGAGCGCGGCGTCAAGCGGTTCCTGGACGCCTACGCCGGCGCGGGCAACTTCTCGCTGCCGCTTCTGGCAAGCGGCATGGTCGGAATCAGCGTGGAGAAGGACACGCGCGCCGTGGAGTGCGCTCGCCGTGCAGCACAGGAGCTCGGGCTCCCCGCGGATGGCTTCGTCGTGGGAGACGCACGAGAGAAGATCGCAGAGCTCGCGCGCGGGAGGGAGCGGTTCGACCTGGTCGTCCTAGACCCGCCGCGCAGCGGCGCCCGCGACGTGCTCGAGGCCGTTGCGCGCCTCTCCGCTCCGGCGATCGCGCTATGTTCGTGCGACCCGGTGACGCTCTCCAGGGACGTCGCTACCCTCGCGAAGCTCGGCTATCGCCTCGAGGAGGTCCACGGGTTCGACATGTTTCCTGCGACGCACCACCTGGAGGCTCTCGCTTGGACCACGCGCTCGACGTGAACGCACGGCCGCTGGCCCGCAAGTACCGGACGTCTCCCGACCAGGAGACGAAGCGCTGGCCGCCCGGGATCCCGTACATCGTCGGCAACGAGGGCTGCGAGCGCTTCAGCTACTACGGGATGCGCGCCATCCTGTACGTGTACATGGCCAACAGCCTGTACCCCCGTTACGCGGAGTACGCCTCGCGCTCCGCGGACCTCGCCACCGCGCACTATCACCTGTTCTCGGCGGGCGTGTACGCCTGCCCAATGGTGGGTGCGATCATCGCCGATCGCTTCCTGGGCAAGTACCTGACGATCCTCGAGTTGTCGCTGGTGTACTGCGCGGGTCACGCCGTCCTGTCGCTGACGGAGGGGTCGCTGGTGGGGCTGTGGTTCGGGCTCGCCCTGCTCGCCGTCGGTTCCGGCGGCATCAAGCCGTGCACGTCCGCGCACGTCGGCGATCAATTTGGCAAGGGCAACTGGTTTCGCCTGAGCACCATCTATCAGGTGTTCTACTTCATTATCAATTTCGGGAGCACGCTCTCGACGCTGCTCATCCCGTGGGTCTTCGACCTCCACAAGACCCGCACGGACTTCATCGGCAGGTACTCCATCAGCATCGCCTTCGCGATCCCCGGCGTGCTGATGGCCCTCGCGACCCTGGTCTTCTTCATGGGGCGCAACGTGTTCGTGCACGTGCCCCCCGACCCGGGGGGCAAGCTCGGGCTGCTCGACGTGTGCTCGTCGTTCCTGCTGTTCATGAGCTTCGGCCACCTCTTCTTCACCGAGCGACTGCCGTGGTGGGCGATGCTGCTCGTCTCCGCGGCGTTCCTTGCAGCGGGCCTTCTCGTCTTCGCCGCGCGCCAGCGTCGGAAGGAAGACGACGGCTTCCTCGCCGTGATGCTCTACTCGCTCTGGGCGTGGTTCAGCGGGAAGGGCCGCGAGCAGGGCGGGCCCTCGCTACCGCCGGACGACGATCTCTCCCGGAGTCGTTTCCTCGCCCCCGCCGTGCGCCGGTTCGGCGCCGAGACGGTTCGTGGGCCTCACGCCGTCCTGAAGATCATGAGCATCTTCATCATGGTGAGCATCTTCTGGGCGCTCTTCGATCAGAGCGGCTCCTCGTGGGTCAGGCAAGCCGAGATGATGCAGACGGTCGAGGTGCTCGGCTTCAAGATCTTGCCGGCGCAGCTGCAAGCCCTGAATCCCGTGCTCGTCATGCTGCTCATTCCGGTCATGAACTACGGGGTGTATCCGCTCGTCGAGAGGCTCGGCGTCCGCACCACTTCGCTCCGGCGAATGACGGCAGGGATGCTCCTCGCCGCGTTCTCCTTCGTGGCGGTCGCCTTCATCCAGATCGCGATCGAGAAGGCGGGCGTGGGGAAGGTGAACATCCTGTGGCAGAGCGTGCCGTACGTGATCATCACCGTCTCGGAGGTGCTCGTTTCCATCACCGGCCTCGAGTTCGCCTACTCGCAGGCGCCGAAGCGCATGAAGAGCACGATCATGGGGTTCTGGTACCTGACCGTGGCGTTCGGCAATATGCTCGTGTCGCTCCTCGCGGAGTTCGGCAAGCTGCCGCTCATCCAGTTCTTCTGGGTGTTCGCCGGGCTCATGGCCATCTCTGGCGTCCTCTTCGGCGCCCGCGCATACTTCTTCGTCGAGCGCGACGTCATCCAAGAGTAGCCCGGGCGCCACCCCGGGATTTCGACCCCCGACCGGCTCAACGGTTTCTCAATACACGGGGAATCCCGGGCACGAATCAGCAAGTCCGTCGACGCCAGTTTGTTATATGGTCGGCCGTCATGAAGACAATTGCCCTTCTCGGCCTCACGATGACCGTAACGTGCTCTCTGGGCGCCTGCAGCAAGACGCCCGATCCCGAGACGCCGGCGCAGCAGCCGCAGCAACCGTACGCGCAGCAGTATCCGCAGCAGCCATACCCGCAGCAGCCGGGTGCGCAGCAGCCATACCCGCAGCAGCAGTACCCGCAGCAAGCGGGTACTGCTCCCGCCGCGCCCGCCGCGGCGGCGCCTGCTCCGGCCGCCGGCGGACAGATGGCGACCCCCGGCCCGCTCGCGCTGCCCTGTCAGAACGACTCGGCCTGCGGCTTCGCCCGCTGCAACGTGCAGTACGGCAAGTGCGCGTTCCCGTGTCAGGGCCAGGTCGATTGCGGCCCGGGGAACGCATGCAACACGATGACCGGCCTCTGCCTGCCCGGCGGCGCTCCCCAGTAGCGTCCGGGTCTGGCGCGGCGTCGCTCACGTCGTCATCGCGGTCACGCGACCCGGGCCTCTCGCTCATCTCGCGCTTCTTCGTCTTCGCGCGAGGCGTCGCAAGAGGCTCGCGGCAGCCGCGGCCGCGAGGACGATGCCCTTGCTTTCGGGCCCAGCAAGCATGTCGAGCTGGGCCGTGCCGGTCTGTGTGCGGTTCGGGGCAGGGGTCGCGGAACCGCAGCAGCCTCCGCCATTGCTGCCGGTGCTCGAGCCGGTGCCCCCGTCGAAGTGAGGGCAGGAGCCGAGTCCGCGGCACGCAATACCCCACTGAGACCCGCAAACGGTCGCCTGCGGTGAATCAGAGGGGCACGCGAGCGGGCCCGTGACGGTTCCATACTGGAACAGGGGAGACACCGTCGCGCCGTCGTTGCTCGAGACGCCGAGCTCGTAGCCGTCCTCTGCCTGACCCCCGCAGACGTACAGCGTTTGCCCCGAGTACGTGAGGCAGCCGACCTGGCCCCCCCCGAGGTGCGTGAACGTGAACGAAGGTGATGTCGCGCGGTAGAGCCCAAGCGCGGTCGTGTCGACTGGGCGGAGGGTGCTGTGGGTGTCGCCCATTCCGACCAGAACGGTGGTCGGATCGGGCCCCAGCGTGAAACCGAGCATGTCGGCCTTCGCGCGAAAGATCTCCCGCCAGGTGTCGCCGGCGTCGTCTGTGTAGAGCAGCCAGCTCTCCACCGGGTTCGTCCCGTCCCAGTCGCCCTGCACGCGCACGTACAGGGCGTCGGGGTTCGTCGGATCGACGCGACCGATGTACGGCGCGTTCTGGCGATCCGTCCCCGGGATCGGTGTCTCCGTCCAGGTGGCGCCGCCGTCCTTCGAGCGGAACAGCACGCCCGGCGCGACCGCGGCGCCCGCGTCACCCGACGACGGCGTGGCCGCAGTGACGTAGAGCCGCTGTGAATCGGCGGGCGCCGCGTCGAGCGTGAACGGCAGTGCGGAACCGCTCGAGACGCTGCCGAGGTCCGTGAAGGTGTGCGCGCCGTCGGGGGACCGCCACACGCTGGTGGCGTAACGGCCGTCCGGCTGTACCGCAACGGTCAACGCGAGGGCGACGACGCCGTCGCTCTCCGTCGCCAGATCGCGGACGAACGTGTCGCCGATCGTGGAATCCTTTGGCCAGCTGCACCCGCGGTCGCGCGTCGTGAAGAGACCCTCCGACGCTCCGGCGAGCACCGAGCCGTCGCCGAGGATCGTCATCATGGGGTCCTCGCCCGGGTCGTAGCCGATGCCCGATTCGCACATCCACGACCACGCCGCACCGCCGTCCGATGAGGTCAGCACGCCGTAGGTGCTCCTGAGAAACAGGTGCCCGGCGTCCGAAGGGTCGACGAGCAGCTGCTGCGCGAGCGGGTAGCGGCCGTTCGCGCGCGCCAGGGCCGATATGGACAAGACGACTGCGGCGCAGAGGGCGCTCGTCCAGCAGGTGTTTCGGGAGCCCGGCAAGATAAGAGAGTCGAACGGTGACATCTGGACGGCCGAAGAGCAATCACCGCGGCCGACGGCGCGCGTCGACCCAGCGCTCAGCTGGGTCGACCATTCCTGGGTAATCGTAACAGAGCTCAGAGCACTGCCTGAGCAGAGTGTTTCGCCCCGCTCGCCCATCGGGCGGGGCGAAACACGGAGTCGACCCAGGCGAGCTCTGAGACAATGTATCTTG
>CAYUAW010000275.1:0-4421 GCA_964442485.1 uncultured Polyangiaceae bacterium
GTGCACGCAGGTGGTCTTCAGCTCTCCGATATTTCTCTTCGCGTTCCTGCCCGTGGTGGTGGTCCTCTCGCTGGTCTTTCGCCGGCGCGCGAGCAACGCCTTCCTGCTGGTCGCGAGCCTCGTCTTTTACGTGTGGGGAGAGGTGACCTGGACGCCGCTCTTTCTTGCGTCCGTCGTCGGTAATTATTGCTTCGGGGTGTGGCTCGGCGACGCTGCGCACCGCCGGCGCGTGCTGGCGCTCGCGATCGTGGCGAACCTCGCCGGGCTTTCGGTGTTCAAGTACGGGAACTTCGCCGTCGCGAACCTGAACGCCGTCGGGTACGCGCTCGGCCTTCGCCCGCTCGTCGTGGCGCCCCTGCACCTGCCCATCGGCATCTCGTTCTACACGTTCCACGCCATCTCGTACCTGGTCGACGTGTACAGAAGGCGAACGCCGCCGCAGCGGAACTTCGTCGACTTCGCGCTCTACATCTCGCTCTTCCCTCAGCTCGTCGCGGGCCCCATCGTCCGTTACCACGATCTCGCGGACCAGCTTGCCAGCCACGAGACGACGTCTGCGGAGTTCGCCTACGGGGTGCGCCGCTTCGTGGTCGGTCTCGGAAAGAAGATCCTCGTCGCGAACACTCTCGCGCTCCAGGTGGACGCGATCTACGCGCTCCCCACGTCGCAGCTGACCGCGTCTCTCGCGTGGCTGTCAGCGGCCTTTTACGCTCTGCAGATCTACTTCGACTTCTCCGGGTACTCGGACATGGCCGTCGGGCTCGGGCACCTGTTCGGTTTCCGGCTGCGGGAGAACTTCGACTACCCGTACGTTGCGACCTCGGTGACCGACTTCTGGCGCCGGTGGCACCGGTCGCTCTCGGCGTTCTTTCGTGATTACGTCTACGTCCCGCTCGGCGGAAACCGCCGGGGGGCGGGGCGGACGTACCGAAACCTCTTCGTCGTCTTCTTCCTGTGCGGGCTGTGGCACGGCGCCAGCTGGACGTTCGTCGTGTGGGGGCTCTATCACGGCGCGTTCCTCGTCCTCGAGCGCCTTGGCGTCGGCCGGGTGCTGGGTCGGCTCCCGCGAGCCCTGCAGCATGCCTACCCGCTGCTCGTGGTCACCGTCGGCTGGGTCTTCTTCCGGTCGGACTCGCTGAGCGTCGCCCTGCAGCGGCTGGCGTCGATGTTCGGCGGGGCCGAGGGCACCGGCGTGGAGCAGCATCCGTCGCTCTTCCTCGCCAACGACACCGTGCTCGCGTTCGTCGTTGCCGTCCTGGGCGCCACGCCGTGGCTCGGGCGCGCCGCCGAGCTCCGCGCGCGCCTCACCGCACGAGGCACGAGCGCGGCCCGACTCCTCGGGGCCACGTCGGAGGCGCTCGCGCTGACGGCGCTCGCCCTGGTGTTCGTCGCGAGCGCGGCGATGCTCGCCAGCGGCGTCTACAACCCTTTCATCTACTTCCGCTTTTGACGATGCTGCGCCGTTCGAAGCGTCCCGCGAGGCACTGGACCGACGTGAGCATCGCGGTCGTCTTCTTGACGCTGCTGTCGGCACCGATGGTCGTGGCGGCCAGCCGGGGCTTCCCCTTCGACGCCGCGGTCGAGCAACGCGTTCCGGCCCCCTTTCCGGCGATCTCCGGAGCTGCGCTCATGGCCTTCCCGCACGACCTGGAAGCATGGCTCGACGATCATTTCGCCTTCCGGAACGCGCTCATCCGGCTATCGAGCGCATTGCGGCTCCGCCTCGGTGCTACCCCGAGACGCGACGTCGTGGTCGGAAGAGGCGGCTTCCTCTTCTACGCCGGGGACCGCGCGCTGGAGTCGTTCCGGCGAACCGCGCGCCTCGACGCCAGCGCCCTTGCCGAGTGGCAGAGCCGCCTCGAGAGCCGCCGGACGTTCCTCGCCGCGCGCGGCATCAGATATCTCGTCGTCTTCAATCCGGACAAGGAGACCATTTACCCCGAGCTGATGCCCGCCGCCCTGGACCGGCTCCCCGGTGAGAGTCCGCTCGAGCAGCTCCTCGGCGTCCTGCACACGAACCCGCTGCTCGGCGTGATCGACACGTCCGGCGCGGTCCGAGCGGCAAAGGGCTCCGGGCAGCTCGTGTTCCACCGCACTGACACGCACTGGAACGGCGCCGGGTGTTTCGCGGCCGCCAACGCGGTCCTGCGCGCGGCCAGCGCGTGGTTTCCGACCCTCTCCGAGCTCCCGGCCGACGAGGTTCGCTTCGTCCACACGGTGGAGCCCGGCGGCGATCTGTCGAACATGCTGGCGATGCCGAAGGAGCTTCCGGAGACCGACTTCGTCGAGGTCGTCCTCGCCCATCCGCGGGCACGAGAGCTCGAGGTCCGCCCGATGCCGTTGAACGTGACGAAGCTGACGCAGCCGCGGCTCTACAAGGTGGACGCGGAGGCCTTGCCCAGTGCCGTCGTGCTCGGAGATTCGTTCATGGGCGGGTTCGGCCTGAGCCGCTTGCTCGCTGAGCGGTTCCAGCGAACCTTCTACACGACCCAGCACGACATCACGGAGGAGCTGATCGCGGAACAGCGCCCGGACGTCGTCATCGACGGCTGGCTCGAGCGCTTTGTACTCCTCCTGTCACCGAGCCCAGCGCGCGCCGCGACTCGGATGACCGCCGCCGACGCGGAGCCCCCACCGCCCGAAAGCGCGAACCTGGTGCTCGGGCAGCCCAGCCCTCACGATGTCGCCTTGCGATCCGGGTGGTGGCTATCCACCGGTCAGGATCCCTCGCTGTTGCTCTCCATCGAACCCATCATCGTGACGCCGACCCGGGGGCTCGTCATCGAGCTGCAGGTGGACCCCGGGACGGTCGAGTCGACCGGTCCCCTCACGGCGCAGCTCTTCTTCGTGCCGAAGGGTCGCGGCCTCTCCGAAGCCGCGTCCGTTCGCTTCGCGATCCTGCACGACGGTCGAGTCCATCGGTATCGGCTCGATCTCTCCCCATCTCCGCTATGGCAAGGGCCGATCGACGCCGTCCGGGTGGACTTTCCCGACGGCCTCCCCGGTTTTTCGTACCGCCTTCTCCGGATCTCACTGGAGGACCGCGCTTCGCACTGACCCGCAGATGGTCTCGCCATCTCGGGTGTCGTGTCATTTTCAACCCCGTGGACGCCCCGCGGATCTCGAGGCAGCCTGTCGGTGCCGATGCGCGACTACGAAGGACGGTCAGCATGAGCGGCCCTCTCGGCGCCGGGATTCTGGACCTGTTCGGGGGTGTCGGCGAGCAATACGGAATTCCGCGCACCGAACTGTTCCGGGCCGCGGGCCTCGAAGCGAACGACGCGCGGGCTCCGAAGGGATTCGTTTCGCGGGCGACCGTGGAGAGCCTCATCAGGGCGCTGCACCAGCGCACGAGAGATCCAGCCCTCGGGCTCCGCCTGGCGCGCTCCTTCGACATACGCGCTCTGGGGTTCTGGGGATACGCGCTGCTCTCCTGTCTGACGATCCGCCAACGGCTACACCTTCAACTCCACTACTACAAATACTTTCACCCGGAAGCCGAGTTCTCATTTCGCGTCGTCGGAGACCGAGCAATTGTCGACGCCATCCCGCACGATGTTGCACCGGACATTCTGGCCGTCATGATGGATTTTCTCGTCACCATCAGCGCCATCCAGTTTGGCAAGCACACCGGCAGCGCAAAGCCAGAAATCGAGCTGTGGCTGATGCATCCTGAGGCGCCGCATCATGCCGAGCTACGCGCGCTCGTGACGGGGCCGGTGATCTTCGACGCGCCCCACTATCGCAGTCAGGCCGCGGCCCGGGAGCTGGATCGACGCCTCGCAGGTGATCCATATCTCCTCGAGCTCGCCAGAGCACAGCTCGAGAGCCAACTCGCGTCGGTGAAGGCGGTCTTCACCGGTGGCCTGCTCGAGGAGGTGCGCCAGCGCGTCGCCGTTCGTCTCGCGAAGGACGCGTCGCTCGAGCGCATAGCAGGAGATCTGCGGGTAAGCGTGCGGACCTTGCGGCGTCGGCTGACGTCGGCGGGTGCGTCGTTTCAGGACCTGCTCGAGGAAACGCGCCGCTCACGAGCGATCCAGTACCTCGTGGAGACCGATGAAAGCGTCGAACAGATCGCCGAGAGGCTCGGCTACAGCGATCCGGCCAACTTCCGGCGTGCGTTTCGGCGGTGGACCGGCGTCGCACCCGGGGCGTTTCGCAGAGAGAAGGCAGCTGGGGCGTCACCGCTGGCCGACGAAGACCTGCGCTGACCGGAAATGACTCTGCCGGTCGCTGGCCGTCGGAGCGTACATGTCTTCTCTGCCCGTCGACGAACAAGACCGAAATGCCGTCGTGTGCCGGTGGCAACCGAGAAGAAGAAGGCTGCGATGAGCCAGCAGCGCAGGATTGTCGTTCAGATGCTGCTGTCCTTCTCGGTCGCGGCATGCACGAGTGACGAACGAACCACGGCTGACGCCGGC
>CAYUAW010000275.1:4521-8916 GCA_964442485.1 uncultured Polyangiaceae bacterium
GTACGTTGGTAGTCGCGAGCTTGTGCAGCGTGCACTTCGCGTTCACGCTCACGAGCTGCCAGGGGCTGGACGCGCTGACGGCCTGCGCGAAGGATCAATGTGGCCTCGGCGACTGTACGGGGGTCTGTGGGGGGCTCGTTTCGTGTGCCGTGGCGGCGGGCGACGCATGCAGCGCTCAATGCGCGCGCACGACCGAGTGCAACGACTGCCTCGACAAGACGATCGGTTGCGTCGTCCCAGGGTGTCTGGGGACGCTGGTCTGCACGACCACGACGCGCGGAGGGACGTGTGACCAGGTGCGCTCGTGTTGCGGCGCGGCGAAGGACGCGTCGACACAACAGATGTGTCTGTCCGCCGTCGAGCTGATCTCCCAGCTGAGCGGAGACTCGGGATGCCTTGCCGGATCCAAGGACCAGACCATTGCCATCGTTTCTCCCGAGGTCGCCAGGTGCGTCGACGACGTGCTGGGCAGGGATCGGTGAAGCGCTACTCGCAGAGGTGAGTCGGATCGCCCGGATTCGTAGGGTCCGCACACGGCATGCAGAGCTCGCCCAGGCCGCAATTCATGCGCCTTCCGAGCACCAGTCCCTCCAGGAAGAGGTCGCGCACGATGTACGTCGGCGTGCAAACGCCGATTGCATACGGGTCGATGGCGCCCGTGATGCACGGTTCGAGGCAAGTGTTGAAGTCATCCGCCTTCAGGGTGGGCATGCAGACGGAGCCAACGCTACATTCGTCTTGAACCAGATAGATGGGACGCGGCAACTTCAGCGCGAGCGCCTTCGGTACGCACGTGCCAGACCGAGCGCCGCCATCGAACGCCCCGCAGATCTCGTTCGGAGGAGGCGGCTTCGTCTTCGGCATGTCACCGTTTTGCGAGCACGCTCCGGTCGGCGTCCCATTGATGAGATCGAAGCATGGCGCGCAGAGCGACGGGGGCGAACCGTCGCCGTCGCAGCCCTCTGAGGACAACATGCTTACCAGAGGAGTTCCCGCGAGGAAGCAGGGGGGAATGCAGCGCCCTTCGTGTCGTTGGCCACCGATGTCGATGGCACAGGTCTGCAGGACGCCAAGCGCAGCTCCGGCATCGGTCGCACCGCCTGCGTCGCGCGTGATCACGGGAGTGCAAACGAGGTCGTCTGCTCCATTCGTCTTCTTGCAGGTGTCGTGACCGAACGACGGCGACCGCGAGCCACTCGCGACAGAAGCGGTCGGAGCGCATGCGCCGTGGCCTGCGCAGCACGAAGTGCCCGCAAGGCCCTTTCCGCCGGGATCTACCGTTGGTCGATTCTTTTCACAAACATAGCCAAGATTGCCGGCGTCGGTGACCGGAGCGTTCGAGCCGCCGTAGCCGCCGATTGAGCGGCCCGTTGCGGCAAGTGCATCTACACTCGCGTCGCGCAGCGCGCCCCCCGAACCGAGGGTTCCGCCGGTTCCACCAGCTGCCGAGGTCCCTGCGCACCCGGCCGTGCAGAGCTCTTTCCCAGCTCCTCCACTGGATGCGCCCGCCCCACCCACACTCTTTCCGTCCGACCCTGCGTCGACGTGGTTGTTACCCGGGGAACCACCGCTCGTCGAACCGTCACACGCAGCGGCCGAGAGCCCAATCGCCAGCGATACCGCTAGCCGGCGCGAAGTCGTGTCGGTGAGGCTGCCGGCGGACGTCGCCACGGAGGAGCTCCTCGTCAAGGCCCGGTCAGCACGTAGAGTCCGCCGCCAAAGAAGCTCGTGATCTCTAGCGAGTCCACCGGGAACACCGCATCACCCGTGGGCAGGGCACCCTGAAAGACCACGCTGCTCGGTATGGCCGTGAGCGGCATTGGATAGGTCCCTAACTCCGGTGCCAGGCCCCCGGGCGGTGCTTCACCGAGAAACACGATCGCGGGCGGAAGGGTTCGCGCCAGTGCCATACGACCCCCACGGACGGTGAAGTCGTCGATATAGGAGAGGGCTGGACCCAGGTAATGCACGCTGTGCAGGCCTGCGGTTCCGTCGCCCTGGATCTCGACCTGGTTGATATTGGGCCCGGCCGCGTAATAGAGCGTCTGCCCTTCGATCTGGATGCCGTTCGGTACGAAGCTGTCCGTCAAGATGTCACCGCTGAACCAATCATGATACCGAAACTCGAGATGCGTGCCCTGTGATGCAATCGGATCGATGATGACCTGGCTCAACGTATCGGAGCCTTGAACATTGACTGAAATGTTGCTGCCGTTGATGGTGAAATGAGACAGGGTATTGCTAATATAGACCCTACCCTGAGAGTCCACGGCCATCCCGTTGGGATACATCGAAGGGGAGCTGCACGGCGAGGTGCTCGGGGTGAAGTTGCACGTCGTGAAGTATCCAGCTCGAACGGTGTGTGCTTGGGTGTCCACTTGCAACAAGGACGAGCGCCCATCCGCCGCGTAGCAGGCTGCGTAAAGAAGCTCGCCGTGTGCAGCCATGCCGCCGAACGTGCAGGGGTCCCCGGCCGGCTTCCCGGCAAGTGTGCCGTCGCTCGTTCCCTCGAGATTGCCGGAGACGTAGTCCGTGGCGACGTAGCGGTTCGATGGACCGTCTGTCACTTCGACGATCCAGGCGCCCGCGTCGGGCTTTCCCGATGGCCGAACCCCGATCACGAAGAACCGGCCGTCGGTCGTGAACGCCCCCCGCTCGGTCTCCTGCAGATCGCTCGGAGGCACTATTTGAGTCAGCTTGCAGGCCGACACGAGTTGCGTCAGGAGAGCGCACACCACCACGTCGCGAGTGTTCATCGCACGATCCTCTCGTCGTCCGTTCCGATGCCGACTCTGCACTCCCGCGGGACGGGAGTGCAGAGTCATTTCCGGTCCCGAGAGGTCATTGTCGGCCAGGGCGCATTTCGACGATGTGTAGCGGTGGCACCCGTACGGGCGAGCTAGCCCGTGAGCAAGAGGCGCGCGTTCATTCTCGCGCGTGGGCTTGCGAGGCGAGGCATGATCGTCCGCTCCAGGGCGCCATTCTTCAGCCACACGATGAGCGCGGGCAGCGTGTACGCGCAAGCGTAGCGCTCGAGGAAGTTGCCTGCAGGATGAGCCTCGAAGAACTTGATGACGGGGATGTGCAGCAGGTAGATCCAGATGGTGTTCCGTGCGATGAACAGCACCACGGATAGCACCTTCGGGAACTGCTTTCGAAGACGGAGCTCCACGGGCACGATGGCGTAGTACGCGATCATCGACGCCAGCAGTGCGTAGGACAGGTAGTACGCGGAAGGCGGGTACTTGAACGACTGCGTCTGAACGAAGTGTCCTGCACGGGCGCGGTGGTAAAAGAGCAAGGCGAAGAAGACGACGCCAGCGAACAGTATGCTCCCGATGGCCTGACCGCGACCGAGTCGCGGGAATCGTGCCCCGAGTACGAACGCGAGAGAGAAGCCGATCCCGTAGAACACCATCTCCGAGAGGACGTTGAAAGGGAAGTGGCCGATGTACGGGGCGGCGAGATAGAGCAAGAGCTCGTAGACGACCGCGACCGCCGCGAACAGCGACAGGAACGTGATGTTGGACGGTGTTCTTCGCGACAGACCGAGGAGCGCGGGCGTCGCGAGCGCGATGACCAGGAACACGCGAACGACCCACACGTAGCCGATGCCGTCGAGCAGCAGGTAACTCTCCAGCACGAGCCTCGGGTGAAGTTGCTCGACGTTCAGGTGAAATGACCAGACGACCAGAAAGTAGAGCGTCAGAAAGATCCAGACCGGGAACACGAGGCGCTTGATGCGCTTCCAGAAGTAGCCGAGCCCGGGCGCGGCGTCCGCCGAGGTGAGATCCGCTGCCAGTCCAGACACGAAGGCCATCAGGGGGACGTCGAAGTTACGCAGCTGGAAGAGCCACAACGGCGGGTTCACGTGAGCCAGGATGATCATCGAGAGCCCGATGAAGCGCAGGAAATCGATCCTCGCATCGCGCAGAAGTAAGGGCGGAGGCAGCGACTCGTTCATGAAGGGTGACCAGAACGCTACCCACAGCGTCTGCTTCGTGCCTAGGGGCCGCCGCGCTCGGCTGGCGAGCACCGCGGGAGCGCGTGAAATGCGGTGAACAGCGTCGGCGTGATCGCGCAAGAACCGCAGCAAGGACGTACACGCAATCTTTGCGAACGAACCAGAGCGCCGTTTCCGCGGGCTGGCCAGACTTGCGGCGGGCGCGACGGGTATTTTGCCCAATAGTTATAACGGAATGCGCTGTGCCGGCGGATCGTCTTTGTCGGGTCGGAACTAGCGCTCCGTCGCGGGGAATCCCATGGACGCAAGGCGCACCTGGGCGGATTCACGACGTATGTCTGCAACGGCGCTCCCGGGGCTACGGGCCCTGCCGGCCCGAGTGGCGCGACCGGTTCGCAGGGCCCGCAGGGTCCACAAGGTCCGCAGGGACC
>CAYUAW010000275.1:9016-10214 GCA_964442485.1 uncultured Polyangiaceae bacterium
GCGCCGCCGCATCGGCGGATTCCCCGGCTTCGGAACGACTCAGAAACCGTGCTGTTGATGAACCCTGCCGCCCCTCGGCTCAGAACACGAAGGGGACGTCGAACTGGATGGCGTGGAAGCGCTGAGCGAGGACCTGGCCGCGGAGACCGGTCGCGTACGCCAGGCCAGGCATCACCTTGAATGGTTTCATCTCGATGCTGGTGCGCAGCCCTGCCGCCGCACTCATGTTGTCTCGGTTGAGTGGATCCTTCTGGACCGCCTCCGGTGTGCTCAGCCATCGTTGATAGCGAAGCTCCGAAGCCACGCAGAGTTCCTTGAGCACCCAGTACCCGGCGTGCGCACCGGAGAGGAAGTTGGTGCGACCCGCATCCGGCAGCTGCGCTTCCCCGCGCGTCCGGAAGAGCTGAGCAGCGGTGGCCTCGAACTGTACCGTCCATCCTCTCGAGACGTAGGCCACGTCGCCCCCGAGGATCGTGGCAAATTCGTTGACGGCGAACAGCGTTCCATCCATCGCAAACCTGGCGAGATGCGCCGTCTTCATGGAGGACGCGACTGCAGGATCCGGTGAGTTACCGCCACCTGCCCCCACGGGCGGCGCAACCGCGAACGCGACCGCGTACCTCCAGGCGTGGAAGGTGTCCCCCCAGAGGCCACCGATCACCGGGTTCGTCAGCGCGTTCGCTGCCCGCGTGCCGTCCGGGTTGTAGTTCACGAACCCAGCACGCGCGAACACCCCTGCGTTGGGTGTGAACCTGTACGAACCACTCAGAATGGTCACTTGCACGAGCCCGGGCGAGGTCGGCGTGGTGAAGGGAGACACCACGTGATCGACGCGGACGGTGTTGCTCGGCGCCGCAGAACGCAGCTGAAAGGGAACAGAGTACTTTGCAGTCGTCGGAGTCGGCGCTGCTTTCGGTTCATCCTCGGAGGCTCGCTCGGTGGCCGTGTCGGCAGGAGGAGACATCGCAACGTCGGCAGCCGGACCAGCGGCTCGGTCGGCGTTGTCCACGAAGGCGACCTGCTTCTCGTCGGCAAGCGCCACGGTGGCAAAGGTCATCAGTGTGAGTGACAGCGCGAGTCTCAGCATCCACGACGAAGAACGGGTGGAGCGCTCGAGTCTTTAAGGGGTCGCGCGCGAACGCTTTGCGCAAACGCGCGAAAATCATGCTCGGATCCCGATCGGTCGACCTCGACTCGT
>CAYUAW010000276.1:0-10175 GCA_964442485.1 uncultured Polyangiaceae bacterium
CCGGTTGGCGGGGACGTAGCCGGGAGGCTATATGTGAAGAGCTCCCCATGAGTCTAGCCGCGATCGTGCTCGCCGTCCTGGGTCTCGCTCTTCTCATGGTGATCCACGAAGCGGGGCACCATTTCATCGCGCGAGCGTTCGGCATCCGTGTGCTCCGGTTCAGCATCGGCTTCGGGCCGGTCCTCTTCCGGCACCAGCCGCGCGGGAGCTCGACGGTCTACCAGGTCGCCCTGATCCCGTTCCTCGCGTACGTGCAGGTCGCCGGGATGAACCCCTTCGAGGAGGTCGACCCGGACGACAAGAGCAGCTACGCGAACGCCTCGCTCACTGCGCGCATCGCGACCATCGTCGCAGGACCGCTCGCGAACTACTTCTTCGCGTCCGTGCTCTTCTTCGCAAGCCTCATGATCGGGGGCGATCTCGTGCCGTCCAACTCCACGGTGGTGGAGGTCATGAAGGGCGGCGCGGCCGAATCCGCGCACATGAAGACAGGCGACAAGATCGTCGCCATCGATGGGGCGCCGATCGCGACCTTCGACGAGATGCGCCGCGTGGTCCTCCAGCACCCCGGCGACCACCTGAAGGTGGACGTGGATCGCTCCGGCGAGAAGCTCTCGCTGGAGGTCACCCCTCAGGCGAAGGCCGACAAGGGCGGCGGATTCATCAACGTCCAGGCGAAGAGCGAGCGTGTGCCCGTCACGCTGAAGAACGCCGCGGTGAAGTCGCTCGTCGCGCCGGCCATCGTCGTCGATCGGCTGGTCGTGGGGCTCGCCCGCATCATCACCCGCAAGGAGAAGGCCGATCTTGCCGGTCCCGTCGGCATCGTGAAGATTGCGGGCGCCGCCGCGGACAGGGGGATGGACGAGTACCTCGAGTTCTTCGGCATGCTGAGCGCCTACCTGGGCGGCTTCAACCTGCTGCCTCTTCCGGCGCTCGACGGCGGGCGTCTGGTCTTCCTGGCATACGAGGCCGTGACCCGGCGGCGCGCAAACGCCCGGGTGGAGGCCGGAATTCACTTCGTGGGGCTCGTGATGCTGATCACGCTGCTCGCCGTCGTGACGGTCTTCGATTTCCGACGGTGACGTCGGCGGGCGCATCGCCGATCTGCCTGACCGGGCTCGGGCTGCACTCCGGTTCGCGCGCGGAGCTGCGCCTCTCGCCCATCGACGGTCCCGTCGTCTTCCGGACGGCGGAAGGAGTAGCACCCGTCGAGCGCCTCGTCGTGGCGCGAACCGACCTGGGAGTGCGCGTTCGTTGCGAAGCCATCGGGCTCGACGTCGACACCGTCGAGCATTTCCTGGCGGCGCTCGGTGGCCTCTCGGCTCGCTCCGGGGTCGTCGTCGAAGTCGACGGCGGGGAGATGCCTCTGCTCGACGGCGCTGCGCTCACTTTCGCGACGGCTATCGAATTGCTCGGCGTGCCGCGCGAGCGGCCCGCGCTGCGCGTCGTGCGAGAAGGCGTGGTCCGGGCAGGCACGTCGACGTACGAGTTCTCGCCCCGGGACGACGTCGCACTCGAGGTCGAGGTGACGTTCGACGCGAGGCACATCGGTCGGCAGACCGCGTCGTGGGACGGTTCAGCCGAGTCGTTCCTGCGCGACGTCGCCTGGGCCCGCACCTTCGGCTTCCGGCGTGACGGAGATGCGCTGCGCCACTCCGGCCGGGCGCGGGGCGTGGATCCGTCGGCCGTGATGGTGCTCGACGACGACGGTACGGTGGAGGGGCCGGGTGCGCCGGCGAGGCCGTCCGAATTCGCCCGCCACAAGCTGCTCGATCTGGTGGGAGATCTCTATCTGTTCGGGGGGCCGCCCCTCGGCAAGCTGCGTGCGACGCGGCCGGGGCATGGCGCCACGCACCGGGCGATGACCGAGGCGCTGGCGCTGGGAATCGTCGGCAACTAGCGGAAATCCTGTCCCCGCACGCCGGCGACACGGCAGACTCGACCCCGATGGCGCGTCTCCTCAACGGCTGGGCGAAGCTCACGTGCGCCGCAGCGGCTCTCCTCGCGGTCGCGCTGTCGTCCGCCTGCGGCGCTCCCGCGGTCAGCCTCGCAGAGGGCCCGCGCGAATACGTCGCCACCGACTACGAGCGCGTCCTCGATCGATGGACCCGCACCGAGCAGCTGTTCGTCGCCAGCGAGCTCGACGACCTGCTCACGGTGACGTCCACCTACGAGTCGTGGGACTTCCGCTGGGCGTACGTCGTGCGTTACGCCGAGGACTACCGGCTCACCGTCGATCAGCGCCGCGCGCTCTTCGAGCGCTCCCTCGCGGAGGTCGACACGTACCATCAGTTCTACGTCGCCCTGTACGCGCAGCGACATCAGTGGTCGGATCTCACCGCCGAGAACGCCGCCTGGATCATCCGGCTGATAGACGATCACGGTAACGAGACCGCGCCGAGCGAGATCGAGGCGATCCGCAAGCCGGGCGCGATCGAGCGAACGTATTTTCCCTACACCTCGCCCTGGCGGCGGGCCTACCGGGTACGCTTCCCGGTGGCGCGTGCCGACGGGCGTCGGACCATCTCGCCGGATGCTCGCTGGTTCGGCCTACGCTTCGCGGGCGCGCAGGGCAACGAGCAGCTCGTGTGGCTCGTCGACACCGACCCGAACCGACGCGTGATCGAGTAGCCGTCAGTCGGACAGGATCTCGATCAACGTCGGGACGCTGAGCAAGAGCTCGTGCGCGACAGACCGCGGCGCGAAGAGCACCAGGGCTCCGCCCTTGCCGGCTCGCGCAGTGACGTGCGCTTTTCGTCCGCCCAGCACTTCCGCGGCGAAGAGAAACTCCCCTGGCCCCGCGTCCGAGACGGCGCCCGAGACGGTCAGGAGCTCGACGCGACCTCCCCCCACCACGTGCAACCCCGGAACGGGCTTACCTTCGCGAACGATGATCTCTCCGGGTGCGAACGACTTCACCTCCAGCCGCGACATGACGGTGTCGCGCAGGACGTCGTCGAGGCGCTCGCCGAGCGGGCCGAGTACTGCGCCGGCCTCCGACTGGAAGCGATCCGCGACGAGGCGGAGCTCGTCTGCGACCCACGGGCAATCGGCCATGGCCGCACCGAGCGTCTCCTCGCTCCAGGACGCGACGGTCGTATTGCTCTCGAGCGCCACGACCCGGAGAGCGACGCCCTCGCCGAGCGTACCGCGAGTGAAGACGATCTCTCCCGGCTTGGCCACGCTCGACGCCACATCCGCGATGGCAGGCATGATGCCGACGCGGCCGCGCGTCACGAGCGCGGCCCCGAAGGACCCGACCTCGTCGTCCGTGGACAGCGTCGTCAGCGACGCCGACCTCGCGAGGGCTTGCTGCGTGGCTTCGGGAAGGTCCTCGAAGCCGCGGACGCTCTCCAGCGAGACCCCGTCGACGATCGGAGGACCGGAGGGGGGCTCCGACGGCGCACCGCTCACCTGCCCCGACGGACCGGGAGGCTCGCTCTTTCGTGCATTCTCGAGCGCCTTCTGGCGGAAGAGCTCTTCCGCCGTCACGATCGGCTCCATCGGCCGATCGCTGGACGGCCGCTCCGGCGGAGGCGACGAGCTCGGTCGCGCGAGAGCGCCGCGGTTGCCGGACGACGGCGGCGCGCTCGGCGATCGGTCGCTCGGTGGGCGTGTACCACGCGCACCGGCCACGCTCGCTGGGCGAGCGCTGCCGCGCCCTGCTGCGTTGCTCGGTGCAGGCCGACCGCTCGACGTCGGCGCTCGCTCGCTGCCGCGTCCTGCGGCGCTCGCCGACGGCCGACCGCTCGACGTCGGTGCCCGGTCGCTTCCGCGGGCCGCGGTGCTCGCCGGAGCGGGACGTCCGCTCGACACCGGCGCACGGTCGCTGCCGCGCACTCCCGTGCTGTTCGGCAGAGGGCGCCCGCTCGACGCCGGTGCTCGCTCGCTGCCGCGAGCACCGCCGCCCGGAGGACGGCTACCGGTGGGCGGGGATGGCTCGTTCCTCGGTACGCCGAACCCGCCCGGGTACGTATTGCCGCGGCCGACGGGCGAACGATCGAGGAATCGACTACTCAGCTGGTCGGGGGCTGGACGATTGCTCGGGGAACGGGCGCGTGCGCTCTGAAGTTCCTTCTTCGCGGGCGGCCGATCGCTCAACAGCTCCGTCGCGTCCACCAGGGACTCAGTGTCGTCGTCGTCGACATGCTCGTACTCCGCCTCGTGCACGGGATGCGTCGAGGTGTCTTCCTCGTAGACCGACTCGGCGTCCACGTAGGACCCACTGGGATCCTCGTACTCGTACTCGCGACTCGTTAGCTCGTGCCGGAAGGTCGGCTCTGCCTCCATCACTCGAGGCGGAAGCGTCGGCGCGCGATCGTCCGCGTCGTCCGCGTCCTCGTCGGCGAGATCGTCCTCGAAGTCGTCCTCGATGAGCTCCGCGTCGTCGGCGTCGAACTCCACCGGGATGTCGCTCGCCGAATGCGACGGCCCGCGCGAACGAGCAGACCGCGGCACCGCGGACGGCCGCGCGAGGAGCTCGTCGACGTCGGACTCCGTCTCCCGGCGCGGAGGCGCCGTGGAGTCGGGCACGGCCATCGCCTCCGACACGAGCCGATCCGCGACGCTCGCGGCGAGACGCGTCAGCTCGCGGGTTCGCTCGGCGCGCCCGGCGCTGATCGACGCGTCCACGGCCCGGCGGAGCCAGACCACCGCGTCGGCGCGCTGACCGCGCTGCCATTGCACGGCAGCAGTCTGCAGGGCCCACGCGACGTCGTCATCGTCGTCGGGGTCCGGAGCAGGGATGACTGGCTCGCCTGGCATTCGCGATAGTTTTCATACCATCCGGCGCACACGACTGGCGAGAACGGTACACCGATAGCGCGAGCGCGCCCCCAGACTCAATGCGGCTGGATCAGGACCTCGCGGTCGCGTGCTCCGTTGGGCGCCCCGACCATGCCGAGCTTTTCCATCATCTCGACGATCTTTGCCGCCCGGTTATACCCGATCGTCATCTTGCGCTGAAGCCACGACGTCGAACAACGCCTCGTTTCGGCCACGATCCGCACCGCCTCGTCGAAACGCGGGTCGGCGGCCTCCTCCTCGGCCGGCGCGTCATCGTCGTCGTCGGACCGCTGCAAAATGGCGTCATGGTAGGTGGGCGTTCCCTGTGAGCGGAGAAAGCTCGTCAGCGCCTCGACCTCTTCCTCGCTGACGAACGGACACTGGACGCGGCGCATCTCGTTCGAGCCGTTCATCTTCACGAGCATGTCGCCCTTGCCCAGCAAGAGCTCGGACCCCTGCTCGTCCAGGATCGTCCGGCTGTCGACCTTCTGCGCGACCCGGAACGCGATGCGCGTCGGAAAATTCGCCTTGATCATGCCGGTGATGACGTCGACGCTCGGGCGCTGAGTCGCCAGCACCACGTGCATGCCGGCGGCGCGGGCCTTCTGGGCCAGGCGAGCGACGGCAGTCTCCACGTCTTTGCCCTGCTGCATCATGAGGTCCGCGAACTCGTCCACGACGATGACGATGAACGGAAGCTTGCCGGGCAGGAGCGCACCGTCCGCGCCCTCCTTTGCGGAGGGCACGCTGACGACCTGACCGTCGGCCGCGATGGCCTGGACCTCGCTCGCGTCGGGGGGCGGGATCTCCCCGTCCTCGATGCGCTTCACCCATCGGTTGTAGGTGCCGATATTCTTCGTCCCCGCGTTCGCGAAGAGCTGATAGCGGCGTTCCATCTCGTCGACCGCCCACTTCAGCGCCTTTGCGGCTTGCTTCATGTCGGTGACGACCGGAAGCAGCATGTGCGGAATGCCGTCGAACGGAGCGAGCTCGACCACCTTGGGGTCGATCATGAGGAGCCGGAGCTCGTCCGGAGTGCGACGGAAGAGCAAGCTCGTGAGCATCACGTTGAGCCCGACGCTCTTGCCAGCGCCCGTGGCACCCGCCACGATGACGTGCGGCATGGACGCGAGATCCGCGTAGAAGGGCGCACCGACGATGTCGCGTCCCAGCACGACAGGCAGCGGTGCCTTCTCCGCGAGCTGATCGAAGCGCTTGTCCTCCACCAGCTCGCGGAGGCCGACGGGCTGCCGTTCGTCATTCGGCAGCTCGAAGCCGATGCGGCTCTTCCCCGGGATCGGCGCCACGATACGCACCTTGCGCGAAAGACCGAGCGCAAGATCGTCGACGAGGCTCGCAATCTTGCTGACCTTCGTGCCCGCTTCCGGGGCGACCTCGTAGGTGGTCACCGTGGGCCCGGGGTGAATCTCCACGACCTTCCCGACGACGCCGTAGTCGAGCAGGGTGCGCTCGAGGCGCTCCGAGAGCTCGAAGACACGTCGCTTGTCGACCTCGCTCACCGTGGGGCCAGCGGCAGTGAGGAGCTCGGTCGACGGCAGCTGAAAACCGCCCTTCCGGCGCTCGGGTCGCCGCTGGCCGCGTTTCACCTCGCGCTCGGGGCTCGTGTCGACGATGGTCGGCTCGAGAGGGCCTTGCGCACCCTTCTGCGCCTTCGGCACAGCAGCGGCCGCCACGTCGGTCGGGGCGGTCTGCTTCTCGACGTCGGCGTCCGCGCGCGGCTCGTCTTCCTCGAGCTCGAAGAGGCTCTCGTCGCGGCTCTTGCGGGCTCGCTTCTTCGGCACGACGGCGGGCGGCACCGACGACTTCAGCTCGGCGAGAGACGCCGAAACGTCGTTCGCTTCCTCTCCCGCAGCGGCGAGCGCGACCCCTCGCCGGGTGATCGCGTCACGCAGCGCCTGCGATAGCGCGATGGGCGGCTCTCCGGTCTTGTCGATCGGAATCCAGTCCGCGTCCGTGTCCTCCAGGTGCAGTAGGATGGCCTCGTCCTTCGTCTTGCTCTCGATGACGGGCAGCGCCGCGGCACGTGCTTCGTCCTCGCGCTCCTGACGGACGATCTTTGCTTCCTTCCACGCGCCCCGCAGGCGAAGGACGAGCGTGACGAGCGCCGTCCTCAGGAACAGCACAGCGCGCGAGACCCGCTCGATCCACGCGATGAAGGAGAGCTGACTGCGGCCGATCAGGATGAGGCCGACCGCCGTGCCACCGACGAGAAACGATCCGATGGCCGAGAAGAGCGCACGCATCAGCTCGCCGAAGAAGAGACCGACGTTGCCCCCGGAAGGCCCGCCGCCGAAGGCGACTGCGTCGGGCGCCGCGATGTGCACGAGCGAGGCAACGAGAACCATCAGCACGAGATCGCCCGCGAGCCGGAGCGACGTGACGGGCATACGCCCTGGCCTGAACAGCGGCAGAGCAACGAAGCCGAGCTCGGCGGGGGCGAGCCACGCCGCGAAACCGAACCCGCGCGCGAGCAGCATCCCGATCGCGGTCCCCACGGCGCCGCACCAGTCGGCGCCCTGCACCGACGGATCGTTGGGATCGATGCGGATGCCCGCGAGCGCGAGAACCAGGTACGCGGACCCGGCAACGAGAAGGAGCGACGAGGCTTCGCGCAGCTTGCCGGCGGAGCCGGGCGCGTCCGTCGGCGTCTCGGCAGGCTCCGCGACGAGCCGCCGCGGGGTAAATAAGTGTGCGCGCATCTCCTACTGTATCCTACATAGACGCACCATGCCGTCCAGCACAAGAACTCCGGAGTCGCTTTCGGCCCGAGCGGAAAACGGCTCTTCTCGAGGGCGATCGCACTCCTGGCCAGGTACCGGTCAACTATTCCGCTTCAATAAGAAGTCCGCCAACTTCGGCGTGTACCAAGCTTGAGTGCGCATCGACCCTGGTCGTATTATCGCCTTCCCTCGGCACTCATGACCGAGGCTCGACGAGACAACGTCGTGACTTTGCACGGGGAACGGTAGGGATTCCAATGAAGTGCCCCTCGCGCGCCGGCCGCCTGGTGTCCACGACGACACTGCTGGCGGCGCTCGCCCTCGGCGCCGGCATTTCCGGCTGCCGCACCACAAATGATGACGTTCACCGATGGGCGAACACGGCTCAAGGGCCGCGGAAGCTCGTCGCCGTGCTGGAGCACGACAAGTATCCGATGGACCTGCGGGTCGAAGCGGCGATGACACTCGTCAGCATGAAGCCGCGGTTCGGGCGGCGGATCGGCATAGGTAACCTGATCGACGCGCTCAACGATCTTCCGGAGGCGGAACGCGCGAAGATCGTCGCGGCGATGGAGCCGAGGCTCGAAGCCGAGATCCTGAAACCCGCGACCGGCACGCCCGAGGCGCGTACGGATACGTCGATCGCATACAAGGACGCTTCTTACGCGATGCTCACGAACGACGGCGGCCCGCTCGTCACCGACCGGTCGCTCGTCGAGAAGCTCAAGGCCGCCCTGACTCAGTGGGCGATGACGGACTTCTCGGCGCGCATGGACGACTCGTCGCAAGCGTACGGCATGGAGCAGGTGCTCCGCATGCTGGGCGCTTCCGGCGTGCGCGGCCTGCCGGCGCTCATCCAGGTCGACGCGCCGAAGGTCGATCGCATCTGCGACCTCATCGCGGATCTCGGAGACCCGCCGACGAAGCTCGAAGCGAGCAAGCGCCTCGTGACGATGGCGCAGGAGGTGAACTCCGATCGCTGGCTGAAGAACAAGACGCCGAAGCTCGAGGCTGCCAACGCGGCTTCCAAGCTCAAGCCCACGAAGGATCAGTTCCAGAAGCAGCTCGACCAGTACCAGGAGGAAGAGCTCCTGCGCATCTTCGGCTCGATGAAGAAGATCGGGCAGCCGCCGATCGTGGAGTACCTGCTGAACTTCGCGGGCGACAAGCAGCAGAGCGAGAAGCGGCGGGCCACGGCGCTCATCGCGCTCGAGGGGCAGGTCGACAAGGACAACAAGAGCCAGGTGGACAAGGTCCTGAGTCTCGCCTCGGCGGAAGATACTCCTGACAGTGTCCGGGACGCCGCGATGCGTCGCGTCGGAGAGATGCCGCGCAAGCTCGTGGTCGACCGGCTCTACCCGATGTTCGACAGCAAAGAGTGGAAGGTCCGCTGGGTTTCCGCCGAGCTAATTCTGAAGATGAGCGACAGCTCGCAGATCGACGAGTTCATGTCGCACCTGGGACACGCACGAGGGATGTCGATCACCGAGCCCCTTCGGTACGGTCAGCTCATCGGCGAGCTCAAGAAGGTGAAGGTCGATCCCGTCGAGGCGCTCGACAAGTACGCGGACTCGAAGTACCCCGTCACTGTGCGTCTCAGCGCGCTCGGTTACTACTATCAGGGCGGCGCCAAGAGCGATCTCGCGAAGGTCGACAGGTACGCATCCGACTCCGTGAAGGTGCCCGAGTGTCTCCCGGGCGCGAAGGAGTGCGAGTGGAAGTGCACGGTCGAATCGGGGGGCAAGGCGGACGAGAAGACGGTCGCCACCGTCGGTGATTTCGTCTCGTTCTGTGTGAAACCAGCCCTCGAGAAACGCGCACCGGCGGCACCGGCGCACCCCGCGGGGGGGAAATAGGCTCGCGTCGCTTGTGAGCGACGATCTCCCGACAGAACAGGTCCCGCGGAATGTCCGACGCGAACAAGAAAACAGCCCGTAGCTTCCAGTGTCGCGATGCGCTCTGGGAAAAGTTCGAACAGATGGCGAGGGAGCTCGAGTGCTCCATCGACTACCTGATCAACGATTCGATGAAGCAGTACCTGCGTCAGCGCGGGTACGGCACCGCAGCGTCCATGTCGATCGCCCCGGGCACGCCGGGGGCCGCTGCGCCGCCGCCCTTGCCCTCGCCGCCGGGCGTGCCGCCGCTACCTCCTGGGCGGAGCTCCGTCGGCCCGCCGCCGCCGCCCATGCCCGGTGCTCGTGGCGGCGCAGGCGGCTTTCCGCCGCCACCGCCGCCGCCCACCACCGCGGCGCAAGGCCGCCGTGGGCCGCCGCCGCCGCCCCCGGCGCGCAACACGAGCCGCGCGCCGCCGCCGCCTCCACCGGCGACGGGGAGCGGGCGCGGCGCGCCGCCACCGCTCGGCGGCAACTCTGGTCGTCCCTCGCAGCTCTACATCTATTACATGGGTGAGCGCTTTCAGGTGACGAAGGAGCGCTTCATCATCGGCCGCGGCAAGCAGTCGAGCGATCTGACGATCAAGGACCCAAACGTGTCGCGGCAGCACGCGATGGTCGAGTTCCTGAACGGCCAGTACTACATCGTCGACATGGGCTCGACCAACGGCGTCGAATACAACGGCCAGCGCGTACAGCGCCGGGTGATCAACGACGGCGACACGTTTCGCGTGTGCGACCACGAACTCCGCTTCGC
>CAYUAW010000277.1:0-7967 GCA_964442485.1 uncultured Polyangiaceae bacterium
GCGAGCGGATCGCCGTGAGCTGATCTGCCTCCAGCGTCACGGTCACCTTCTTCGTAACCATACCATTTCCCATACCACGGCCTGCGGCGTCGGGCCATGACGCGAACGCGCGAAAGCGCCCCGCAGGACGGGCTCGCGGTCAGCACCTGGGTCTGCTGAAGGCTCCCGTCGCGAACGAAGGCGCCGTCGCGCGCTCTCGAAAAGGAGCACTCACCTCTGCCACTCGCACGCATGCGGTGAATCTTTCGGGTCTCGTGCCTGGCAAGCGCAAGAACTGCTGTCCTTCGACCGGGACCTTCGTGCACGCAACCCCGAGGAAAGCGATCCCGCCGACGAGCAGGCGCGTCAGACGTGGTGGGGGTTGGGCAAGGAACTCGTTCCGCGTAGCGTTCGACTGTGGCTAATCCTCACCCAGCATGAAGCCAATGTGCGCTATCGCCATCTGGCACGCCGATCCGAAAAGCACACCGAGGCCTTCGTCCATCTCGGGTGCGCATGCATCCAGAATCTTCCGCAAGTCATCGCCAGCCGATGGGCTCCATGTGCCAGCGAACCGCGAATGAACAGCGTCCACGTTGTAGCTTTTCGCTCGTTCCTCAACTCGTGCCCAACCATCGGAGGAGACCTTGAAGGCCGATGCGGCAGTGGGACCGTCGAAGAAGTCTGCTCCTGCGCCGTCATGAAGGAAGTGATTCCGCAGCGCGTAAGAGATTGCGATGGGCCATCCGAACGAGTGTCGAAGCGAGAGAAATGCGATGGCAGCGGTCTTCGACTCTGGTCCCTTGCCGTTGACAAAGTGCGAAACAAGCTGCGGCGCATTCTTGGGATCCTGCAGTGAGTTGCGAATGCACAAGACCTGCCCCGCCATTCCGACGAGGCGGTCTGCCAGAGCCCATTGCGCGGCAAGGTAGCTCTGGACGCCAAGCAGACGAACCGTCTGGAATTTTGCCATCCATGCACCGTAGGGGACGTCATCGTTCCTGTCGGCGCGCCGCTCCAGATCGGTCAGCATGCGGCGGGCAGCGTCGCGGGCGACCAGCAGCTGGTTCCAGTGCTCGAAGTTCGAACCGAACGAGGCGATGGCTTTGAATTGCTTCTCGATATCGGGCGCCAGCTTGCCGGCGTGACGTGCGACCGCACCATCGACCTTGCCGAGCGCCGTCTTCGCGTCTCGAAGACGCTCCTCCAGCGTCTTGCTCATTCGCCGCGCTCCTCTTTCGCGTGTTCTTGCTGTTCGCTTAGTTCCGCCTCGGCGATTGCCAGGCGTTGCTGCCAGAAAGGCTTGAGATCTGCTTCAAGCTCAGCATCGAGAGCGGACCGAGCTTCGTCGACAGCAGCAACGAAGATAGGTGGCACCTCGCCGAACGCTCCGGACCATGAACGAATGCCTCGCTCGCCGAGGGCGGCGTGGACTGACCGAAGTGCCTCCTGCCCGTGTGAAGCGGCGGCCCGACTTGTTGCCAATGCGATTGTCCGCCACGGTGGGCTGTTAACAGAATAGGCTGTCCCAATTCGGGCAAGCCTCCGCGTGTCGTCTGCGCCTGCGACCGTCATTGCACGCTCCGCAACGGCTGCGGGCACGGCAAGTCCGTCGGGATCGATATCGCGCAGGATCTCCGGCAGGTAGTAGCCCACGCTGCCGTCGTCACTCACGTAGTCCAGCACCTTTTCCAACGCGGCTTTGACCTCGGTGTTGGCAATATCGGCGGCAGCGAGCTTGCGAACGTACTTGCTGATGCGCGCGTTATAGCTCACCGCCCGCGCCTTGTACGTGTCACCACCAGTCGTCTCTTGCTGCTTTCGTCGCGCGAGTGCTTCGGGTAGCCACAGAACGTCGACGCTCCCCGCACGCTTGATGATCTCCATGAGGTGCCACTCCGCGTTGCCGCCGAGATCGTCGAAGTCGGGGAGCGCAAGGAGCTGCGTCATGAGCCATTCGACCAAGCCACTCGGCGGTGGCGACGCGCTTTCTTCGCGCACGGCCCAGTAGGTCGCGTCCACCAGTGTGAACATTGCTTGTGACAGTCGCTCGGATGGAACCGTGCTGAGCGCGTCCTCGAGCAGAGGGCGAAGTTTTGACCACTCGTACCCCGCTGTTTGCGCGAGAGCGGCGACGTACGGGACGCTCCGCCCGGTGTTCGAGAACAGTACCCGCGCGCGGGTACTACGGAGCAACGCGTGCTCGTCGGCAGTGAACTCCCCGAGGGAACTCAGCTTCGGGACGCGACCGTAGATCTGCCCCAGTAGATTGGCACGTTGATCATCGCTTCCGCACTGGGCCAATAGCTGTTCGACAAGGACGTGCGCGGTTTCTGAATGATCGCTCAAACGAACGCAGGCTATCCATCGAACGGCGGCTGCCACGCCGAAGTCCGAGCGCGGTGTGACGTTGGGCTGCTCGAGACAAGCAGCCACGAATTGTCGCACAACCTCCCGCGCTTCCGCATGTTCACCCATCGACCAGGCGATGCCGCCGAGCGAGTAGAGCTTGCTCTCATCACCGAGGAAGGAGACGGCGCGCTCGATGAAGCCGTTGATCTCCTCGGGTTGAGCCGACGAGGCGAGCGTCACTCCTTTCGCCATGACCCGTGCGTTCAGCTGTTCCCAATCGTCGTCGTTCAGGAGCGGTTCGAACTCCTTGGCGAGTTCGTTCGTCGTGTAGAGAGCCTCTAGCTGTTCGGCAGCGGCCTTGATACGCGAATCCTCTTCGAACCGACGGTGCCAATCCCACACTTCGCGAGCCGCAGCGAGCTCGTGAAGGCTTGGCTTCCGTTTCGTCAGTACCTCGTGCGTCCACTTGAGCCTCTCGAGCACGGACGCATCATGCGCCCTAACAAACACATGCCATAGTCGTGCGCGGCTCTCGATAGGTGTCGCTTCTGCGACCAGAGCCTTTTTCACTTCCGCAAGGACGTCCTCCCTCGCAGACCAGGCGGAGCTTCCAGGGGCAATAGCAAACGTTCGCCAAGTGACGGTGTGATCGTCGAACCAGCTCTGTCGTCGCTCGACCGAGAGAATCGGCTCAACCAGCGCCTCCAGCAGGGCGATTTGGCCAAGCGTCGGTCGTTGCTTCATAAGCGCGCCGATCAATCCGATGCAAAGCTGCTTCGCAGCGTCATCGTACTCGCTCCGGAACTGCGGACCTCCTTCGAGAACTCGCGTAACCAATGCCGCAGCGCGCTTCCCGTCGTTTGGAAGGCCACGACGGAGCCGCGACGCGAACTCGGCCTCTGCTTCGGTGAGCGCGTAAAGTTCGCGGAGGACAGCCTCACGCTCCTCCGACGATTGCGCGCCCATCGCCGCGCCGAACAGCGGCCACGCGAGTGAGAGGAGGACATCCCCTTGCCCCAGGTGCTGGGCTCGGAAGATGCCCTCAATGGTTTCGTCTGGTGCCTGGTCGCGACGCAGGGCACCAACGAGAGAAGCCGCTTCGATTGGATGAAAAAAGCCAACTGCTTCGACGACGTCTGCGAGGGCGAGGCGCTGGCTCGCCGACAGCTTGGGCACTGAGGCTTCGAGTGCCGTGAAGAGACCAGAGAGGAGCTGCAGGTCGTAGCCAGAAAAGCGAAGTAGAAACTCCGTTCGAGCAAGGGAGACGAGGATCGCTCGGCCTAGTCCGCTCAAGGTGCCGGCTAGCGCCGCCTTCTGAACGACATCGAGGAGCTCCGTCGCGTCAGCTGACGCGACGACGGGATGGGCGCCGCCAACGTTCGTCGTCAGCCAGCGAAGAAGAACATGGTCCCGAAGGACGTCGGGTTTCAACTCGATGAACCGATTGCGTGCACCTCGCTCGAGGAGCGCGCGCCTTCGAACGAGTGACTCAAGACGTTCCCGCACCTCGAGAATCGAGCCGAGGCCACTGCCGTCGCCGATAAGCTTGATGGTTTCGTCGTCCTTCCGGTTGACGGTCCCGACGAGCGCAACCCACCGCATGAGGCTACGTACCGTCTCTGGCGGTATCTCCGACTGGTTTCGCTCGATCTCGAACAGGTACTCATCGGCGAGGGCCTCGGCGTCGGCAGGAATCTGTTTGAGGTCGCCGCGATCCTCGAGATGCTGAACGGCGAGAGTGAGCCACACGGGATAGCGTGAAAACCGCTTGCTGAGCTGATGCGCTGCTTCGCGTCGGGCCTCCTCCGACAGTCCTCCAAGTTTGCCGGTCTTAAGCAACTCGAAGCACATCGCTTCGGCATCGGTCGACGGCAAGGCGAGGAGTGGAAGCTCTTGAACGCGAGCCTTCATGCGCGCGCCGCGAAGAAAGCGAAGCACTGGATCCTTTGGTGACCGAACGGCAACGACCACTTTCCACCGAGCGGTCCGACCGACGCGCCCCCCAAGCTGTTCTGCTAGTTGCTGCAGGACGGTCTCATCCGATGGCTCGTCGACCAACAGCACCGTTGGGCGCTCTGGAACGACGGCATCGAACCAAGCGGCGGTAGCCGCCATGCTCGCGACTTGGGCCCAGAGCACCTGCCAGTGTTCTTCTTCTACCGCAATCGACTCGCCAGCCTCGAGGAGCAGTCGAGTCTTGCCAAGCCCACCAGCTCCGTGGACAACGAGGAAGTGCTGCTGTGAGGCGAGGAAGTCATGGACGCATTGGATCTCTGCAACTCTTCCACAGAACGGTCCTAGCTCGTCTCGGCGAAGGAACGGCTCTTGGCCGGGAAGCCGTTCTCTGATCTCGGGTATCGAGAGGAAAACACGCGTCTCGTTCTCGAAGAAGGATCGATGGATCTCGGGATGCTTGTCGAGAAGCGCGTTGAGCGTCTCGACCTCCCAGTAGTCGGCAATGAGTCCCTGCCTACGAAAGAGCGGAACGACCTCCGCCGCCCACGTCTCCTTGTCGGTGGGGTTGAACGCTGCGTTCGTCACGAGGCGCCAATGCGTAACGTTTCTCCATTGGTCGCAGCGATTGTGCCCCGGCAGGCGGTACCTCTCGATTTTTTCCGCTTCGCTTTTAGCATCGCGAATGGCAGCGGCCGCGGACCCGCTCACGTGGTGCTTCGCCTGAAAGACGCGCGTGCCGTCGCCTGAGCGCGCGTCCTGGCCTCCGTCCTTACCCCTTCGACCGAAGAGCGAAGCGTTGGGGTCCTCGAAGAAAACAACTGTCGTAGCCAGAGTCTCAAAGGTCGCGCCACTCGCGATCGCCCCCCATTTGCGATCAGCCATTGTCCATGCGTCGGAACCGCCGCCCCCCGATCATGCCGGCCAGCAGCGGCCCCTCGATCCACTTCGCCGGGGCCTCAAGCCAATCGGAGAGGGGAGCCTGTGCATCGCGCTGCATTCGTGGGTACCGGGCGACGACGATCATGTTTCCTGCGAATCTATCAGGTGGAACGCTTAGGATCCATCCGACCGAGGCCATCGGGGTCCGCGAGCCTGTGGAGGAACCCGCCACGACAAGACCAAAGTGGTCGCGACGACCACGGCGGCGCTGCTCACTCGTCGACTCACGACTCCGGGGCTCGCCGAGCCTGCGCTACTGCTGACGGAGATCGAAACATGGAAGCGGCGCATCGCGGAGCGGAGCGCTTTTGAAACGGGGGCTCTCCTCGCAGCGAGGTTTGACGCGATGGCGACGCGCGTCCGTGACCGTGCGGGCGTGCCCGCGCCGCGTTGGACGTCGTCTGCGCGGACATGAACAGGGAAACCGGTGGTCTCCTGCGACTTGCTAGAATAAAGCGAGAGAGGATTTCATGCTGCCAATCGTGCCAAGTCAGATTGTCTTGTACATCGACAAGCGTGTGCCCGCGGTGAGGGAGCGGCCGCAAGAACTTAGCGTTCTTGGGCCCGAGCACGCGGGAATGCTTGGCCACGTTGTTGACATGATCGAGCGTGTGCCACCGCACTTAGTTGTACTTGGGGCCGATGCAGATGCGGAGTTCGGTGAGGCGGTGCACGCGATTCGCGCGGCGCTTCGCGGATGGGAATCGGGGAACCACAGCATCGGGCTACGCCCGCTGGTTGGGATGAATGGCCTGCACCCACTCGTTGCGGTCAGAAAGTGGTTGGCTAGGCTTCCTGATGAGGGCCCGGGCACCCCAGACGGCGGGCTTGACTTCATCGGCGACGAAGCGCTTCGGACTGTCCTCGCGACGGATCTGGCCTCGATGGAGCGCTTGTTGGACGTCGGAACCTGGAAGGCAGCGACCGTTATCGCAGGCTCAGTGGCGGAAGCGCTCTTGCTCGACGCGTTGCTGAAGCGCGAGGCAGAGGCACGCGAAGCTGCCCTGCGCTTTCAACCCGTCATAAAAGGGCAGCTAGATTCTTGGGACCTTAACGAGCTCACGACCGTGGCGAGAGCCCTCGAAGTGATTGACGAAGACACCGCGGATCTTAGCGCGCTTGCCAGGCGGTTCCGCAATCTCATTCATCCCGGTCGCTCTCGCCGTCTTGAGATCACTTGCGACCGGGGGACTGCCTTTGCGACCGTTGCTGCGGTCGAACATGTGATTCGGGACCTTCGAGCGCGATACAAGTCGGAGTAGTGCCTTGGAGCGAGCGTCGGTGCACAAGAACGAGGCGGGTTCCTCTCAGCGGACTCGACGCTCGCGAAGAACTACCTGCGGTTCCTCGTCGACCGCATCACGGTCCGCGGGAACGAGCTGGAAATCCGCGGGCGCACGGGCGCTGCCGTCGCGCTGCTCGGATCCGGCTCCGATGCCGCTTCGGCTGTTAACCGCCCAGAGAGGGTTCCTAACACCGTACGCGGGTGGCTCCACGGCCTGGACTCGAACCAGGCTCGAACGCTAAACATCGCCCGTCCTCCTATCGCACATGCCCCTCGTGTATCTCCCCGACCCGGAGCTCCTCTTCCTCTGGGGCGACGAGCTGGCGCACGCGCCGCGTGAGCTCCCCGAGCTCGGCTCGAACGGACGACCCCACCGCGCTCCGCTGGTGACGCCCGACGGCCTTCGCGACGTCGACGGTGTCGCGCTGCCGTTGCTCGACACTGCGACGCTGCTCGCTGCGGTGCCCGCGACTGCGCTCGAGTCGCTCCCGTCTTCGGTCGCGGCGTGGGCGCTTGCGAGCAAGCTGGTGCTCGAGCTGGTGAGCCGCGAGCGCGTGCTGCCGACGATCACACGACGCGCCGGACGCGTGGAGGCGCGCTGGGCAGCGGCGCTCGCAGCAGGCGACGATGCCGCGAACGTTGCCGCGCTCGCGCGCAGCATGCCCCTCTCGGCGCATGCGGTGCCGGCGGGGCAAGGCGACGGGCTCGACGTCTGGGCTCCCGACGCGCTCTTGCGCGCTTACCTCGACGCGGTCGTGGATGCGCTGGTTCGCGCGAGCCGCGGCGGGCCTGAGCTCCGGCGCACGCCGGGCGCGCCGTCGACGTGGGGCGAGCGCTGGCGTGCGGCGCTGGAGGGCGGCGACGCGAGCTTCCCGGCCGGCAACGTCGCGGAGCGCACGGTGGTCGACGCGCTCGAGCGCTGGAGCGAGCCGGCGCTCGGCGCGCACGATCGCCTGCGCGCGTGCTTTCGACTGGAACTGCCAGCCGGCGATCGAGAGCCCTTCGTCCTTCGCTTCCTGCTGCAGTCGCCGGACGACCGGAGCTTGCTCGTGCCGGCCGCGGAGGTGTGGCAATCGCGGGGCGAGGGGCTCGCGCGGCTCGGTCGCGCGTTTCGCGATCCGGAGGAGTCGCTGCTCGAGGCACTCGGGCGCGCGTCGCGGCTCTTTCCCCCTGTCGAGCGCGCGCTCGCGACCGCGACGCCGGAGTCGGTCGAGCTGGATCCGGCAACGGCGTGGTCGTTTCTCGGCGAGGGCGCGGCGGCGCTGTCCGATGCCGGCTTCGGCGTGATCGTTCCCGGCGAGCTCACGGTGACGGGCCGGCGGCGGCTGCGGCTCCGCATGAAGGTCGGTGGCAAGTCGTCGAAGGTCGCCGGCGCCGTCTCGGGCGCGGCCGGGCTCGGCCTCGAGGAGCTCGTGGCCGTCGACTGGGAAGCGGTGATCGGCGACGACGCGCTCAC
>CAYUAW010000277.1:8067-10171 GCA_964442485.1 uncultured Polyangiaceae bacterium
TCGGCCGTCGAGGCCGCGGCACCCGCATCCTTGAACGCGACGCTGCGCCCATATCAGCTTCGCGGGCTTCACTGGCTCGCGAGCATGGCGTCGCTCGGGCTCGGCGCGTGCCTCGCCGACGACATGGGGCTCGGCAAGACGATGCAGCTGCTCGCCTTCCTGCTGCGCCGCGTGGAGAAGAACGCTGGCGACGACCGCCCGGCGCTGCTCGTCGCGCCGATGTCGGTGGTCGGCAACTGGGAGCGCGAGCTCCAGCGCTTCGCGCCGTCCCTGAACCTGACGGCGCACTATGGAGGCGCGCGCTTGCGGTCAGCGAGCGAATTTCCACGCCAGCCCGGTTCGCTGGTGCTCACGACGTACGGGTTGCTCCGCCGCGACGCGGAGCTGCTCTCCGCCGTGGAGTGGTCCGTCGTCGCTCTCGACGAGGCGCAGAACATCAAGAACGCTGCGTCCGCCACGGCGCGAGCGGCGCGCGGGCTCAAGGCGGCCCAGCGCTTCGCGCTCACGGGGACTCCCGTGGAGAACCGGCTCGCCGAGCTCTGGTCCATCTCGGAATTCGCCAACCCTGGCCTCCTCGGGCCGCTCGAGCGGTTCCGGCGCGAGTTCGCGGTGCCCATCGAGCGCTACGACAACGAGGACGCCGCGGCTCGGCTGCAGCGCGTCGTGGGTCCGTTCATTCTTCGCCGGCTGAAGTCCGACCCTGCCGTCATCAGCGACCTTCCCGCGAAGAACGAGATGACAGTGGTGTGCACGCTGACCCGGGAGCAGGCGACGCTCTACAAGGCCGTCGTCGACGAGGAGATGCGCCGCATCGCGGAGGCAGAGGGCATGGAGCGGCGCGGGCGGGTGCTCGCGCTCCTCACCTTCACCAAGCAGATCTGCAACCACCCCGCGCAGTACCTCGCGGAGCGTGGGCCCCTCGCCGGGCGCTCCGGCAAGCTCGAGCGCGTCACGGAGATGCTCGAGGAGGCGCTCGCCGCGGGCGACAAGGCGCTCGTGTTCACCCAGTTCCGCGAGATGGGCGAGCGCCTCATGGCACATCTTTCCGCGACGCTCGGCGCCGAGGTCCTCTTCCTGCACGGCGGTACCGCCAAGCGCGCCCGCGACGAGATGGTGCGGCGGTTCCAGGAAGAGCCGCACGGCCCGCGCATCTTCGTGCTGTCGGTGAAAGCGGGTGGCACCGGGCTCAACCTGACCGCCGCCAATCACGTCTTTCACTATGATCGCTGGTGGAACCCCGCGGTCGAGGATCAGGCCACCGATCGCGCCTACCGCATCGGTCAGAAGCGCGCCGTGCAGGTGCACAAGTTCTCTTCTGCAGGCACCGTTGAGGAAAAGATAGCCCGCCTGCTCGAGCAGAAGCGCGCGCTCGCGTCGAAGGTCGTCGGCAAGGGCGAACAGTGGATCACCGAGCTTGGCACGAAGGAGCTCCGCGAGCTCTTCGCGCTGTCGAAGGGGGCGGTGGTCGCGGGCGGCGACGCGGAGGAGGCGGCCGAGGCGCCGAAGCCCCGCAAGCGCGCGACGAAGAAATCCAGCGCCGGACAGGTGCGTCCGTGAACCGCTGGGATCGCTTCCGGATGTACGGCTCGGGGCCGAAGAAGCCGCCCCCTGCGCACGGCATCAAGATAGACAAGCCCGGCACCACGTGGTGGGGCAAGCGGTGGATCGAGGCCCTCGAGCACGTGCTCGGTGGCGACGCGGGGCGTCTGGGGCGCGGCCGTACTTACGCACGCGCCGGGCGCACCCACGATCTCACGGTGAGCGGCGGCGAGGTTCACGCCAAGGTCACCGGCTCTCGCGATGCGCCTTACGACATCGAGATCCGGCTCTCCAGGTTGTCGGATGAAGCCTGGAAGAAGGCCATCGCCCAGATGGCGGAGAAGGCGCAGTTCGCGGCCGAGCTCCTCGCAGGGCAGATGCCGAGGGACATCGACGCCGCGTTCCGCGCGGCCGACGCGAGCCTCTTCCCGCGCACGCGGAAGGAGCTCGTCACCGAGTGCTCGTGCCCCGACTGGGGCGACCCGTGCAAGCACGTCGCGGCGACGCACTACGTGCTCGGCGACGTGCTCGATCGCGATCCGTTTCTGCTCTTCGAGCTGCGCGG
>CAYUAW010000278.1:0-10082 GCA_964442485.1 uncultured Polyangiaceae bacterium
GGGGGGGTTGCCCCTGGGCCGGGGGTCTGGGTTTTGGGTGGGGGGGGGGGGTGTGTTTGCGGGTGTGGTGGCGTTGGGGGGGGGGGCGGTGTTTGTGGGTGGGGAGGAGGTTGAGGGTGACGGTGGGGCGGAGGAGGGCTCGGGGGCGGTGGGGAGGGGGCGATTGTCGAGAAGGAGCGCGATTGTCACTGCTACTGCCTGGGCGAGAGCGGCGCAGGTTGGGCCGGCGTCGGTCAGAGTTCGCTCGCCCTGACGCGCGCCGCTGGCGCGAACGATGGCGTCGAGGCCGCGAGCGCTCCGACGGAACGTGATCTCCGCGGTAACTTGCCGGGTGGCGTCGTCTCGCGCACGAATCGACCGCCCGAGGATCCGCTCCACAGTCGCCTGCACGGTGGCCTGGTCCGGACAGCTCTCCGCACCGGCATCGCGGCGCACCGAAAGGCTCGCAACGACCGGCGCCGCAGGCGCGAGCGACACGGTCGTCAGAGCGATGAACGCAGCAGCGGCGGTGGCTCGATGGTTCACGTGACAGCCTGACGAGTTGGAGCCGCGCGTGGCGACGTCGAAGTCTGCTCACGCACGTGTCTCGTCGAGGGACTTCTACGGTAGCTTGATGTTTGCACGATCGATGAGCTCGAGTGTTCATGCACTGAGCGCAATGGGGCAAGCCTCTCGATTCGATGAGCCGCCGGGGTGCGCTTTCGCAACTGTTCGGCAGAAAGGGGCTCCGTTTGAGCCAAGGAATCACTGCCATGCACGCCACGGAGATCGCGACCAGGTGGAACGGTCTTTCGGTGCCACTCGTGTTCACCGCCCTCGTGGCGTGCAGCGCGGCGGACGAGCAAGGGAGCAACACACCGTCCACCGGCGGTGCGTTCGGCGCACCGTTCGGAACGGGCGGTGGAGCGACCGCCGCTGTACCCGGCGCAGGAGGCGCCACGATGTCGAGCCCGGCTGGTGCCGGCGGTGGCGTCGTGGGCGCGGGCGGTTCGCCAGGTGCAGCTGGCTTCGTCGGAGCGGGCGGCTTGCCCGCGACTCAGCCGCCCTCCGCGGGGGGCATCGCTGGAGGCGGCATCGGCAACGTCGCCGGCGGCGCGAGCGCTGGCGCGGGTGGGCAGAGCAGTGGAGGCGCGCCCGCAGGAGGAGCCGCGGGCGCTGCTGGCGCGGGCGTCGGCGGAGCGGGCGGCGCGGGGACGGACGTCTGCGCAAACGGCAAGATGGGGACGGACAGCTCGAGCGCACGCGCAGGCACCGAGTACGCCGCGGTGAAGTACACACTTTCGACCAGCAACGAGATCGTCGACTTCAAGATGACGCTCGCCGTCCCGAAGAAGCCCGCTTCCCAGGGAACGCTCTTCATCTGGCCCGGTCTTCAGTCGCTCGGTGGCAAAGATCCTGCGAGGCTCGGCAACGGCATCCTGCAGCCGGTTCTGACGTGGGGTTCCTCGTGCGCCCCCAACCTGCCGACTGACCTCAGCGGTTGGTGGATCTCCGGGATGTACGTCAACGTCTCGACGTCCGCGGCGGGGCCCACCGGCTGCGCGGGTGGCGCGTCCATGAACGTCAACGTGGGAGACGCGCTGAACATCGACATGGTCTTGAACGGGACCTCATGGAAGCAGATCGTCACCGACGTGCAATCCTCGAAGACGGTGGACTTCAGCATCGATCTGAAAGGGCAGTCACAGAACTGGGCCACCTGGGCCATCGAGATCCCCGTCGGAGAAACGGTTCTGCCCGCCGAGGACGTCGTGTACACGCAATCCGTGCTCACGTTCGCTTCCCCGGTGACGTCATGCCAGCCGAGCCAGCACGGGCCGACCGACTACTTCGCGGCGCCCGAGCTGTCGACGGACGGGCTTCACTGCTGCTACCCGAAGGTCGTGCTGCGGGCCCGCGGGGTGCCGGCGACGACCATGCCGTAGCGGCTTCTCCCTTCGCGGGGTGCTGCCGGGCCGCGAGCTTTGCTCGGCCGCCTCACTCTGCTTCGGGCGGAAGGTACCGGGAGATGCCGAAGAAGGCGATGTCGAAGGTGCCACGCGTGAAGTGTGGATCGAGCCTGAGCAGCTTGACGCGGTCCATGCCGGGCCAGTGCTTCGCCTCGTGCAGCGGGTAGGCGTAGACGTAGAAGTCTTCGACCCGACGCGGGACGACCCCACCGTTGCTGACGACCAGCTCGGGGCGCATCTGAACGAAACGCGGGTCGCCGAACTGCTCGTCATCTCGGTTCGTCCAGAAGAGATTGGGGGCGGTCTCCGGCTGCGGCCGGATGAGCACGTACGCGTATTCGTCGGCGCGCGGGAGATGTGGCCAGCGTACCTGTCGATCCGGAGACATGATGAGCCAGGATGCGTTGCTCGTCGCCCGAAACGACCGCATCCCGCCCTTCTGCCCCTCGCGCACGAGCTGTTCGAGGCTGGCAGCGTCCAGCTCCGTCCCATCGATGGGAAGCAGCCACTCGGCGCGCTCCCGATCCTGGCTCAGGCGCTCGCTCGCTTGCGCGACGGGATCGGGGGCCACCCAGATCCGTCGATCGAGCCGGCTGTAGAAGGCTCGCTCGGTGACTATGGCTTCCGGGCGGGGCGGCTCGGTGACGAACGGCGCCGATATGGTGGAGGCGTTGTAGAGGGCCATCAGAGCGCCATCGTGCTTCTCGGGCAACCCTTCGATCTCCTCTCCGCTGTAGCGGCCGAACGCCGCGACGTAGGAACGGGTGACGCTGCGCATGATGTCCGACGCTTCGACCCATGGCGTGAGGTTCTTCATGAGCAGCGTGACCGCGACACCGAGGATCGCGACGACGGGGACCACCGAGCGAGGCCGCTCCCACGCGGGTGAGACGAGCGCGGCGATCAGCAGACAGAAGAAGACCGTGGGCAGATACAGATAGCGGGCGTTGCCCAGGTTGTCCTGGATGTGAATACCCACAGCGAAGGGCGCGATGCTCGCAACGAAGAGGGCGACGCTGGTGAGGGCCACGCGTGACTGAACCACCCGCGCGCGCAGCGCCATCCCCAGACCCACCGCGAGCGCCACGGCTGCCAGAACGCAGAGGCTCTGGTAAGCGACGGCATGCCGGCCGACGGCCTCTCGATTGAACGGTGAAAGGAGGAGGGACAGATTGCGTCCCCAGTTCGCGCCGAAGTGAGAATACCAATCTTCTCGCGTTCGATAGAACTCGGCCGAGTCGCCACCGATCACACTGCCAAGCACCACCGAGCGCCACCACAGGTACGCGAGCGACACCGCGCCGAAGGAAGCCCACGCCGGCAACACGCGCAGGAACGAACGCCACGGCGCCTCGAAGTCGAAGCCGGAGACCAGATCGACGGTGACGATCATCAACGAGAGAGGAAGGGCCGCTTCCTTCGACAGCACGCCGAGCACGAAGAAGAAGAGAGAGCCGGACAGAAGGAAGCGTCGCTTCCTGCCGGAGGCGACCCTGGCGCGCAGGTACGCGAGCAGACCGGACAGCGTCGCGGTGGTGGCGAGAACATCCGTTCGCCCGCTGATCCAGGCGACCGACTCCGGGCACCAGGGATAGACGACGAACAGAGCGCCCGCGAAGAGCCCCGTCGCCGTGGCCGCCCCGAGCGCGCGAGCGATTCGATGGAGCAGGAACCCGTTGAGGCCGTGCAGCGCGACGTTCGTCAGATGATAGCCGAGCGGATTGATGCCCCATATCATCGCGTCCAGCGCTTGTGAGAGGACGACGAGCGGCCTGTAGTACCGGAGCGGCGCCCAGTCGCCGCGCTCACCCCAGTCCATGTGGAAGACGCGGAAGACGTGACCCCACGCCACGTGATGGCCGTCCGGCGTGACCATACCGAGCATGCTGTCGTCACTCAGGAACCAGCCGTCGAGGGTCCGCGCGTAAACGACGAGCGCGACCAGCACGAAGCCGATGGCTTCGAGTACAGCTCTCCCCCGTCCCGAGGGCGTCGCTAGCCGTGACGACACTCGAGACTCGCGGTCGACGCACCGGGAAACCCTGACTGCACGCGGCGACGATATCAGGCCTGGGCCCGCTGCCCACCCCGAGTCCCTCATGATTCGTAAGATCTCGGGTCCCCCGGCGGAGGATCCGGGTCAAACTCACTGACGAGCGCACGTTCTGCCATGAACGATCCGTCCAAGAAAGACCCGGAAACCAAGGAACCCAGCCCGGAATCGCGCGTCGGCGTGCGCATCACCGACGATCGTCTCTCTGCTTTCGTCTCGATCGCGCGAGGCCCGGCCGGCGACGAAGCGCACCTGCGATGCGCGCTCGAGGGCGCGGGCCTCAGAGCCGGAATCGACGAGCGCGTTGTGACGCGGCTCGGGCTCGGGTTGAACGACGACCGCTTCGAGATCGCGCGCGAGCTCGTCGCGAGCGGCACCAGAGCGCTCGAAGGTGAAGACGGCCGCTTCGAGCTGGCGTTCCTCGCGGGCATCCAGCCGGGACACCTGCGCGAAGACGGCACCATAGATTTCCACGACCGCGAGCTCCTGAAGCCCGTGCTGAAGGGCGAGGTGCTCGGCCAGGTGCACCCGGCGCGCGCGGGCGTCCAGGGTCAGCTGGTCGACGGCACCACGACTTCACCGGCGAAGCCCCGGGAGGCGACCCTGGTGCTCGGCAGCGGCGCGGAGCGCGATGCCGACGGCGTCGTGCGAGCAGCGCATGCGGGGGTCGTCGTCTGGAAGCCGCCGCGGAGCATCGACGTCGTCGAGCAACACGTGCACGAGGGCTCGGTGGATCTACGCTCCGGCGATCTGCACATGCAGGGCAGCCTGCTCGTCAAAGGGGACGTGCATCGGTCGTTCGGCGTGTACGCAACGGGCGACCTGGAGATCCGCGGCGCGGTGGACGGGGGCAACGTGCACTCCGGAGGAAGCGTGAAAATCAAGCAGGGTGTGCGTGGCGGCGATGCCGCTACGGTGTGTGCCGAGGGCGATCTCGCCGTGCACCACGCCGAGTCGGCCGTGCTCTACGCGGGGAGGCTCTTGCAGATCGGTGACGCCGTTCACTCCCGCCTGGCGGCAGGGCGAATCGAGGTCTCCGGGAAGGTGCGCGGCGGGGTGACCCAGGCGGAGTTCAGCATCATCCTGCGGGAGGTCGGCTCGTCGCTCGGCACGGATACCGAGCTCGTGGCGGCCGAACCGCTGGAGCTCCCCATCGAGAGCGCACAGCGCGCGCTCGAGCGCGCGAAGGCACTCCGGTTCGCGCGCTCTGGCGTCGGCCCTCGCCACGAGCACCCCATCGACCGCGGCAAAGGTGGTAAGATTGGTCGTGTGCAGGCAAGCTTGCAGGAAGCAGAGGTGGAACGCCTGGCACAGCGTGCGCTACGCAGGCAGACCTTGAGCGCCGTAGCGTTCATCCAGGTCGGCATCGCTCATCCCGGCGTCACGTTGCGCATCGGAAGCCACAAGCTCGCGATCGAGACGGAGATGCGCGCGGTGCGAATACTCGTCGATGGCGAGACCTCCGAGCTTCGCGCAGAGAAGGCCAGGCCGTGAGCATCAAGCTTCTCACCGCGGCGGAGCTCATGACCCCCGCGCCGGTCACCATCGCCCCGCACGAGTCGCTCAGGGCGGCTGCCCGCGTCATGGCGGACCGGGGGATTCATTGCTTGCTCGTCCTCGGTCAGCCCGGTCGCTCGCCGGGCGTCATCACGTCGAAGGACATCGTCCTCGTGCTGTGCGACAGCGAGGCGGAGCTGCTCGATCAGCTCCGCGTCGAGGACGCCATGACGACGCCCGCCATCTCGGTACAGCACAATTTCTCGATCGGTGATTGCATCCGCCTGATGCGAATGTCGGGCGTCCGCAGCGTGCCGGTGCTGAAGGATCTCGAGCCGATCGGGATCCTCAGCTTCACCGACGTGCTCAGAGCCGCGGCGAAGGCCCCGTAAGGTCCATCCCTCGAGCCGCCGCACGGATCGTGCGGCCCGGCCCGATTCGGTTACACCGCGCTCCACTTTTTTTCACTCCTCCCCGGCCGCGAGGACCACCCTAGACTGCTTTCCCACACGAAGGAGTCCGAAGCATGTCCAACGTCACCGTTGCGCTCGTCGTTCGCATGGTCGCCAAGCCGGGGAAGGAAGAGACGGTTCGCGCTTTTCTCGCCGGTGCCCAGCCGCTCGCGCGGGCGGAGTCGTTCACGCCGGCCTGGTTCGCACTGCAGACGGCTCCGAACGTCTTCTACATCGTCGACGCGTTCGCGAACGACGAGGATCGTGGAAAGCACCTGGGCGGGGACATCGCGAAGGCGCTGATGAGCAAGGCCTCCGAGCTGCTCGCCGAGCCGCCGCAGATCGAGAAGGCCAGCGTGCTCGGCGCGAAGCTCCCCGGCTGAGCTTGCTACACGGCCTCGAACGCCGGAGCGTCGCGCCCCAGCGGGCCCGCGGGGATCGGGAGCACGGGCGCGCAGCCCTCGATCCGACCAGGTACCTTGACGGAGTCGAGCCTGCCCCAGGCCGTGTCTACTCGCTCGATGAACGGCGTGGGGTCGTCCGGCCCGCTCGCGCCCGCGTCGTCGCGCGTTCCGAGCTCCACGAGGAGCGCCGCGGTGCGCGCCAGGGACAGCCGCGTCTCGCGGGTGCCGTCGACGAGCGCGCGACAGGCCGCGGCCGCCATCAGGTAGCCTGTCGCGTGGTCGAGCGCCTGGGCCGGCAACGGCGTCGGCCGACCACCGTTCCCCGGATCGGCGATTCCAGTGCTCATCTGGACCAGGCTGTCGAAGCCACGACGCTCCGCCCACGGACCGGTGTGGCCGTACGCGTCCATCCTGATGGTCACTCCGCGGGGCTTTAGCTCCTGGAGACGCTCGGGGGAGTAGCCCAGCGCTTCGAGCGCCCCCCGACGATACCCGTGCACGAGCACGTCGGCTCGCGCCAGTAGCGCGTCGAACGTGCGCCGCCCCTCGTCCGTCTTCAGATCGACGAAGGCACAGCGCTTGCCCCTCGTCATCTCGGGCAAGAGCAGCGGCACTTCCTCGAACCCCGGCGGATCGAGGCGCAGCACGTCCGCGCCGTACGCCGCGAGCAGGCGCGTACACACGGGCCCCGCGATGACGCGCGTGAGATCGAGAACAAGAAGCCCGGCGAGCGGCGCGCGCGCCTCCGCGGACCCTCGCGCCGGTGCGGCGGCCCGCGCGTCTCCCGCGTCCGGGCTTCGCGCGACGAGCGCCTCGGCCGCGACCGCTTCGCCCTGCGGATGACGCTTCCAGGCCGCGCGCGAACGGAGTGCCGCGGCGCACCCGCCTCGCGCGACGACGGCTTCTTCCACGTCGAGCGCGGACCGCGCGCGCACCGCGGACTTGACGATTTCCCTGTTCGCCTCGACGCCCAGGGCAGCGGTCGCCGCGTCGCGGTGCAGGACGTAGTTGGTGTGCAGACGGACCCAGCCGTCGCAAGCCTCGTAGTCGCCGGCGATGGGGTCCCAGATGGGCGGCAACGTCCATCCGTCCGCCTTCATGAATCGCTCGAGTCGAAAGGCAGCGCTCGCATGACCGCGGTCGACCTCGATACCACGCAGAGCGGCTCCGGTGCGCACCGCCCACAGCTCCGCGGCGGCAAGCGTGGCGACGCCGATGGAGGCCGTCGCCAGGCTCGACACGTGGAACGCGCCCGGAAGAGCCGGCTCCTCCCCCACGAAGCCCAGGTGCGCTGCGTGCCGCTCCGAGGCTCCGAGCGCGCGCCACAGATCGACAGCGAGTCGTTCATCGAGCTTCTGCACACTCGTCGACATGGGACCCGGCACGCCGATCGGAAATCTTGATTGATGAATCCATCATGCGAGGCACGCGGCAGGTGAAATCCACGGACCGGCACTCCGTCCGGCATTCGCGGGTGCCGCGGACTCAGGGGCCCGGCTTGCGCGCCAGCCACACGACGTGCCGCGCGCCGCCGCCGAGGCGGGCCGTCGGCCGCTCGATGCGCGTCGTGAACCCGGCTCGCGCCAGGCGATCGGTGAAGGCGCGGTGATCCGACGTCGACCACACCGCGAGCACGCCGCCAGGGCATAGAGCGCGCAGCGCCCGCGTCACGCCGGCGTCATCGTAGAGGCGGGCGTTTGCGGGGGCGCTGAGCGCCATCGGGCCGTTGTCCACGTCGAGGAGGATGGCGTCGTAGAGCGAGTCCGCCTCCTTCACCACCTGCGCGACGTCCTGCTCGATGACGTGGACGCGTGCGTCCTCGAGGGGAGCGCCGGCGAGCGGCGCGAGGACGCCGCGGTTCCATCGCACGACGGCCGGCACGAGCTCAGCGACGTCGACGCAAGCGTCGTCTCTCAGCTTGCGAAGCGCCGCGCGCAAGGTAAATCCCATGCCGAGGCCCCCGACGAGGACGCGCGCAGCGGCGACGGTGCGCAGGCCCTCGCACGCGAGCGTCGAGAGCTGCTCTTCGGAGGAGTGAGCGCGGCTGCCCATTAGCTCCTTGCCATCGACGAAGACCACGAAATCGTCGTTTCGACGGTAGAGCACCATCTCCTTCCCGCCCGGGACGGGGCTGCGATCGATCTCGACGAGGCGCTTCATTTTCCCTGGAATCGCGTGGGCTTTCGCCGCCGATGCCCGTCGAGGACGGATATCACAGCCGTCCTTCCGGCCGCGGACGGATTTTTCTTCCAGCGTCTTCGCGACTCGCAACCACCCTCCTCCCCTTCCTCACCGGCCAGAGCGACGCAAAGAGCTGGGCAGAGCAGGTGAAGTAAGCCCTTCCAGTCGAACGACCACCTTCCCGGTCGCTAAGAGCGCGACGAAGTCGCACGACGCAGAACAAAACCAGAGCACGACTCAGGCGGGTAGCAAAGACGACCGAATTTTCGGCCCTCACCCATGTGGGGGACGAAAATTCGGCCAGTCCACCCATGGAGTCGTGCTCTAAGGACCCGCGGACACCGGCCACCCCTGCGCGTCGAGCACCAGCTCGGAGATGCGCAGCGTCGGGTTCGCGTGGCTCGCGTTGAGGGCGTGGTACACGTTGTACGCGCCCTTCGACGTCACGAGCACCGCGTTGTGACCCGGCGCCGTCCAGGTGGAGTTGCCCTGGACGACCTGCGTGCCGCCGCTGTTCATCATGTCGGTGCCGGCCTTGTCCACGTAGGGGCCCGTCACCGTCTTCGAGCGGCCCACCCGGACATTGTAGTCGTAAGGATTGCCGCAACAGGCGCCGAAGGACACGAACAGGTAGTAGTAGCCGCACTGGTGGACGATGAACGGGCCCTCGATGGAGCTGTGGCTCGCGATCCCCCGGACCTGAGTGCCGACGCGATTGCCGTCGGCGTCGAGCTGGATGAGCTTGATGCCGCTCCAGAAGCTTCCGAAGTCGAGCCACGGCGTCCCGGCGTCGTCGACGATCACGTTGGGGTCGATGGCGTTCCAGTCGTCCGTGGTGCCGACGTTGGAGCAGATGACCGAGCCGTGATCCGCCCACGCGCCGGCGCTCAGGCTGTCGCGCGTCGCGTGACCGATGCACGACTTGTTGCTGCCGAAGGACGAGACGGCGTAGTAGAGGTGGTACTTCCGGCCGAAGAAGGAGATGTCCGGCGCCCACACGTTGGTGACGCCGCTGATCTTCCCCGCGACCCACGAAGGGATGCTCGAGAAGACGTCGGGCGTGCCCTTCCAGTCGAGCAGCGTCGTGCTCGTCTTCGTGGCGATGCCGTTGCCGGTCGCGAAGAGGTAGTAAACGCCGTTCGCCAGGATCAGCGACGGATCGTGAGTGCCCAGGTCGCCCGTCAACGTGAGCGTTGCAGGGGGCTTGCTCGGGTCGAGCGTGGGGATGCCGCAGCTCGGCGCCGCGCCCCCGCTCCCCGCGCTCCCGCCCGAATTCGTTCCGCCCGGGCCCGTCGCGCCTCCGCTATTCGTCGTGCCTCCGCTGTTCGTCGCTCCGCCGCTGCTCGTCGTACCGCCCGCGCTCGTCGTGCCCGCGGAGGACGTCGCGCCCCCGCCGCCGGTCGCGGTGCTGCCGCCCGTGCCGCTCGTCGATGAAACGCCGCCCGTCGCGGCGACTGCGCCGCTTCCGCCGCTTGCCGGCGGATTCGCCACGCCGCCCATCGCACCCGACGAAGTGCCGGCCGCCGCGACGGCACCGCCGCTCGAC
>CAYUAW010000279.1:0-2681 GCA_964442485.1 uncultured Polyangiaceae bacterium
AAGGCGGCGGGGGGAGCAGTTCGCCGAAGGCGAAGCTGCGGGGGGCTAAGGCCACCCAGCACGCCTACATACAGCCGAGCTTCTTCCGGTTCACCATCCACTCGAGACCGGGGATGGGCACCGCGTCGACACGGAAGAGCGCGGTCCACGCCGTGATGTACAGCGTCTTCCCGTCATCGCCACCGAACGTGCAGTTCGTCACGCCCTGTGCCGACGGCACTGGAATCAGACCGACGCGACTGCCGTCCGGGCGAATGACCGCGAGCCCGGTGCTCACGCCGACGTAGAGGTTGCCGGCGGCATCGAGGCACAGCGAGTCCGGGTTGGTGAGGCCGCCCACCAGGGTTGCGCCCTTCGTGAGAGTGCCATCGGGATTCACCGAGTACTTCACCACCGCGCCCTGGAAGTACGCGTCCACGTACAGAGTCTTCTCGTCGGGTGAGAGCTCGACTCCGTTCGGACCTGCCACCGAGCCGCCGTTCGACAGCGTCGCTGCGCCGGGCAAGAGCGCGTAGACGGGCAAGGGGGTCAGGATCGCCGTGCCAGTCGGGGGAAACGAACCGTCTGTGAAGTAGATGACGCCGTCCGACCGAACCGTGACGTCGTCCGGAGTATGAAGTCGAGAGCCGGGGGGCTCGAGCGGCGTGATCGTGCCGGACTTGTCGCGGCGCGAGACGTGCCCCGGCGGGACCATCTGCGCGAGGATGAGCGAGCCGTCCTTGTCGAACGCGATGCCGTTCGTGTTGCCCGTGTTGCTCGCAAAGGTGGAGAGCTGGTCGGAGCTCGTGAGCGAATAGATCTTGCTTGCGCTCACGTCGGCAAAGAGAAGCCGATGCTCGCAGGGATCCCAGAGCGGCCCCTCCGCGAGGGTGAACGCAGTCGTCGAAGCGATCCGTGTCGGAGCGCCGAAGCTCGAGGCGGTCAGCATCGGATACGTGACGGGGCCGGAGCCGCCCGCAGCCGGCGAGCCGCCGTCGCTCGAGAACCCACCCGCGTTTCCAGCGCCGCCAGCACCCAGAACGCCTGACGTGCCACCATTTGCAACGCCGGCCGCACCGCCTGGGCTCGCACCCGACGCTCCCGCGATCGCACCTCCGCCCGCACCCGTCGAATTCCCGACGCCTCCGGCAGGAACGCCGCCGAACGAGGAACCGCCCGGTCCTCCCTGGAATCCGCCGACGGACATCGACGCTCCCGCACCGGCATTGCCTCCGGTCTCGAGAGCCTCTTCTGCCGCTTCCTGGGCAGGCGTCTCGAACTGCTCCTCGGTGGGATCCTCGGACGCCTCGTCACCGGTCAGCGGCGCAGGCGCTCGCTTCGAACTGCACGCGCAATCTGCGGAGGCCAGCGTCGCCGTGAGTGCCCACAAGATGAAGGTTGCACGTGCGCTCATCAGCGCCTCCTCTCAATTTGGGATCAAGGCATGAGCGCGTCGATCCAATCGGACAGCTTCTGCGTCCCGCCGTCGTCGACGACGTGACTCACGAGCGGTGGCGTCTGGTATGTGCCACATCGATGGGAGAGAAGCCACACGAGGCTCTGGTCGTGATGACCCGGAGTGATTCGGTTCGCGCTGGGAAATTGCTGAGCGACGGAAGCAGTCGTGGGCGCCTCGTCGACGTCGCGTGGCGTGTGCGTCGAGACCGGGCGGCGGGTTCTCGAGCGTCGGCAAGAGCTCACCCGAGCGAATGCGGAGTGCGAGCTTCGTCTCTTCGCCGAGACCGCGTGTCGAATGACACGGCATCCCACAATTCGCGTGCAAGTACCCGAGTGCAGCACCAGCCCCACCGGTCTGATCTTCGGGCAACCGGGTGGCAGTTTGCGGCGGTGGGTTCGTGAGGAATCCGTCGCTCCACCGAGTCCACGGCTCCTCAAGGCGTGGCTCGACCGGAACCGGCGTGGCTCGAGCCGGCGGCGTATGCGTTCGACGCATCGCTGCTAGCGCGACGATGCGTTGGACATCGCACCGCCAGGCGTTCGAACCCGCCGGAAACACCTCGACGCACCATCACCTGGTGAAGTTCTTCTGGAGGACGCGGCCCGCGGGCGGGGGCGCCGCGGTGTCGGTCGGGCTCGACGTGTTCGTCCTGAACGACGACGGCCGGATCCGTTCGCTCTATCAATTCATCGAGCCGGACGCGAAGTGAAATCGGCGGTGCCCGCGACCGCGGTCCGCACGAACCTGGCGATCATCGGATTCACCTGCTCGGGAGCCTCCACCGGGAAGTAGTGCCCGCAGCCCACGACCCTTCCCGTCACGAGCCCGGGGCACAGCTCCTTGAGTCGCGGAAGGTCCGCATACGTCGCCTCGGTACCGACGTAGAGAAGCGGGCACTCGATGCGCCCGGCAGCGGCGGCGCTGTCGAAGGCGATCATTCCCTCGATGGCCGAAGTGAGCACGTTCTTCCGGCACGCGCGCGAAAGAGCGAGCAGGCCCATGCGCTCTGCCGGTTCGAAATGCGGCCCCATGAGGTACGTCAGGAGCTTCCCGACGGAGTCGCTCGACTCGGCGCTCCTGACGCGCTCGAGCATGTCGTGAAGCCCCAGAAGCACCGCCTGGGAAGCAACGACCATCGATTCCAGAACGACCACAGCCGATGCCAGAGCCGGATTCCGTGACGCGAAGTCCAGGGCGATCATCCCGCCCATGCTGTGTCCGACCACGATCGACCGGTGCAATC
>CAYUAW010000279.1:2781-5596 GCA_964442485.1 uncultured Polyangiaceae bacterium
GCTGAACCTCGTGGATCCCGTGTACGACGGCTCCGTCTCTTCCACGGGCGACGGCAGGTACTCGGTGACCTTCTACAACGGCGGTGGCGCCTGCTGCTTCGCGAGCGTGGACGAGTCGCTAGAGGCGTATCCCAGCATGCTCCTGCACGTGCCCTGAAGGCTGCTCGCCGATGTCACCCGGCCCGAAGCTTCTGTATGATGAAATGAATGCGGGCACATGGGCCGGCGGACGGAGCACGAGTCGAACGCCGTCGGATGTGCGCGCGGCTGAGCGGGCGCGTGGGCGCGGCCGCGATGAGTGCGGCGTGCTTCGGTGCGCTCGTCGTCACCGGATGTAGTTCGTCCGGCGGTGGAACGACGAGCCGGGGCGACGCGTCCAGCGAAGCCGCGGCGACGGGCACCGGCGGCGCGTCCCCCGATGACGCCGCGGCCGGGAGCGGTGCCACGACGGGCAGCGGCGGCGCGTCCAGCGGCGGTGCGAGGGCAACCGGCGGGGCGAAGGGAAACAGCGGCGGGGTCGGAACCGGCGGCGCGAAGGGCAGCGGCGGCGCGTCGGGCAGCGGCGCGACCGCAAGCACGGGCGGCTCCGCCGCAAGCGACGCGGGCGCTGCCGACGAGCCCATCGGCGAATGGACAGACGCGCCCGGCGCGTGCCCGACCGGCCTGCCACAGGTCGTCATCACCACGGCCACCCAGCTCGCCTCTGCGGCACGGGGAGAGGGCGCGTACGCGAGCGACGTACCAGCGACCTGCTACCTCATCAAGAACGGCACTTACGCCATGACCGGCGTCGTCTTCTACGTGCTCCGCGGCGGAGACTCGGACGGCGCACGGCGCCACTTCGTCGGAGAGAGCCGCCAAGGCGTGGTGATCCACGGGCGCGGCAACGTCGAGGACGGCGTGAGCAACGTGACCATCACGAACCTGACGTTCGATCTGACCGGCTATTCGGCAAGCGGAGCGTTCAACACGCTGAACCTGGGGGACGGAGCGAACGTCACCATCGATCACGTCACCTTCACCGGGGACTGCAACACCGGCCTCCAGGGTGGCCACATCGAGACCAACCACACGACGAACGTCCTGGTCGACTCCTGCCTCGTCGAGAAGTTCGGGCACTGCGGAGGCGGCGGCCACGAGGATCACGGCATCTACCTCGCGAGCGGCAGCCGCATCACCATCCGGAACAGCGTCGTCTCCGGCAACTCCTCCCGCGGCATCCAGATGTACACGCAGCAGGGCCAGTACGGCACCCTCGACCAGGTCCGCGTCGAGCGGTGCCGCATCACCGGCAACGGCCACGCCGACTACGAGGACGGCATCGTCATCAATGCCTCCGGCACGGGAACGATCACCCAGGTGACGATCACCAGGAGCCTCGTCTACCGGAACTTCTACTCGGGGATCCGGTTCGTGGGGGGCGCCGAGGGCAGCGTGCTCGTCGATCATTCGACCTTCGACTCGAACGGCGCGGGGTCGACTTCCGCGAGCCGCTCGGAGATCAACGTGGACGCGATGGGCGGCGCCGCGGGAACCAGCATGACGGCGAACCTCTTCGACGTCGGCAACGTGCTCATCAACGATTGCTACGACGGCGCCTCCATGGGCTTCGGGATCGGCCCGGGCTTCGTCCACGGCACCATCCCCTCGGGCGCGAAGGGCAGCTGCGTCGCGGCGCAGACGACGGGCGACCCGGCGTTCGTCGACCCTAAAACCGGCGACTATCACCCGAAGAATCCGGCAGCTTCAGCGTTCGGGGCGTACGCGCCCTGAGGTCGGCGACCGGGTGCGGCGTCGCACGCTGCAGGCTCCCCTTGCCGTGGCGACGTCGAAGCGGCAAGAGCGACTACCCATGTCGCCCTTCGACGACCTAATCGGTCGGTTCGCCACGCTGACGATCCGTCGGTTCGGCTCGTCCGGCGCGTTCCTCGCCGAACCCACCGACCACCAGGGCCCCGAGGATCCGACGCTCCTCTTGCTCGGCAGCGAGATCCCGGCGGGTGCCAAGGAGGGCGACGCCGTGCGCGTTTTCGTCTACCTCGACTCGGAGGAACGGCCGCTCGCGACGACGCGCACGCCGAAGCTCGCGCTCGGAGAGGTGGCGTTCCTCGAGGTCAAGGCGTGCACGGAGTTCGGCGCCTTCGCAGACTCCGGGCTCCCGAAGGAGCTCTTCATTCCGTTCTCCGAGCACACGACGAAGCTCTACGTCGGAGCGCTCCACCCCATCGGGCTCTATCTCGATTCGAGCGGCCGGCTCGCGGGGACGATGCGCGTCAACAAGCTACTCGACCAGGAGCGCGCACCATTCGAACGCGGCCAGTGGGTGAGCGGGGAAGCGTGGCGCAACGATCCGGACATCGGTCTCTTCGTCATCCTGGAACGTCGCTTCGTCGGCCTCGTTCCGGCGAGCGAACCGCACTCGCTCGCGCGCGGTGAATCGGCGCGCTTCCGGGTGACCCACGTGCTCCCGGACGGCAAGCTCGAGCTGTCGCTCCGCGGCCACGCACACGAGGAACTCGAGAAGGATGCGAGCGAGATCCTCGCGGTGCTCTCGCGCTCACCCGCGCCGAAGGTCCGCGAAGGGGCGAGCCCTGACGAGATCCGCGCCCGCTTCGGGCTCAGCAAGAAGGCGTTCAAGCGCGCAGTCGGCCGGCTACTGAAGCAAGGCTCCGTCGCCATCTCGAGCGACGGAACGCTCGAGGTGAAGGCGCGAAGCGTGAAGTAGAACCGAGGCGTCGCCGCTCAGCGGGACGCCTTCTTCTTCGACGCGCGCCTGCGCGGCGCGCCCGTCTTCTTCGGCGCGCTCTTCGCCGCC
>CAYUAW010000279.1:5696-10054 GCA_964442485.1 uncultured Polyangiaceae bacterium
CCGTCTTCTTCGGCGCGCTCTTCGCCGCCCTGGCAGGCAGCTTCACGGCTGCGTGGAATGCCTTCTCCACCCAGGCCCGGAGCTCAGCGGGCGCCTTCATCAGGCGTTCGGGCAGCATCACCTTTTCACTCCGAGCCCTCCCGTCGCCCATCGGATCGAACGGCGCCGCACCCTTCATCGCGAGCGCAGCAGTGCGCTCCGGTTCGCCGAGCAGCACCATGACGGACCGCCCGAAGAGACCCGCGAACACGTTGCCGTTCACACGGGCAGCGACGCCCCCGAACATGCGGATCGTCTCGACGCGCGCGTCCCCGGGAAGCGCAGCGTGGAAGATGGGATGGTTCTCCGGCGGTACCCTCACCCATGCCATGGGCCACAGGTTAGAGCGACGCGCCGGCGCTCGAAAGCCCTACTTCGCCGCGAAGTCCGGCACCGGACTCGAATCCCGGGTGGGCGAGCCGAGATAGCCGCCGGTCACGTTACCGAAGCCGATGCACATCTCTGCCTTGAAGGTCTCGTTCGCGAAATGAAGATTTCCGTTCGCCTCCGGAGTCGGCGCGGCCGGGTAGCTGGACGCGCGCTCGTCCGTGTATTCGATGTGGCAGTTGAAGTGGAGCTTGTCGCCCGGGTTCAACGTGACGATGCCCGATTGCGCTCCGTCCTTGTGGATGGTCGCATCCGGCGTCGGGTTCTGCGCCTGGCTGTCGTAACGGTACGTCGGCATCTCGGCCCAGTCGAAGGACTGGTAGACGACCTCGGGGGTGTCGCTTCCCTGCCGCTCGATCCACGAGGAGAAGTTCGACGTCCAGAAGTGGCGATGCCCGAAGAGACGCACCAAACGGGTCGGCGCCGTCCCCCCGGCCGCCCACGAGTAGTGATAGTCGACGGTGGAACCGGGCGCGATGCTCATCGCGAGCTGATCCGTACCGAGCCCCATGAACCACGACTCAACGATCTTCGCGTCCGACTCCCACCAGATGTTCGCCCATCCCTCGCGCAGGATGTCGTCCGTCGTGGTGTTGATGTGGTGCATGTTGAACATGATCGCGGGCGACGCGGGCCAGTTCAGGTAGAGCCCCGCGTCCTCTTCCGGCTTCTCCAGCGAGACGGGCTGGCCGTCGTCGGGCCGCTGCTGGCCGCCCAGGATGCCGATGAGCTTGCCGGCGCTGGTGTCGAAGATGCCCGGGAGGGCCTCACCGTTGCCGCTCGGCCGCCACCCCTCGGGAGCGCCCTTCTGATGCAGGGTGATGATGTTGTGATGCGAGCCCGTCCGCATGCGGAAGTACGTGCGGTAGTACGCCTGTTGCGACGGGTTGTCCGCGCCACCCAGGAAGTTCTGGCTCGTCTCCGCACCGGGCGGCATGACCCAGTCGCCGGACGCGCTGTCGTAGCCGCTCATGTCGCCGGCCCACATCTGGTTCCAGTAATCCGCGCCTTGCGGGTGAAGGCCGACCTGGATCCCCTTGTCGTCCGGGGGGGGCAGGATGCAGTACTGATCGCCGGGGAAGCGCGTCTTGTAGGCGGGTATCGCGTCGATGCAGCGCACGGCGTACGGGTTGTTCAGCGTCGCGTCGAAGGGCGCGCACTTGTTCGGCAGGTCCGTGCCGCCCGGGCTGTACTTCAACCCGGCGAGCGTGAACCCCTGACAGCTGGCCGTGATGCGCCCATCTGGGCCGAGCCCGCCGGTCGCTCCACCCGCGTCGGTGCCAGCCGCCCCGTCGCCGACGCTCACGACGACGGGCTTCTTCGGCGGGCGCGTGGCCGGGGTGCTGCCTTTTCCGCTCGAGCACGCCGTGCCCAGCAGAAACCAGCACGCCAGACCGAGGACGCTGCGACGACTTTTCCGCATCTACCGAATTCTCCAGCTTCGAACGAAACCAGGCCGGACGTGACACGTCCTTCCAGGGCGCTCCGTAAGGTGGCACCTCGGACGGTCGGGAGTCGGGAAAAATTCGCGATTCGTCGGCTTCGGCCTTCACAGATCGTGAGAAAAGGCTCAGCAGCCGCCGGGGGGCTTCGGACCGACGGCAGGGGCCTTCACGAAATCCGGGCATTCGAAGTCGAACATGTCGAGCAGGGCGTCGGAGTTGGCGTCTCTGGCGCTTATTGCTGGCAGATCGTGCAACAGCTCGATGAGCCGCGTCACGCTCGTGTGGCTGTGATGCACGTGCGACACATAGGCCTTGCGCGCGTACGGCGAGATCACCATCAGCGGGACGCGGATACCTTCCACGGTGTAAGGGGCGTCAGCGGCCGAGGTGGTGGGCGGGCAAGCCGGCGGGGGCGGCACGTGGTCGAAGAAGCCGCCCCCCTCGTCGTAGTTGAACACGATGGCAAGGTGCGGCCACAGAGGGCTCGCGAGAGCATGCGAGACGATGTCGTAGATGACGCCTTCGCCGCTTCGCATGCTACCGGGGGGATGCTCATCCGAGGGCGTGTCCAGGAACACGACCGACGGCAGGGTGCCGGCGTCGAGCGCGGGAAGGAACTCGGCGTAGGGGTGCGCTCCGGGGAAGTTCGCGGGGAGGCTGAACGTGTTGTAGATGGGAGACGAGCCGACGAAGTAGTCGCCCCAGTCGACCTTCGCTGCGTTCAGCTCGGTGACGATGTTCGCGCTGCCGTTCGCGTTCGCGCTGGCGCCGTAGAGGAAGCGGCGATTTTCGCCGGTCGCGCCGAGCGTGCTGCAGAAGTAGTGGTCTCCCGCGGCGAACGTCGTGATGAGCCACGAGTAGAACGGATGGTCGGCGGGCTCGTAATACCCGAAGGCACCGAGCCCGTCGGTCTTGACGAATCCGTCCATCTTGCCGTTGTCCCACTCCGCGGTGATGGATGCGACTGAGTGCGAGATGTCGGCAGGGCAGAACGTCGTCATGTGCGCGGGCTTCACGGCCTTGCCGCTCGCGTCCAGGTTCGTGTACGTCGCCGGAAAGCCCTCGATGCCGTGGCCGATGGTGCCGTACATGTGGTCCATCGAACGGTTCTCGTGCGTCACGACGATCAGGTGCTTGATGGCGGCGCGGGCGGCCGCCGCGTCCTCGAGCGTCTGCGCGACCTTTGCCCCGGCAGTGAACCCGCAAGCGTCGCGCTTGCGCTGAAGCGCGGGATCCGCCACGAAGCGTCGACACGTGTTCACGGCGGCGTCCGCGGCCGCGTCCGCCTTCGAACCGGCTTCCGCGCTCGAGCCGGTGCCGACGTCCGCGCGTGCGTCCATTCCGCGCGCACCCGGCGGCGCCTTCGCATCGGGGACCGACGACGCTGCGTCGGGCGTGGTGGCAACCGCGCCCGCAGCTCCACCGGAAGCCGCCCTTCCGCCCGGACCCGAGCCGCCACTGCCGCGTCCCCCGCCATTCATCCCGACGGAAGCGTCCGGCCGAGCTGCCGCGTCGGGGCGACCATGGCTCGCGGAGTCCGTGCTCGAGCTGCACGCACACACCGCGACCAGCAGCGGCGCGAGCGCAGCGTGCATCCGGACGGACGAGCGACGTTCATCGACGTCGCCGTCACGGCGGTGCGACCCGGGAGAGAACGTGGAGATCGCCATCCCGACACCGTACAGGACGACGACAGCGAGACAACCCTCCCGCGACGCACTCGCAGCCATTTTCGGCTCGATCGCGCAATCTTTACACAGTCAAGATGCAACATTCCCTCGAGGCGGGATCCGCATCCGTCTGGCTTCGCAGTCGGAAGCGCGGGTCGAAATGGATCGCACGACACGGCGCCGCGGTTGCAAACTCCGTGACCATGCCTCTGATGACGGCGACCGAGCTCATCGAGTTCATGCAACGCGCCTTTCCGCAGTCGCGGCCCGATCGATTCAAGTTCGACTCGGTGGAGGATGGGCGCGTCGTCTTCCGGTACGAGGCGACCGACGACGACCTCCGCCCCGGCGCGACGGTCTCGGGACCAACGCTGATGGCGCTGGCCGACACCGGAATGTACTTTGCGGTGCTCGCCGCGATCGGGCCGGTGGCGCTCGCGGTGACCACGAGCCTGAACATCAACTTCCTGAGGAAGCCCGGGCCGGGCGAGCTCGTCGTGGAGACGCTGATGCTGAAGCTCGGACAGAAGCTCGCCGTCGGCGAGGTGTTCGTCCGGAGCGCTGGCTCGACCAGCGTGATCTGCCACGCGACGGTGACCTATTCGATTCCGCCCGGTGCGCCCAGATCTGCACCGTGAGCGCCGGCGCGGAGCCGGCGTGATACGATCCGTCGCGAATGTTGCGACGGTCATCAGCGCTCTCGGTGCTCGTCGTGCTGCACGTCGCGTGCAGCTCCGGGGATACGAGCAACGGCAGCAGCGACGCAGGCTCCGCAGGCGGTGCGACGTCTTCCGGCGGCGCGACGTCTTCCGGCGGC
>CAYUAW010000280.1:0-6189 GCA_964442485.1 uncultured Polyangiaceae bacterium
ATACTGGAGCCAGAGTCGTTCGGTCTGACGGATCCCGCTGCTCGAGATGGCGCCGTGGATTGGCTCCTTCGCGGAATACGTGGGGCAGCTCATGAGCTTCAAGTACACGGCGTTGAGCTCCGCCTCCGTTCCGGCGGCGTCCGCGGGCGGGGGAAAGCCGAACACCGGCACCCGCTCGAGGTCATGCACGTATGACTCCTCGAGCGTCGCGCGTTCGTCGATCTGCTGCGCCGCGCGGAGCGTTCCGGAGAGGTCCACTTCGTTCCCCTCGCGCGCGCCGAAGAAATCGTGAGCCGCGCGCTCGAGCGTCGCGAGCTCCGGCGCCGGCAAGGCCCTTGCTGCCTTTTGCTTGCGCTCGTTCCGCCGCACCTCTCGGAACCGCTCGCGGTGCGCGGCGCAGTGGCCAGTCATGTAGCCGCTCGTGACGTCGTCGCACAGGTCGAGCTCCGCGCGGCCTCTCGGGTCGTCGCGTAGACGCTCGAGGTGATCGAGTCGCCCCGTGAGCTCGGCTGGTGCGCCGTCCACGCGGCAGGCGAACGCCGTGGCAAGGCGCAGGTTGCGAGGCACACCGGCGCCGTTGGCGTACACCATCATGAGAATGGCGGTGCCGCCGAACACCGGATCTTCCCGCGCGCCGAGCTGTGCGAACGCGCACTTGCGAGCCTTCACCGCGTCCTGTGGAACGCCAATGCCGTAGTAGAGTTTCTCCGCGTCGCAGGCGTGAAGCGTGGCGAGCTCGGCCTGAGTCGGCTGATCCGCCGCCGGCGCCTCGGCTGGGTGCGCACAGGCGGCAGGCTTCGGCAATTCCTCATCGAGACCGGCGGAAGCGCTCGGTGAGGCCGCGGACGGCACCAGCGCGCTCGGCGCCGCCGGCGGATGTCGCGGACTTTCAGCCGAGGGCGGTGCAGCCGCTGGACGGTCGCCCTGCGCATCGCGGGACGGCTGGCGACAAGCGAGCGGAATCAGCGCGAAAACGACGAGAGGGCGCGTCATGGACATGGGTATGACAATGCTCGGGGCGGCGGGATTCTACGCACCTCGCGTCGCAACCGGCGGTCTTCACGCGCGATCCGAGGGATGACGCCAGGTTCGGAGAACCGCGCCCCGGCCGAGGTGAGACTCGATGTGACCAGAAATGACGTGGCGGTGGGCAATGGGTGGGAAGCGGCGCGCGGCGGGAAGGTGGGCTTTGGCGCTTGATGACCGCCGCTCGCGTTGTGCTACCATGGTGGCACAATGACCGCTTCCAGAGCAGCACGAGCCGGACGCACGGACAAGATCAGCGTGTCTCTCGACCGCGAAGACCTCGCCGCGATCCGCGCACGGGCGCGCCGCTTGTATGGCGGGAACCTTTCCGCAGTCGTCGCCGAAGGGATCCAGCGCGTTCGCGAAGAGGAAGGTCGAGAGGCGCTGGTGGCCTGGTTGGGGGAGGCGGGGCAGGCGACACCGAAAGAACTTGAGGCGATCAGGACCGAGTGGAGCCTGCCGCAAAAGCGGCGTCGGACGAAGAAGAGCGGCCGAGGATGAGCTTCGGGCTGACGTTCGATACAGGCGCCCTGATCGCTATCGAGCGACGCCGACAGCGGATGGCGCGCATCTACACGACCGCCGTAGCGGACGGTCTCCTGGTAACCGTTCCCGCCATTGTCTTGACCGAATGGTGGCGTGGACGTTCCGATGCCGCGGAAACGCTCCTGCGCGGCCTCCGGATCGAGCTCATCGACGCGGAGCTCGGAAAGCTCGCCGGGGAGGCGCTCGCCACCATCGAAGGGGCGACTGCGGTTGATGCGATCATCATGGCGTCTGCCGCCCGCCGCGGAGACGTCGTCTACACGTCGGACGTCCACGATCTCGAGCGCCTGCGCGAGTACTTTCCGGAAGTCCGTGTGCTGGGCGTCTGACTGCGCGCCCCGAAGAAAAGAACGGGCGTCTCGGTCGACAAGAGCCTACGTCAACGGCGGCGCCGCGCTGGTGCTGTCGCGACAGGATTGGTAACTCTTCGCATCGTGAGACAATGGTCGGGGTGGCGGGCCCCGACCATGACACGCGTTCGGCCCTACCGCGCGTGAAACACGGAGACCCGGTTTGCGCTCTTCTCCGTCACGATCACGTCCAGGTTCGTGAGGCCGAGGCGGCCCTTCGCCGGCACGACGGAGGACGGGCCCTTCAGGATGGCCGCGGTGTCGAACACGTCGTAGCCGCCCGGCGTCAGCAGCTCGAGCGTGCCGAAGAGGTAGTTTGCGACGTAGATGCTGCTCGCATCGACGTACAGGTCGTCGAGGAAGGTGAGCTGGCTGTTCAGGGTCGTGATCGTGCCTGCGGTTCCGTCGGCGCCGACGGCAAGACGCTTCACCGAGAAGAAGTCGGTGAAGTAGAGCGACGAATCGAAGACCTTGAGCCCGTTGGGGAAGAGATTCCCCGACGAGAACGTCTCGCTCCTCGTGACGCTGAAGGGGTTCGCGGCGTCGACGGTCAGCCTCAGGATGTCTCCGTGAGTCGAATCGGCGACGTAGACGTGGTGCCCCGCGTCCGCGGCAACGCCGTTGGCCAGAGCGACGCCGGGTAAGTCGTAGATGGCCTTGAACGCGGGGGCGGCGTTCAGGGGCGCCGCGAAGACCTTGGAGTTCGTGCCGTCGTAGCAACCGGCGTAGACGGTGCCGCCCGGCGCTTCGCTCAGGCCGGAGAACTTGCAGCCGCTCGACGCCGTCAGGAGCGTCTTGCTCGCAGTGCTTCCGGACCTGGTGATCTCGTAGATCCCGTCGTCGCCGCTGATGAAGAGCCGGTCGGTCGAGGTGAACATCGAGTTTTCGGCCGAAGCGATCCCGTCGACGAGCGTCTCGACGGTTCCCGGCGCGAGCAGGGGCGACTCCGCGGACGCGACCGGCGCGCCCTGAGCGGGATCGCCGGCAGCGTCATGCTCCGGCGACGCGGAGCAGCCGAAGAAGAGCGTCATCGGGGGAACGAGCAGGGCGCGCGCAGAGACCGTCCGTGCGAAGGCTACGAGACGAGAACGGAGTGGATGGAATGACATGGGAATTTCTGCGTGTTCCCAGACCACGCCGCCGCCGGAAGGGCCCAGGAACGCACCCCGGACGTTACCGAAGCCGCCGAGCGCGGGCGCAACTCGCGCGGCCAAAAGTCGCGGCAAATTCGGCCAGCGGCCGTCAGTTCGCCTGGGAGCGACGCAGGTATTCGTGCGGCGCCGACCCGGTCCAGCGGCGGAACGCGCGGGCGAAGGCCGTCGGATCGGCAAAGCCCACGAGCTCCGCGATGGCCGCCACCGAGTGTCGGCGTTCGTCCGCCAGCGCGACCGCGCGCTCGGCGCGCACCGCGTCGAGCAGCGCGCGATAGGTGTGGCCCGATTCGCGGAGCCGTCTTCTCAGGGTGCGCTCGCTCATTCCGAGGTCGAGCGCGATCGACTCGAGGCCGAGCGGATCGTGCGTCAGGCGGCGTCGGATGGCGGCGCGCACCTGCGCCTCCAGGGTCGCCGCCTCGGGCAGCGCGCCGAGCACGTCGTCTGCGCGTCGCTCGAGGATCCTGCGCAGCGAAGGGTCGCTGTCGTGGAATGGTTCCCTGAGCTCGGCTTCTCCGAAGACGAGCGCGCTCTCCTCGGCGTCGAACGTGACCGGCGCACCGAAAGCCTGGCGGTACCCTGCGGTCCGCCGGGGACGCGGTCGCGCGAGACGTACTTCCAGGAGCCGTACCCGGTAGCCGGTGATCGCGCGCATCGCACGCACGATCACCGCCGTCCAGAAGTCGATGGCCTCCGGCAGCGGCTCGCGACCACCGGTGAGCCCTGCGCAGAGCTCCACTCTGCCCTCTGCGACCGTCACACGACACAGCGCCGCGTCACCGATCAGCCGCGCGTACTTCGGGAGCGCCTCGAGCGCATCGAGCGGGCTCTCCGAATGGCGAGCGAGGTAGCCGATGAGGTCCGCGTCCTCGAGCCTGAAGCGTTCGGCGGCGTGGAGGCCGACCTCCGGGTCGCCCAGGACCGCGAAGATGCGCTTCGCGAGCGCGCGCGACCGCTCGGTCGGAAGGCGCGTCTCGGGGTCGACGAGACTCTTCTCCGTCAAGCCGTCTTGTCGGAGAACGTCGCTCACGTCCGCGTTCGCCTCGCGACACAGCTCGAGGATGGGCCGGAAGATCGAACCGATCGTCATGCGGGGGAACGGGCCCGGGAAAGGTAGGCCCGGAGGGCAGCGCATTCCACCCCGGCGCCGGAGCATGAGTACGTGATGCAGTCGAACGCCAAAGATGCGAGTGGAGTGGAACAGGACTGCTAGATCCGTCGCGGCGACCGCTCGGATCCTTCGGTGAGCTGAACGGGCGTCGCACGGGTACGACACGGGGAGCCCGGGAATGGAAATTCGTGCCCACCTCCTCGCCGCGGTTGTTGCCCAGGCCACTGGAATACTTATCGCGTGCCAGTCCTCCGAGACGGACGCATCGAACGCGTCAGGTGGCTGCTCAGGCGCAACTTGCCCACTGGATAGCAATGGCGGGGCTCGTAGCGGAGGCGGAGCGACCGGGGCAGGGGCCACCCGACCCCCGGGTAGCAGCGGTTCGACCTCGATGGCGGGCTCTTCGGGGTCCCAGGAGGGGAATGTGACGAGCGGAGCGGGGGGTGGGGCTTCCGGAGCGGGAACAGGCGGGGCCGCGGGCAGCGGCGGTACCACCGCTCGGGATGGGGGCAGCGCCGCGGGCGGCGCGTTCGACGCCGGCGGCATCCCGGCTCCTGCGCGATACAAGCTCGTGGTCGCTGCACCCGCCAACAACGCAACGCTGCACGGCACGGTCACCGTGGTCGGCAAAGCACCTGGCTTCGTGAACGTCGAGGTCTGGGATGCGACTCGTCAGAATCCACCACTCGGGCGAGCGGCACCGGCCACCGACACGACGTTCTCGATATCGATCGATACGCGCGTGCTCGCGGACGGGCCGACGACCTGGACGGTGCATGGCTGGGACGCCGCGCCCGGGCAATCGTACCAGCAGACCGACACGGTGACCCTCGCGCTCACGATTCAGAATGAGAACGGCGGCAGCGGCGGCGCGACCGGCAGCGGTGGCGCGATCGGCAGCGGTGGCGCGACCGGGGGACGGATCTTCGCCATCGGGTCGGAGAACAAGGACGGACCGCTCTCGCAGTTCGAAACCGCGGTGCAGTGCGACGTCAACATCATGCAGCTCACCACGGGTTGGTGTGGCGACTGGAACAACTGGGAGACCAGCGGCTGCGGTCGCTTCGCCGAGGCGAAGCAGCATATCGTCGCCGACACGAAGCACGTCGTCGAGCTCTCCCTCGCGCCATGGCCTCACGATCTGAGCGGTCAGTCCTGGGGCGCCTGTGCGCGCGGCGACTATGACTCGCACTACACGAAGCTCGCTCAGAGCATGGTGTCGAATGCCCTCTCGGACGTCATCATCCGCCTGGGCTACGAGTGGGATGGAAGCTGGTTTCCCTGGGGCACGGGCCTTCACGACACGGGCAGCGCGAGCAGCGCAGGCCCGGGTGGGACCGCGCTCGAGTACGCCGCGTGCTTCAAAAAGTTCGACGCGGACATCCAGGCGGTTGCGCGCGCGGCGGCGGCAAGTTTCTACTTCCGGACGGTGATGAACCCGATCCACGACGCTTTTCGAGCCCAGACCAGCGCCTTGCAGCAGGTCTACGACGCCGCGGGCGGCAAGCGTCGCAGCGGGGGCCCCATCGACTTCATGGGGGTCGACATCTACGACTATCCGTCGCGCAACGACTTCGATGCGTCAATGGCGGCGGTCATCGCGTTCGGAAGGAAGAACGGCATCCCGCTGTCGATCCCGGAATGGGGCGTCGGCGGCGACTCGCGCGCCGAGCCCGCAGTGGACACTGCCGGAACGACGTTCGTTCACAAGATGGGCGGCTACCTGAGCAACCTCGACAACGGGTTCTACTACGCCAGCTATTTCAACTGCGCGCAGAGTGCCTGTGCGGGTCTGCATTCGCTCGTGCCGCCGAACAACCCGAACTCACGCGCCGCCTTCGTGTCCGAGTTTGGCAACGGCAAGCTCGGGTGCGGAGCCGACGCGCGCGCGATGGTCGACGGGCTCTAGACCGCGCTCCGCTGGGGCGAGCATACCTGGGCGGCCATTGCAGAGCTCGGATCTATGCCTGAGCGAAGCCGACGCAGGCGAGCTCTGGGACCAGCG
>CAYUAW010000280.1:6289-10029 GCA_964442485.1 uncultured Polyangiaceae bacterium
CGAGAGCCTTCACCGAAATCCGGCGACGACTGTAGCCAGCCGCTTCACTCCCTCGGCGATGGCGCGCTCATCCATCGCCGAGAATCCGAGCACGAAGCCTGCGATGGCGGGTGGCTCGCGGTAGAAGGGCTTCACGGGATAGATGCCGACTCCGCGCTCGGCGCAACGCTTTCGGAGCTCGGCCTCGCGTCGCATCGGAATGGACGGGAGCCACACCAGGCCGTGGAGCCCGGCGCCCGTCCCGGCAAGGACGGCGTTGCCGCCGAGGTGCCGGTGTATCGCGGCCGCCAGCGCTTCCCTCCGGGCGGCATTACGGGTGCGTGCCCTGCGGACGTGCCGTTCCAGATGACCTTCCTCGATGAGCTCCGCGAGCACGAGCTGCTCGAGCACGGCGGTGCCGGTGTCGGCGAGCGCCTTTGCCCGCGTGAGCGCCGGGAGGAGCGACTCGGGTGCGACGAGCCAGCCGAGCCGCAGCGCCGGGAAGAGGAGCTTCGATGCGCTCCCGACGTAGAGAACCCGGCCGCTCTCGTCGAGACCCTGGAGGCATTCGATGGGCGGTCCGTCGTAGCGATACTCGCCGTCGTAGTCGTCCTCCACGATGAACGCTCCCCAGCGCTCCATGCAGTCGAGCAACGCGAGCCGCCGCGAGAGCGGCAGGATCCCGCCGGTCGGGAACTGATGTGACGGCGTGACGAAGATGCCGCGGACCTTCGCGACGGCGTCGAGCGCCTCGGTGCGAAGGCCGTCGTCGTCGACGGCGATGGGGACGAGCTCGGCTCCGTACGACGAGAGCACGAGGGAGATGCCGGTGTAGTGCGGCTCCTCGATCGCGACGCGGTCGCCCGGATCCACGAGCACGCGTGCCACGAGATCGATCGCCTGCTGGGTGCCGTGCACGATGAGGATCTGCTCCGGCGAGCACCGAACCCCGCGCGCGCGAGATAGATACTGCGAGAGCGCCTTCTGGAGCTCCGGGGCGCCGGTCGGCGGCCCGTAGCCGAGCTGCGCGCGTGTCGCGCGCCGGGCGCGCCTCGCGTGGATTCGCCACCACGTTTCGAGCGGAAGATCCCCGAAGGCCGGCTCGCCGTAGCGGAAATCGAAACGCAGTCGTCGCCGTGGCATGCCCCATGCGATGCCCGCTGGCACCGACGCCGCGGAACGCTCGGCATGCCGGGACAGACGCAGCGGGCCTTCGCTGCGACCAGGTGCCTTCGCGCGCGCGCCTCTCGTTGCGTTGCTGCCGGAGGCGAGCGCGCGGTCCTCCGGGAGCGTGTCGGCGACGAACGTCCCCGAGCCTCTCCGCGCGACGAGATAGCCCTCGTCGAGGAGCTGGGTGTATGCCTGAAGGACGGTGTTGCGCGACACGCCTAGCTCGAGAGCCAGGGTGCGCGTGGGAGCGAGCCTGAAGCCCCGGGCGAGCCGGCCGCCGAGGATCTCGGCCCGCAGCGCGCGATAAGTCTGACGGAAGAGCGAGCCCTCGCCGTCCAGGGTGAGCCACATGAGCCGACTTCGATTGGTACCATGGAACTGGTCGAATTGGATCTTTCCGGGGAGCCAATTCTCCCCAAGGCTCGACTCGTGAAGACCGTTTACCGTGCGTGCACCCTCTGCGAAGCGAGCTGCGGGCTCGCCTTCGATGTCGACGGCGACGCCATCACCGGCGTTCGCGCCGATCCCGAGGACGTGTTCTCCCGGGGGTACGTCTGCCCGAAGGGCCTGGCCAGCGGCGAGCTTCACTCCGATCCGGATCGACTCCGGATGCCCGTACGAAGGACGGCGAGCGGCGACTTCGAGAAGATCGGCTGGGACGAAGCCCTCACCGAGGCGATCTCCGGCCTCGAGCGCGTTCGCAAAGAGGCGGGACGGAGGTCGCTCGGTCTCTTTTTCGGAAATCCCATCGTGCACAACCCGGGTGCGCTCCTCGCGCGCGCCGGGCTGGTGCGTGCGGTTGGAGCCCATCGGTCGTTCGGAACGGGATCGCAGGACACGAGCCCGCGCTTCGCGACGTCTTACTATCTCTACGGCAGCTCCTTTCTGGTACCCATCCCCGATCTGGAGCGCACCGACTATCTCCTCTGCTTCGGCGCGAACCCGGTGGTGTCGAACGGAAGCTTCCTCACCGCGCCGAACATGAAGGCGAGGTTGCGCGCGATCCGCAGCCGCGGCGGCCGTGTCGTGGTCGTCGACCCGCGGCGCACCGAGACGGCGCGCGAGGCCGACGAACACGTCTCGATCTTGCCGGGTGGCGATGCGGCGCTGCTGCTCGGCATGCTCAAGGTCCTGCTCGACGAGGACCGCGTCGACACGCGGGCGATCTCGGAGCTCACGCGCGGCTTCGAGGCCGTGGCGCGCGTGGTGCGCGAGCTGTCGCTCGAGCGGCTCTCGGCCGTGTGCGGGGTGCGGGTCGAGACGATGGCGCGGCTCGCTCGCGAGCTCTCGGCCACCGAGCGAAGCGTGGTCTATTCGCGGATCGGCATCAGCAACAATCGCTTCGGCACCCTCGCGACCTTCGCCAACGATCTCGTCAATCTCGCGGCAGGCTGCATGGGGTCGGTTGGGGGCGCGCTCTTCACGCGTCCGGCGCTGGACGTCACCCGCATCTCGCGCTTGCCCGGGATGGATGGGCACGGGCGCTGGAAGAGCCGGGTCCGGGGCCTGCCAGAGACGCTCGGGGATCTCCCCGCCGCGTGCCTCGCCGAGGAGATCGAGACACCGGGGGAAGGCCAGCTTCATGGCCTCGTCACCTACGCTGCCAACCCCGTGCTGTCCGTTCCTAACGGGCAGCGGCTCGGGCGCGCGCTCGGGTCCCTCGACTTCATGGTTTCGATCGACCCCTACGTGAACGAGACGACGCGGCACGCCAACGTGATCCTGCCGCCGGCGAGCTCACTCACGGAGGAGCACCTGGACTTCTTCTTCCCGGCGTTCACCGTGCGAAACGTCGTCCGGCATTCACCGCCGGTGTTGCCGAAGGGCCCCGACGAGCGGCACGACTGGGAGATCATGCGCGCCCTCGCCGAGGGCCTCGGTGGCGGGTTCCTGGGCCTGCCGGCGCCCGACGCCCTGCTCCGCGTCGCGCGGCGGCTCGGGCACGACGTGACCCCCGCCGACATGGCGACCGCGCTGCTCCGTACCGGTCGCTCCGGCGATCGCTTCCTGCCGTGGTCACGGCGCCTCGACGGAAAGGCGCTGCGCGACGCGCCCCACGGCATCGATCTCGGACCGCTCGAACCGGGCGTGCGCGATCGCGTCACCCACCGCGATCGCCGCATTCATCTCGACGCACCGCCTCTCGTCGAAGCGCTGGAGAGCTTCGCCCGCGAGATCCCGCGTACTCAGGAGGCCGGTGAGCTGCTCCTCATCGGGCGCCGCGAGGTACGCAGCAACAATTCCTGGATGCACAACCTGCCGTCCCTGGTGAGCGGCAAGGAGCGTTGCGTGCTCTTCGTGCATCCCGAGGACGCGCGGGCCGCGGGGCTCGACGACGGTGACGTCGCGTGGCTGGAGAGTCGGGTGCACGCGGGACGCGTACCGATAAGGCTCACCGACGACATGCGCCCGGGCGTCGTCAGCTTGCCGCACGGCTGGGGACACTCGGCCGTCGGCTCGTTCCAGCGCACCGCCAGCCGACGCCCCGGCGTGTCGATGAACGATTGGACGGACGACGCCGAGGTGGAATCCGTCGTCGGGCAGTCGATCCTGAACGGCGTCCCGGTCCGGCTACGCCGCGCGGAGCCGGA
>CAYUAW010000281.1:0-9960 GCA_964442485.1 uncultured Polyangiaceae bacterium
GACCGGACGCCGTCCGTCAGAATCTCATGCCCCGGCTCCGCTCCTTCCTGCAAGGTCAGGCGGCGGCCGGGTAGGTGGTGCGCGTCCCTGAATTCAAGGTGCCCCCGTGAAGGTGCCCGTCCGTTGAACGGCGGCTGGGAGGCCCAGAGTTCCTCGGGGCGCAAGGACGGCGCCGACTCGCACGGAATGCGCGAGCGCACCATTTGCTGCGCCCATTCATGGGCCACGCGACACCTGCCCCGTGGCATGCGGCTTGCGTAGCGAGGGCCAAACCGGCGGACGGCTGTCGGCTCGGGAAAGCGCGAGGCGTCATGTGGCGGGGAAACTGGAAGGCACTCGTCGGGCGCTGGCATCGCATCATCCATACGGACGACCGCGAAAACCGCCTCACCTCGCTACACGTTCCGCTTCCGGACGGAGGGGTGGCGTTCGACACGAACGACGCCAGCGAGGACGACGAGATCGAGCTCGTCCGCGAGCGCGGCGAACGGCGATTCCGCGCCATCGTCGAGAATGGCCGCGATGCCATCTCCCTGATCGCAGCCGATGGGACCACCCTGTACGTGAGCCCTGCCGTCGAGCGAATCAGCGGTCATGCGCCCTCCGACCTGGTGGGCAACGATTTCTTTGCGAACGTGCACCCCGACGATCGCGAGCCCGTGTCGAGCGCGTTCGCGAGCCTCCGCGCCACCCATTCCGTCGACCATACTTTCGTATATCGAGCGCGACACCGTGACGGGTCCTACCTTTGGCTCGAGGCGACCGGGAGGAACCTGATCGCGGATCCGTGTGTCGGGGCCATCGTCACGACTCTCCGCAACGTCACCGGAAGCCGGGAGCTCGCCGAGGAGCGGCCTCACGCGGCCGAGGCTCAGCGCTCCCAGGAGCGTTTGCGCGTCCTTGCGAAGGCGACGCAAGCGTTCTCCGAGGCTAGTCTGGCGCCCGCGCGCCTCTTCGACGCCGTGGTCCGCGAGATCGCAGAGGCATTGCAGTGCGCTTGCGCGCTCGGCCTCGTGACGGATGACGGCGCACATTTCACCACCGCGCACGCGCACGCGCCGGATCCCGACCTCCTTTCGACGTTCCGCGCGCACCTCGCTGCGGGCGGTCCGCGCCGCATCGATGCTCATCCGGGCATGCGGCACGTCTTCGAGACGAGCACGCCGTTCTTCATGCCGCACATCGAAGCGAGCACCGGCGAACTCGAGGGGCGAGCCGCACCGGACGTGCTGCAGTTCGCGCGAGGCATGCACGTCAAGAGCGCGCTCGTCGTGCCGTTGCGTCTGCGTGGACGCGTCATCGGCGCGCTCGGCCTGAGCAGGCACGGCGAACAGGCGTCGGCTTTCGACGAGCAGGATCTCGCGCTCGTCCAGAGTCTCGCCGAGCACGCGGCACTCGCGCTCGCGACGGCGCATCTCCTCGAAGAGGCGGAGCGTCAGCTCGCCGAGCGCGAGCGAATGGCCGCACGCCTTCGCCTCCTCACCGAAGCGTCGCACGAATTCTCGGACGCGACGGGCGACTACGATCGGCTGCTCGTTGTAGTCGCGCGGCGCCTCGCCGACCTCCTCGGCGATCTTTGCGCCATTCGCGCCGTGAGCGAGGATGGCACGATGCTCGAAACGGGCGCGGCTCATCACCGCGAGCCCGAGATGGTCGCGTGGGCCCGCGAACTCCTGACCACGCATCCCCAACGCGTCGGCGAAGGGGCAACTGGCCGGGTGGCCGCTTCCGGCCAGGCCCTCCTCATCTCCAGGATCTCTGCCGCCGACTTCGCGGCCTCGACGTCCCCTCAATATCGGGAGATCCTCGAGCGGCTGAGCGTGGGGAGCGTGATCATCGTTCCGCTGGTGTGCCGCGGGAAGACCGTCGGCGTCGCGTCGCTCTTGCGGTCCGGTCCCGACAATCGCTACACCGAAGCCGATCTTCACTTGGTCCAGAGCGTCGCCGACCATGCCGCGCTGGCCATCGCCAACGCGCGGTCATACGCCGCCGAGCGTGCAGCTCGCGCGGCGGCTGTCAATGCGAACGAAGCGGCGCGCGAATCCGAGAGTGCGAATCGATTCCTGTTCGAAGGGAGCCCGATTCCTCTGCTGGTATTCGACGCCGAGACGCTCGATCTGCTCGCCGTCAACGACGCGGCGCTCCGTCTCTACGGCTACGCGCACGGCGAGTTGCTCCTGATGAAGATCTCGGATCTCCGCATCGATACGGGCGATCTTGCCGGGGCGACACTGGCCGCTCCCGGAGAACCCGAATCCGGGGGCACCGCGTGTCATCGCCGCAAGGACGGCTCGCGCTTCTTCGCCGAGTACGCGTCGCGGGCATTCGTGTTCGGTGGCCGTGACGCGCGCATTGCCGTCATCACGGACGTCACGGCGCGCCGGGACGCCGAGGAGATGCGCGCGCTGCTGGCTGCCGTCGTGCAAAGCTCCAACGATGCGATCGTGAGCAAGGGGCTCGACGGTCCCATCACGAGCTGGAACGGGGCTGCCGAGCGACTCTTCGGCTACTCCGCCGCGGAAGCCATTGGCCAGCCACTCTCCCTGATCGTCCCGCCCGACCGACTCGACGAAGTGCGCGCTCTCCTCGACCGCGTCGCCTCGGGGGAAAGGGTCGACCACCTCGAGACGGTTCGGAGACGCAAGGACGGAACCGATGTCGTCGTGTCGGCTTCGCTCGCGCCCATCCTCGATGTCTCGGGCAAGGTCGTCGGCTCGTCCGTGACCGTGCGCGATCTCACTTCACAGCGCAAGGCCGAGGAGGCGCTCCGCAGCACGGAAGAGCAACTGCGCCATGCACAGAAGATGGAGGCAGTCGGGCGCCTGGCCGGCGGCATCGCCCACGACTTCAACAACGTGCTGTCCGTCATTCTGAGTTATGGCGAGATGATCCTGGGCTCCGCGAAGCCCGGCGATCCGACGAGAAGCGACGTCGAGGAGATCTGCAAGGCAGCGCTTCGCGCCGCAGACCTAACCCGGCAACTTCTCACGTTCAGCCGCAAGCAGATCGTCGCCCCCAAGGTGCTCGACTTGAACGTAGTGCTCGTGGGGATGGACAAGATGGTCAGGCGTATCCTCGGTGAGGACATCGCTCTGATCTCGGTGCCCGCGCAGGAACTCGGACGAGTACTGGCGGATCCGAGCAACATCGAGCAGGTCATCATGAACCTGGTCGTCAATGCTCGCGACGCGATGCCGACGGGAGGCAAGCTCACCATCGAAACCGGCAACGTCGATCTCGACGGTGAGTACGCACGCGAGCACCTCGGCGCGACCCCAGGGCCGCACGTGATGCTCGCCGTCAGCGACACGGGCGTCGGCATGGACAGCGCAACCCAGGCGCGCGCCTTCGAACCCTTCTTCACGACCAAGGAAGCGGGAAAAGGAACCGGGCTCGGACTTTCGACCGTGTTCGGCATCGCCCAGCAGTCCGGCGGGTGCGTGTGGGTCTACAGTGAACCCGGCAATGGGACGACGTTCAAGGTTTACCTCCCGCGGATCGACGCGGAGGCCGACCTTGCTGGGCAGTCGTCGCCCCCGGTCGACCTTCGAGGGTCGGAGACGATCCTGCTCGTGGAAGATCAAGAGCAGGTGCGAGTCGTGGCGCGCAGCATCCTGGAGCGGAACGGGTATCGCGTCATCGTCGCCCACGACGCCGCTGACGCCCTTGTCCTTTGCGAAAAGCACCCTGGTACCATCCACCTCATGCTGACGGACGTCGTCATGCCGGAAATGAGTGGCGCCGAGCTGGCGAAGCGGCTCGCGGTGCCCCGCCCCGAAATGAAGGTGCTGTGCATGTCTGGCTATACCGACGACTGCATCGTTCGCCACGGCGTACTCGAGAGCGGGATGGCGTTCCTTCAGAAGCCCTTCACATCCGAGTCGTTGGCACGAAGGCTTCGCGAGGTGCTCGACGCGTCTCCGGGCGGTCCGCGGTGAGTGATTGCATGCAGGGGAGATCGTCGTTCAGGCCGCGGACCGTTGGGGTCGCTGATCGGGAGCACGCCTGATGACCATGAATGCGATCAGCGGCGTCACATCGCCGTCCGCAGGGGCTACGGACATGCCTCCACGTCTGCGCGCGCTCGTGTTGCGCTACGGGTGCGCGCTCGCCACCGTTACCCTTGCGGTGTCGCTCCGGCTTGCGCTCGATCCGCTCGTCGGCGACAAATTCCCGTTCGCAATTCTCTTCCTCGCCGTGCTGTTCACTGCGTGGTACGGCGGCCGAGGGCCGGCACTGGCGGCGGTCGTGACCGGCGGCCTCGCTGCGGATTTCTTCCTGATTTCGCCGCGGGGAACGTTCTCGGTGCACGGCGCGCAGGAGCAACTCGGGCTCGCTCTCTACGCCGCGACGGGCCTCGGAATTTCGCTGCTCGGCGGCTCGATGCATGCGGCTCACCAGCGCGCGGAGGAGACCGCTGCGTTCATCGGGCGTCAGGCCGCGATGATCAATCAGACCTACGACGCGGTCCTTGCGTGGGACTGGGACGGGTTGATCACGTTCTGGAATCGAGGCGCCGAGCTCCTCTACGGGTTCCCGGCAGGGTCGGCCATCGGTCGCGTCAGCCACACCTTGCTCGGCACCAAGACCACGGACGGCATCCCTGCGCTCCTCGCTCAACTCGAGCGTGACGGCGCGTGGGAAGGCGAGCTGGTCCACACTGCCCGGGACGGTCACTTGCTCGTCGTCGAGTCGCGCATGGTGCTCGTGCGCGATCCTCGGGGGGACTACGTCCTCGAGACCAATCGAAACATCACCGAGCGAAAGCGCTCGGACAACGCGCTTCGCGAGGCCAACGACCTGCTCGAGAGCCGCGTGCACCAGCGCTCGGCGGAGCTCGCGAAGACGTATGCGTCCCTCGAAGCTTCCGAAGAACGCTTGCGGCTCTTGATCGAAGGAGTCGAGGACTGCGCCGTGTTCATGCTCGACCCGACGGGAAACGTCGTCACGTGGAACACAGGCGCGGAACGTAGCAAGGGCTACACCGCCACCGAGATCATCGGACGTCACTTTTCTTGCTTCTATTCGGACGACGATCGCGCCGCGGGCAAGCCGGAGCGTGCGCTCGAGACGGCGCTCCGGGACGGCCGATACGAGGACGAGGCCTTTCGCATGCGCAAGGACCGCTCGCGGTTCTGGGCGAGGGTCGTCATCACTGCCCTGTTCGACGACCAGAAACGCCTGCGCGGATTCGCGAAGGTCACCCGCGACATCACGGAGAGGGCACGCGCCGAGAAGCTCTTGCAAGAGAGCGAATCGAGGTTCCGCGCGGCGGCGGAGGGCATGAACGACGCCTTCTACATCGCCGCTACCATCCGGGATGGAACCGGCAAGATCGAGGATTTTCGGGTCCTGGACTGCAATCGAGCCGCGACCGAGCTCTTCCATCGTGAGCGAGGAGCGCTCATCGGGGCGCCCCAGTCCACGCTGACCTCGGACATCCCGAGCGACGAGCTCATCGACCGATTCCGGCGAGTCACGGACACGGGAGTACCCAGCGAGGCCGAGCTCCGGACCGTCGACGCAGCGATGGTGAGTTCCTGGCACCACATCCGCGTCGTGCCTCTGGAAGTTGGCGTTGCCGTCACCGCCGCCGACGTCACCGACCGCCATCGGATGAACCAGGAGCGCGAGCGTCACCTGGCGGAGAAGGACGCCCTTCTCCGCGAGGTACATCACCGCGTGAAGAACAACCTGCAGGTCGTCTCCAGCCTGCTCAAGTTGCACGGTGACCGTCTGAGTGATCCGCTGGCGAGGGCCGCCTTCAGCGACAGCCGCGATCGCGTGGCGGCGATCGGGCTCCTTCACGAGAGGCTTTGCGAATCGAAGAATCTGGGCGGCGTCGACCTCCTGGAATACGGCGAGAGCCTCGTCCAGGCACTCATGCGGACGCACGGAAGCTTCGCCCGTGCGCGCGTGACGGTCGAAGCCACCGGAGTGTCCTTGCCGATGGACCTCGCAGTCCCGTGGGGGCTCGTGCTGGCCGAGCTCACGTCGAACGCCCTGAAGCACGCCTTTCCGGAGACCATGAGCGCCCGTCCGGAGGTGAAGATCGTCGTGAACGCCGATGGCAGCGACCTCGTGCTCTCCGTGACCGACAACGGCGTGGGGATGCCAGCCGACTACGACCTGACGAAATCCCGGACGCTCGGCATGCACCTCGTGAAGACGTTCGCACGGCAGCTCCGAGGGGAAGTCACCCTGAACCGGATGGGTGGCGGCGGAACCCGCTGGTCCTTGCGTTTTCCTTTGCTGTCTGGAGGCACGCTTTGATGAATGCTCGAATCCTGGTGGTCGAAGACGAAGCGCTGATAGCGGACGACCTTCAGACGACGCTGCAGCGTCTCGGTTACGACGTCCCGGCGCCACTCGCCACCGGACGCGAAGCCATCGATGCGGCCGCCGGCCTGAAGCCACAGCTGGTGCTGATGGACATCAAGCTACAGGGAACGATGGATGGCATCGACGCCGCCGATGTCATCCATAACGAATACGGGATCCCCATCGTGTTTCTCACGTCACATTCCGACGAGGCGACCCTCGCACGAGCCATGGCGATCTCGCCGTCGGGGTACCTGATCAAGCCCTTCAACGACAGAGAGCTCCGGACGGCCGTGGAGGTCGCTCGCCACAGGCACCAGCTGGAGTCGCAGCTCGCCGAGCGAGAGCGGTGGTTTTCGACGACGCTCCGCTCGATCGGGGACGCCGTCATCGCCACGGATCCAGGAGAGAGGATCACGTTCATGAACGCTGCCGCCGAAGCGATCACCGGATGGCGGAGCGTGGACGCCCAGGGGCATCCCCTCACCGAAGTATTTCGTCTCGTCGGACCGGAAGGTGAGCCCGTGCAGAGCCCGGTCGGGCAAGCTCTCACGCAGGGCTTCGCCGTGCAGCTGGCCGCCGACACGTCGCTTCTCGACCGCGTCGGGGCCAAGGTGGCCGTCGACGACAGTTCGGCTCCTATCGTGGACGAGAAGGGCAACGTGCTCGGCGGCGTAGTCGTGTTTCGCGACGTCACCGAGCGCAACAAGCTCGAGCGACGGCTCGCGCAGTCGGAGCGGCTCGCCTCGCTCGGCACGATGGCCGCCGGGATGGGCCACGAGATCAACAACCCGCTCACCGCGGTGATGGCGAATCTGGTGTTCGCAGCCGACGCCATCCGGAAGGCGTCGAACGAGCTCAGCGCGCTGCAGGCGCCCGCCAGCGCCTCGGCGTTGAACCTCCTGAACGACGCATCGGGGGTGCTCGATGAGGCCAGCGACGCCGCCGAACGCGTCAAGCGCATCGTCCGCCGTTTGAGCGAATTCGCACGCGTTGAGAAGACGCCCAAGGCCCTCGTCGACCTTCCCGACGCGCTCGGCGCCGCGACGCGGATGGCCGCGCACGAGATCCGGCACCGTGCTCGTCTGGTCATCAACTACGGAACGACTCCTCACGTCCACGCCAGCGAGGGAGAGCTCGTCCAGTTGTTCACGAATCTGCTGGTGAATGCCGCCCAGGCCATCCCGGATGGATAGGCCCAGCTGCACGAGATCGGGATAGTCACCTATACGGATACCGCGGGCCGGGCCGTGGCCGAGATCAAGGACACGGGCGTCGGCATTCCGCCCGCCATCGTCCAGCAGATCTTCGACCCCTTCTTCACCACGAAGGAGGTCGGGGCCGGTATGGGCCTGGGCCTCGCCATCAGCCAGAACCTGGTCACCGGCCTCGGCGGAGAGATCGAGGTCGACAGCAAACCCGGTCAAGGCACGACATTTCGCGTGTCGATTCCGGCTGCTGCAACGGAACCGACCACGACACGAACGTCCTCGCCGGCTCCGCTCGCCACCCGGCGAGGGAAGGTGTTGATCATAGACGACGATCTCGCCGTCACCACGGCGTTGCAGCGCATGCTGAAGGACCTCCACGACGTCACCTTGACGACGTCCGCGCGGGACGCCTTCGCCGCAATCGCTAGTTCGAAAGGGTTCGACGTGATCTTCTGCGACGTGATGATGCCGGACATCTCTGGCATCGAAGTCTACGAGAGCGTGCGAACGGCAAACCGCGACCAGGCCCGGCGCATCGTGTTCATGACGGGCGGCGCGTTTACTCCGCGCACGCAGAAATTCCTGGCGACCACGGAGAACACGCACATCGCCAAGCCCTTCTCCACCGAGACGGTTCGATCGATCGCCAGGGACTACGCCAGGCAGCCGCCGCTATTTTGATCGGTGCGACCGGAGGCTCTGCGCGGCTTCGTCGCGGCGCGCGGCGAGTTTCGCGCTCATGGCGCTCAGCCGGCGTGCACACCGCGCGCGCTTCACGGATACAGCGGGCACTGGCCCGGCTTGAGCGGCACGATGCACTTGTTCTGACAACCCGGGATGCCGCACGGGTAGCAGCACTTTAGCCCCGCGGCGCAGTCGTTGTCGTTGCCGCACAGGTTCCCTCCCGCCGCGGCGTCGGGTCTGCAGCTGTTTCCGGTGGTCACGTCGCTGCCGGCTGCCCGAGCAGTGCAAGCGTTGCAGTAGAAATTGCCGTCGCAGGCACAGACGCCGGGGCAGTCCTTCGTGCACACGTTTGGGCGCGGCAGGCACGTGCCCCCGTTGTCGGCGGCGCCGCACGCGGGCCCCTGCCCGTAGTCGCAATATTCGTTCGCGGCGCAGGTCAGGCCGCGACGCCCTCCGCACGGAGCTCCCCCCGCTGCTCCGCCGGAACCGTTCGTGCCTCCGGCGCTCGTGCCGCCGGCACTGGAGCCAGTGCCGCCGCTGGCTCTGCCGCCCGTCGACGTGCCGCCCGTGGCCGCGCCGCCCGTGTTCGAGCTCGCGCCGCCGCTCGCCGTACCGCCCGCACCCGAGTTCGCGCCGCCGCTTGCCGTACCGCCCGCACCCGCGCTCGCGCCGCCGCTTGGTGCGCCGCCGGCGCTAGAGCTCGCGCCGCCGCTTGCTGCGGCGCCAGTGCCCGAGCTCGCGCCACCGCTGCCCGTGCTTCCGCTCTGCCCGCCGCTCCCGCCCGCTGCTTGGTGCCCGCCCCCAGTTGCAGTGACCGCGCCCGTGCCGGACGCGCCGCCGGCGCTGGTGGCGCCTCCGCTGCTGTTCCCGGTCGTGGCGTCCGAGCTGCTGCACGCCGAAACGGCGTGCGCGACCACCACCCCGAACGCGACCAGCCCCGAGCGTGCCGTCGTCATCGCATGAAATTGACGTGCTCGCGGGAAATGCGCAAGCGGATCCAGCGGGCGCCTGGCTCTAAGCCGCTCTAAGCCCCGACGAGCTCGTCGAGGCCGTCGACGACGGGGCACCCGCACGCTTCGAGGCGCTCGCGCGCGTGGTGACCGGCAGCGAGGAGCACACAGCGGACGCCCATCGCCGTCGCGACCTCGAAATCGTGAACCGTGTCGCCAATGAGGAGAGCACGCGACGGCGTCATCCGGCGCGCTCGGATCCACTGCACACCGAGATCGAGCTTGCCGCGCGCGTAGTGATCCGACAGCCCGACGATCTCCGTGAAGAACCGGCGAATGCCGTGGCGCTCGAGCAGCGGCTCGAGCGTGGCATGACGCGCGGCCGAGAGGACTGAGCTCGTCTTGCCGTCGCGCTCGAGCAGCGCGAGCACCTCCGGAGCATGGGGCTGGAGCGAGCAGCCATCGACTCCCTCGTCGTAAGTCTCGATGAAGAGGGTCGCGAGCTCCTCCCATGCGCGGGGCCCCACGTCGAAGCCGAGGCGCTCGTAGTAGCTCTTCGCCGGGAAATCGAAGTGCAGGCGGTAGCGCGAGGCGTCCGTCTCGGGGAGGCCCTTCGCCCGCAGCATGCGGTTCAGGACGGCCACGCAATGCTCGTGATCGTCGAGCAGGGTGCCGTTCCAGTCCCAGATGACGTGGTCGACCTCGTCGAGGAGTGCGTGCAGGGTCAACGGCGCACCGCTCACTCTGCGCTCGCGGCCTTGGAGGATTTCTCTCCGAGGGGCAGCCAGGAGAAG
>CAYUAW010000282.1:0-1741 GCA_964442485.1 uncultured Polyangiaceae bacterium
GCGGAGCCCCCGCACATCGTCTCGTACGAAGTCCAGGGAGACTGAGCGGCCCAGGTCTCCTCGCGGTGGTTGGCGCCGAGCGTCAGCGAGCGGTGGGGCGCCGCCCGTCGAATGCGCGAATCGTTCGCGATTTTGACCAACAGTCGGGCGAAGGAGCCACTCAGAACGCATGCGCCTTCGTTCCATCGCCATTCTCGCCCTCCTTCTCTACGGCTGCGCCTCCGACGGAAGTAACGGAACTGACAGCATTTTTGGCGGTACAGGAGGCACGGGGGGCGCCGTGCAGGGAAACGCTGCAGGCGGAGCGGGGGCCATGAACGCGGGTCAGGGCACGGGAGGCACGAGCAGCAGCGGCACTTTCGGTGGAACCACGTCGACTGGCGCCGCGACCGGAGGAGGCAACAGGAGCGGGTCATCGAACGGCCCGGGGGGCGCCCCGGGAACGGCCGGCGGCGGAACGCCGAACGGCCCGGGCGGCACTCCGGGAACATCCAGCGGCGGGACATCGAGCGGAGGCGTGAGCTCCGGCGCGGGCGGCGCGAGCGGCGGCAACCCGAGCAATGGCGGCGCGAGCGCCGGCGGTTCCGGAGGCGCCACGAGCGGCACGAGGTGGAAGCCTGCCAAGAACACCACCTTCTTCTGGGATCTGCAGAACGCTCCACCGGACAATACGCGCAACGTCGGCGCTTACGACATCGACGGATGGAACAACGACGCACAGGAGGTCGCCGCCCTTCACGCGAAAGGCATCAAGGTCGTCTGCTACATGGACGCCGGGACGTACGAGCCCGGTCGTCCGGACGACGCGGACTTTCCCGCCTCGCTCAAAGGCGCTGACGTGCAAGGCTGGCCCGGCGAGCTGTGGCTCGACGTGCGGCCTTCCGGGCCGAACTACGCGAAGCTGCAGCAGATCATGCAGGCTCGGTTCACCCAGTGTCAGATGAAGGGCTTCGATGCCGTGGAGCCGGACAACATCGACTCTTACCAGAACAGCCCGGGCTTCAGCACCACGGCTGCCGATCAGCTCGCTTACAACGAGTGGCTGGCCACCACGGCGCACGGGCTCGGCCTCGCCATCTTCCAGAAGAACGACCTCGACCAGGTGAAGCAGCTCGAATCGTACTTCGACGGCATCCTGGACGAGGAATGCAACAAGTACTCCGAGTGCGACACCCTCGCGCCCTACACGTCCGCCGGCAAGCCCGCGTGGGACGCCGAGTACACGGAAGACGGAGAGTCGACCGCAAAGTTCTGCAGCGCCGACATCAGCGCGAACATCGTGGGCGCGCTGTTCGGCCTCGACCTCGACGGCAAGCTCTTCGAGCCGTGTTCGAACGACGTCGGGAAGATCAACTGAGCCACACTGAGCCGGTCGGCGCCGACCAACGTCGAGGTCGTCGTCGTGGTCATGCTCGTGAAACCGCAGCGACGTCCGATCCCGGTGACCTTCGCGTGCGGCTCGTCATCGTGTAGCCGCGTGGCGTCGACCAGGTCGTCGCCGGCGCGCGACCATCGCGCCGAGGGTCGCGAGCGCCATGAGCGCTGGCCAGCGTGGCGAAGGCTCGGTCGGTACGCTACATCCGCAGCCGCCGGATACGCTCGGACTCCTCGTGGGCAGGACTCCGCCGTCTCTGTCCGTCGACGGGTTGCCTGCGGTCGATGTGGAGCTGCGGCCTCCGGTGCCTCCCAACACGAGTCCACCACCGCTCTCGACGAAGCCGCCACTCTCGACGAAGCCGCC
>CAYUAW010000282.1:1841-3070 GCA_964442485.1 uncultured Polyangiaceae bacterium
CCGCCGCTCCCGACGAAACCGCCGCTCTCGACGAAACCGCCGCTTCCGTTGACGAACCCACCTGTTCCGAAGCCGCCGTCGACACTTGCCTGGCATGTGCCGTCGGGGGACACACTCCCGCATGAGCCGTCGGGCGTGCAACAGGGGCCGGCGCCGACCACAAATGGGCACAACATCGGATTGCAGACGTTGATCCGGCTGATACCCAGCGTGACGCTCGAGGGACTCGTCGCAAAGGTGCCGACGAGGATGACGACGCGTTGCCCGCCGGCGAGGTACGCTTCCGCGCCGGGAGTTCCCCAGCACACCAGCGGAGTACCGCCGCAGCTGTCCGTGAGCAGCGACACGGCCGAGTTGGTCCCCCCGTCGAATTGATACGTGCCAGTCGAAGGAGCAGTCCAAGAGTACGAGGCCGTCGAGCTGGCAGCAATCCCACACCCCGTGGTCAATGTATCGAGCCCCGGCGAGAGGCTCGCCGTCGCGAGCTTGTCACCCACGCCGGACTTCAAGTCCTTCGCCGGGCATCCTGCGTAGCAGTCGCTGCACAGGCCGAACTGTGCCGAGCGCTCCTTGGGGCTGCAGATGCCGTCGCCGCAGGAGCCGCACAGGCCGTCCACGCACTTGATGCCGAGTTTGCCGCAGTTGCCGTCGGAGACGCACTCGACGCACCTGTTCAGAGCCCTGCTGCAATAGGGCGTTTGCCCGTAGCAATCCGCGCCCGTGCGACAGACCGCACAGACGCCAAGGGTCGTATCGCAGAACCCTCCTATGCCGAGGCAGTTCGCGTCCCCCTGGCACTGCACGCACACCGATCGTGCGGTATCGCAATATGGCTTCGGCGGAGCGCACTCGGCCGTGTCGTGGCAAACGCCCGCCCCCGCGTCTTCCGACCCCGCATCCTGCGCTCGCCCACCGAGCGCGACGAGAAACACGACGAGCCCAGCCCGTACGCCAAGCAAATTCATGGCGATGTCCTTCCTGCGTGGCCCGTATTTAGCACGAAATGCAGCGTGGCAACGCTCTTCGACTCGACGTGATACGTGAGCGCACGTGAACCACACGCGCGCGCCGGGGCTAACGGAGTCCCATGCAACCAGGGAGAATCCCGCGACATTGCGATCGGCTGACGATGAAGGCCGTTCACGATAGCGGGAACCGGCAGAGCGTCGCTATCTCCCCGAGCAATGGCGAACGCCCCCGGAGCTGGCACACGTGGCACATGACTCGAG
>CAYUAW010000282.1:3170-9956 GCA_964442485.1 uncultured Polyangiaceae bacterium
CTGTGAACGATGAACTCGATGCTGCGCGTCCCTGCCCGCACGGCGCCGAGCAAGCGCGAGCAGCGGCGTCGAGACGAGCTCGTGAACCTCTGGATGCACCGGCAGCGTGGCGTTTCGTTCACGCGCGTCCTCAGGGCCAGCGTTTTTCGCGCCGCAGGCAGCGAATGCGATCGCGCCGTACACCTGGCACGGCCGCTGCTCTTCCCGCTGCTCCCGGAACCGGAGCTCCCTCATGCCAGCCATCTCGGCGCCCCACCCTTTCGCAAAACTCGGCGTCCTGGCCCTCGTTGCCGTCAGCGCCTGCGGAACGTCGGACCAGGGCTACCCCACCGCCGGAGCCTCCACGAGCCCGAGCGGCGGCGCATCCAGCGCAACGGGCGGCGCACCCGTTGGCGCGAGCGGTGGCGCCACTGGCTCGAACGGCGGCGCTTCCACGAGCCCCACCCCGGACGCGTCCACGAATCAGATTCCCGGCGCGATCGTCGGTAGAGGAAGCGATTCTCCCATCGAAGTCTCTGCGCAGCTGATCAAGTCGAACTGCTCGCCGGCTGCTGCGACGGCGGACGGGGCGCTGATGGCGTTCAACGTCCGTGGGTCGAACGGGCTGTTCGACGCGTACCTGGGGAATACGCGCTGCGAGGGGCAGCCGCTGCTTCCTCCGTACGATGGCCACCGCGGGGCGGGCGACATGACGCCGGACGGTCGCTACGTCCTGCTCGTGATCGCGCGGGGATGGGACAAGGCCACCTCGGGGGCGGAACCTGGAAAAGGGTCTTCGAATTCGATCGACATCCTCGACCGCAACACCGGCGTGGTCTCCACCCTCGTGCCCTCGTATTGCAACAGCTGTCAGAGGGGCGCGATCTGGCCACGGTTGTCGCCGGACGGCGCGAAGATGGCCTGGACGGAGATGGTGCAGACGCCGGTGGAAGTCTCGCCCATCGGCCGCTTCACCCTCCACGTCAGCACCTTGAGCCCCGACCGGACCTCCGTCGCCTCCGACGTCGTCTGGCAGCCACGAAGCAGTGGCTCGGTCCTCGTGGAAGCTTACGGCTGGTTGTCGGGAACGACGGACATCATCTTCGCTTCGAACGACGGAGTGACGAACTGCAACCTGACCTCCTGCCTGCAGCTCTTCCGCCTCTCCGAGCAGCTGCCCGACCTGCCGGCGACGCTACTCACGCCTCCGGTGAACGGCTCGAATGCGTACCACGAGTTCTCGCACTTCCGCGGTGACGGCTGGGTCTACACGAGCATCGGACGCGACGGCCTGGGCGCGGACCTCTGGCGCATGAAGCCCGACGGCTCGAACCAGGAGCGCGTGACCTTCTTCGGCGGAGCCTATTCCCTCGCCGTGATGGGATTTTCGCAGGTCACCGGATTTCCCGAACCGACCTTCTCGATCGTCGGTGGGATGGCCACCGTTCCCGGCGGATTCATCGCGGGCGTCATCCACGACCAGAACGCGACCAGCATCGACGCCTGGCGCATCGACATCGTCGCCAGGTGACAACGCTCCGAGGAGACGCTTGCGCCTGCTATCAGCGCGGCCGCACGCTCGGGCGGTCGAGCATCCACTGCAGCGTGCGCCGCAAGTCCGCGGGCGTGACCGGATCGTCGGTCACGACGCTGTGCACGGGCGCCGCCCAGTCGGAGAGCTTGTGGACGTCATCGAAGAACCGCGTGCGCGTCTCGCGACCTTCGAACACGTGCAAGCTCGTCACGATGCCCCGAATTGCGGTCGCCCAGAAGCCGCTCTCATCGAGCATCGTCGCCCTGCACACGATGCGACCCCCGTAGCGCTTCGTGAGGTCCTTGAGCGCCGCTCGCCCGTCTGCCGGTGGGAGCCTGACGCTGCCCCTGACCAGATGAACCGAGGAAAATGTCGAGTACCTGCCCGCGGCGAGCTTGAGCAGCTTCTCGAGCTCGGCGATGAGCTCGAGCGTCATCTGAACGGTCCACACCGCGACGGTGACCTTGCGCCATATGCCGAGGGCGCAGCCATCGGCGGCGAAGGTGATCGTCGGAAGCTCCACGCGCGACATTGCCGCGTTTCTATCGCCCGGGTCAGCGGACTTTTCCTGAGGATGCTGAAGCGGCACTCTGGTCACTCCCTCCGCGTCAGCCCCAGTATACAGAAAGGTCGAGCGCGGTTTGAGCGGGATGCGCGCGGCCAGAGCAAGGCTCGCTACTTCCATGGCAATTCCGCCGCGCGGGGTCAGGGTCATTGTGGTGAAGGATGCCACACCGATCCGAGCGCTAACGATCCCTGTTGTAGAAGCCGCGCGCGGCGCGTCGCCGGTGGCGGTTCGATGGACGCCGCTCGGTGCTCGCGCGAATCGTGGGCGCGCTTTATCATCACCTCCCATGCCTGCTCCGGTTTCTTCTCTCAAAGCGACGCTCTTGCATGGCGTGCCGGACGGTGCGCGGGGCCTGGGGATCTCCGCGGCTGCCACGCTCGTCGGCCTGGAACCGCCGCCGCCACGCGTGGAGCTCGGTGAAACGCTCCTCGCCGACGCGGACACGCCGGGCGGGATGGAACCAGCGAAGACCCTCGCCGGGCGGCACACGACGGTGCTTCCGCGGCGTTCCGCCGTTTCCGGCGCGGCGAAGGCAGAGGAGCGGGCGCGTTTCGAGCGAGTGGGGGTCCTCGGCGAAGGAGCGATGGGGCACGTGGAGCTGGCGCGCGACAACGACATCCGGCGCACGGTGGCGGTGAAGCGGCTTCACACCGAGGTCGAGTCGCAGGAAGCGTTGCTGCGTTTCGCCGACGAGGTGCGAATCGTCGGGCAGCTCGAGCACCCGGCAATCGTCCCGGTATACGACGTCGGACGGGACGACGCGGGTCGGGTGTTCCTCGTAATGAAGCACATCAGCGGGGAGACGATGGAGCAGATCATCGAGAAGCTCCGCGCGAATGACCCTGCCTACACCAGCCAGTACACGGCCGAGCACCGCGTACGGATCTTCCTCGGAGTGCTGGACGCCATCCGGTACGCGCATGCACGCGGCGTGATCCATCGCGATCTGAAGCCGGCGAACATCATGATCGGGCGGTTCGGGGAGGTGACGGTGCTCGACTGGGGGCTGGCGAAGACGATCCAGAAGGATGCCCCCGTGGAACCCGAGCCGCGACGGCACGACCCCGTCGCGACGGAAACACACGATCGCCGCACGCAGGAGACCCAGGTCGGCTCGCTCGCGGGCACGCCGCTCTACATGTCCCCGGAGCAAGCGGCAGGACGAAACGCCGAGCTCGACGAGCGCAGCGACGTCTTCTCACTCGCCGTCATTCTCCTGGAGTGGCTGTCGCTCGAGCATCCGCTCTCCGACAAGATGACCGTGACGGAGGTGCTCGGTGCGATCATCTCCGACAAGGAATACGCAAAGGCCTCCGTCAGCCGCGCCGTGATGAACGGGGCGTCGGCGGCGTGGATGCGCATCATCCTGAAGGCGATGGCCCGGGACCGCGCCGAACGCTTCCAGTCCGTCGCTGAGTTCGAGGACCGTCTGCGCGACGCTCTCGAGGGCCGCGTCGCGATCGGCTGTCACGTCACCCTGGCGAAGCGAACCGCGTACGAGACCCTCGCGTGGATCGATCGCCACCCGATGCTGTACATGATGATTTTCGGTTGCCTCTTGCTGGCACTCGTCGGCGCGCTCGGGTTCGGCGGCTATCGGCTTGTGAAGAGCTTCTGAAGTCTGAGGGCTCACAGCTCCGTCCGCGCCCCCGGCATCGACGAGCACTGGCGTCGCGTGTAGCGCCGCGCACTGTCGTCGATTGCCTGGAGCGCGGTGGGAATCGCAGTGCTCAGAGCCCGAGAGCGGTGATGGCTCCCGGCGCGGTGACGCCGCCGAAGTTGATGCCCGATCCGACGTAGATCTGGCCGTCCGCAACCGCGGGGCCGCTGATGCCGAATCCGTATTGAACGGCAGCGAGCTGGGCACCCGTCCGCGCGTCGAGCGCGAAGAGCGTCCCCGCGAACGACGACGTGAAGTAGACGACCCCGTTCGCCACCGCGACCCCGCTCTGATCGGGCGAACCGGGCGTGGTGAACCTCCAGAGCTCGCTGCTGCCGTCGCCGGAAATGGCGACGAGATCGCCGGACGTCGGCGGCAACCCTCGCGACGCGGCGTCGCCCGGCCAGTTGATTCCGTTCGCGAACACCACGCCGTTGGCCACCGCAGTATCGGCGAAGAGGCCGCCGAGAACGCCGCCGGGCTCGACCTGGATCTGGTTGACCAGCGCCCCGCTTCGCGCGTCGAGCACGTGATAGAAGCCGCTCTTGCCGCCGGCGCCCACGACGCGACGCCCATTCGGGAGCGTGTACACCTGCGGCGAGTCACCGAAGTCCGCGTCGACGGTCGACCCGGGCGCGTACGGGAAGCGGTAGTTCCAGCTATCGTTGGGCACGAGCTGATGCGTCCACTTGATCGCGCCGGTGCGCGCGTCGAGCGCGATGAACCCGTCGCTCGTGGCGGTGGTGGGAGTCGAGTAATTGTTACCGGTCGTCACGAAGATGGTCTGCGTAAGGACGTCGAACGTGGGTGTGCTCCAGACCGCGGCCCCGGACGCCCCCGCGGCGTGGTCGGAATCCGAGATCAAATAGCTCTTCCAGATGACGTTGCCGGTGAGCGCGTTCAGGAGAACCACGGACCCGCGGAAGGAGCAGCACGGATAGCTCGGGTCCTGCGTGGCGGCCTCTTCGTTGGACGAGATGCCGAAGGCCACGAACGGCCCGATCCTCACGCCTGACCCGAAGATGGCGGCGTAAGGGTGCGAATCGGGATGTGTCGTCCAGGCGATCTTTCCCGTGTCTCGGCGAACCCCGTAAAGGTTGCCGGCGAGGTCGCCGAACACCAGCAGCGGTCCGACGACGGTCACGCTCGCGGTCACAGCCGACTTCACCTGGACCTGCCAGACGATGCTCCCCGAGGTCGTGAGCGCGTAGACGACGCCGGCGCCGTCCCCCACGTAGACCTGGCCGTCCGCGACGGCGGGTGTGCCGTTCACCGGACCAGCCGCCGGGATCTGCCACTTGATCCGGAGGCCCGCGACGTTGGACTTGGAAAGCTTCGTCTCCAATCGATTGTCTCGTGTGCCGGCGAGATCGTGGTTGAACTCGGTCCAGCTTCCATCGTCCACATCGGTGGTCGGAAGCGTGATGGCGCTGTCTGCATACGTCGAAGCAGCTGCGGCGAGGATGGAAAAGATGGCCAAAGCGGACGTGTATCTGCGCATGTCGTAACCTCCAGACCCAGCCGAGTATCGAACCTTGACGAGACTGCCAAGCGACGAGTGCGTGACGACAAAAATGACTACTCGAGTGGTCGAATAACGACGCGCCGCGACTGACCATCTGAGAACGCGCGCTAGCTGAACGTGCCACATGAAGTTCGATGACCGACCAGCAGGTACGGGACGAAGCGCGAGAACCCCCGGCATGAGGAGCCGTTCATTCTTCTACCGGCCGGTCGCACGATTCCGGAAGCACCGATGCGGCGCTGCTGAGGAACTCAATTCACTACTTCATGAACACCAACGAACACGCAGCCTGTCTTTCGTTGTGTGCAATACCGCTTGCACGAATTGGACGCCGAACTGAACGGCGTGAGGAGACGTTTCCCGCGGCGCTCGCGGAAAGAGAGGCAGGAAGATCCCGCGCATTCGCTCGCTGCACCGGACGCAGCCCTCCGGTGTTTCAATCTGCCGTTCTGGTGGCAACACCGCCGTCCGCACGGCGGGTGTATCGTGAGCACAATGCACACCCAGCTCATCTCCGTAGAAGCCAAACAGGATGGCGCTTCATTCGAGTCCGTAGCTTCGGCGGGCGAGCTCGTCGTCCGACGTGTGGGGTCGCTCGACGATGCGGTAACGCTCGCGGGGCAGTGGCGGTGCGACGCGGTGCTGCTGGATCTCGACGTCGTCGGAGAGGGGAGCGTTTCGGACGCGGTCCAGCGCTTCGGTGAGCTCCCAGTCATCGCCATGGGCTCCGGCGGACCGAAGCAAGCGGTGCTCTCCATGCGGTGCGGCGCGTGCGACTTCCTGGAAAAGCCGTTCGACCTTGCCGCCGTACGGTACAGAGTCGAAATGGCGCTCGCCCTGGCGGCGGTCGAAGGTGCGGCACCGGGTCGGCCTGAAACCGAGGACGAGGGTCCGTTCGGCGTTTCGGAGCCAGGGCACCAGGTCCACGACCTCGTCCGCCGGGTCGCGCGGACCAACACAACCGTCCTGGTCCGCGGCGGGAGCGGCAAAGCGAGGGAGCGCGTCGCGCGCGCGCTGCATCGCGGAGGGGCACGCAGCGGCGGTCCTTTCGTGAAGATGCGCTGCGCGGGTGTTCCTGAGACGCTGCTCGAGTGTGCGCTCTTCGGTCACGAGCGCGGCGCGCTTGCGGGCGCGACGCACCGGAAGCCAGGCCGCCTGGAGGTCGCCGAAGGTGGCACCATCTTCGTCGATGAGGTGAGCGACGCCACGTCCGCAGTACAGCTGAGGTTCCTGCGGCTTCTGCTGTATAGGGAGTACCAGCCGCTTGGCAGCGTGACGCCGCTCCACGCGGACGTGAGGTTCATCGCCGGGACCGACCGCGACCTCGAGCACCTGGTGAAGAAGGGAGAGTTCCGCGAGGACCTCTTCTATCGCCTCAACGTCGTTCCCATCCGGCTGTCTCCGCGTCCGCGCGTCGCTATCGAGGACCGCGCCGTCATCGAGCGCGCCCTTGAGCAAGCGAAGGGCGTCACCGCTATCCGCGGGCCGCTCATCCCCCCAGATGAGCCCGCTTGAGGTGC
>CAYUAW010000283.1:0-9952 GCA_964442485.1 uncultured Polyangiaceae bacterium
GGAGGCTTCGCCGCGACCGGGGACGACGACGGCAGCGCCGGAGGCTTCGCCGCGACCGGGGACGACGACGGCAGCGCCGGAGGCTTCGTGGCGACTGGACCTGGTTCGGCCGCAGCCTTCGCGGCGGGGGAGGCGGGCAGCGGATGCGTCGTCGTGAGAGCCGGGTGCGACGACGGCCTCGGCGCCGGAGGGACGCTGGATGCCCGAACCGTCGCGGGCCCCGGGCTGCTCGAAGGGCGCGGCGCGCCGCCTCCCACGGAGATGATCGGAGACGCCTTTGCGGCGCCTTGTTGTGCTGCCAGGGGAGACGAGACCGGGTGCTTCTCGGGAGAAGCAGCAGCCCGAGGCGGCGACGACGGCGGCGGTGCGGCCACTGGTGTGGCCGGAGCTATCTGTGCCCCGCCGACAACGGCCTTCGGCCCCGGTGGCGGAGCCGGCGCCGCACCAGGGATTCGCGCTTCCGGGAGCTGGACGTCGAAGATGCTCGCCGCGCGCGTCGCTACTGGAGGCTTGGCCGGAGGCAGATCGGCCTCGTCCCAACCGGAGTCCAGATCTTCCCCGCCGCCTGGCTTTTCAGCTTCGGTCATGATTTCCCAGGGCAGCGTGTCTACCGCGGCTACAAGCGAAAAGCACCCCTCCATCCGCGCCCGCCCGCGCCGCGGCGCCCCTTCCCCCGCGCCCTCCACGGACCCATAGTCCCTTCATTCACCCACATACGGAAAAGAACACCGAACGTGTAAGGCGGCGCGGCCGTCTGCACGTCTCTGGAGCGTTGAACAGATGCACGTGACCATGGTCAAGAAACGACTCGCGAACGGCGAGCCCTGCCGCAAGTGCGCGCAGGCCGAAGATCTGCTGCGAAATCGTGGGCTGTGGGAGCGAATCGACGAAGTGGCGCTGGCCGACGAGGCCGACCCGACCTCGCCCGGCATGCAGCTCGGGGCGCGACACGGCGTGTCGCTCGCGCCGTTCTTCGTCGTCCGCGAAGACGATGGACGTGAGGTCGTCTACGACAGCGTGCTGAAGCTGATCAAGGAGCGGTTCTCCGAGACGCCGGCGGTCCGCGCGGCTGGTGATGCTCCCCTCGACGTGGCGGCCGCCGCGGTGGAGCTCACCGGAAAGGATCCCACGGAGATCCTGCGCTGGGGCCTCGAGCGTTTCGGCAAGGAGCTCTCCATCGCATTCAGCGGCGCGGAGGACGTCGTTCTCATTCACATGGCAAGCGAGCTCCGGCTGCCGTTCTCCGTGCTGTCGCTCGACACGGGCCGGCTGCATCCGGAGACGTACCGCTTCCTCGAGACGGTACGAAAGCGCTACGGGGTCGACATCGCCGTCCTCTCGCCGGATCCGGAGGCGCTCCAGCCGTTCGTTCGACAGAAGGGGCTCTTCAGCTTCTACGACGATGGCCACGAGGAGTGCTGCGGCATCCGCAAGGTGGAGCCCCTCCGGCGGAAGCTCGCGACGCTCCGGGCATGGGCGACCGGGCAGCGCCGCGATCAGAGCCCGGCGACGCGCGCTGCGATCCCGGTGGTGGAGCTCGACCGCACGCACCCGGGCGTCGCCGGACCGCTCGTGAAGTTCAATCCGCTGGCAGAGTGGACCTCCGCCCAGGTCTGGACGTACATCCGGGAGAACGGCGTCCCCTTCAACACGCTGCACGAGCGGGGGTTCGTCTCCATCGGATGTGAGCCGTGCACCCGAGCGGTGCTACCCGGCGAGCACGAGCGCGCCGGCCGCTGGTGGTGGGAGGACACGACGAAGCGCGAGTGCGGCCTGCACATCGGCAACACCAAGCCGCCACCTCGCTGAGGCGCGCCGGGGAGCACTTGGAGATGGATGACAAGGTCGACAAGATCGTCGCCGCCAGGCTCGCGCTCCGGAAGCGCTTCGAGGCGAAGATGGCGGCCACGCCGTCGATGGCCGATGGCAAGCCGCAGGGTTCAGGGCCGCCCAATCGTCACGGAATGCCTAAGCTCCCCGTCGGCCAGACCGAGACGAGGAAGTGGCCCGTGCTCGATCTCGGAGCGGCCCCGAACGTCACGGAGAAGACCTGGTCGCTGACGGTGGATGGCGCCTGCGAGAACGCCATCGAGTTGTCCTTCGCCGACCTCCTGTCGCTCGAGCAGGTGAAGGACACGAGCGACTTCCACTGCGTGACGACCTGGTCGCGAATGAACGTCCCGTGGGTCGGCGTTCGTGTCAGCGACGTGCTTGCGCTCGCGGAGCCGAAGCCCGACGCGGGCTACGTGATGTGTCACGCCTTCGACGGTTACTCGACGAACGTCGCGCTGGAGGAGCTCCTCAAACCCGACGTGCTTCTCGTGCATCGCGCCGACGGCGTGCCGCTGCCCCACGAGCACGGCGGACCGGTCCGGGTGATCACACCCGAGCTCTACGCCTGGAAGGGCGCCAAGTGGGTGAGCCGGCTCGAGCTCATGACGGAGAACCGACTGGGCTTCTGGGAGCAGCGCGGCTATTCGAGCACCGCGCACCCCTGGCGGAACGATCGATACGGCTGATGGCGAACCTCGAAGCGGACCACGTCGAGCTCATCGAGCGACGGTCGGCGACGTGTCCGGTCATCCTGACCTGCGAGCACGCCTCGGAGCGAATGCCGGATCCGTTCCGTCTTCCGGCCGAGGATGCGTGGCTCGCGGGCACGCACTGGGCGTACGACCTGGGTGCTGCCGAGCTCACGCGGGAGCTCGCGGCCGAGCTCGGCGTGGGCGCAGTCCTCTCCCGCTTCTCGCGGCTCCTCATCGATCCGAACCGCTCCGATACCGCGCCCGATCTCTTCCGCAAGCTCGCCGAGGGGCGGCCCGTCGCACTGAACCAGCATATCGGGGATGCTGAGCGCGAGCGCCGCTTCGCCCTGTCGCACGCCTATCACGCGACGATCGACCGCGCGCTCGCGACGGATCCGGCAAGGCTCGTCCTCTCGATCCACAGCTTCACGCCCGTCTACGAAGGCACGCCGCGCGCCGTCGAGATCGGAGTGCTCTTCGACGAGGAGACCGAGCTCGCCGAGGCACTGCAGTCGGCCTTCCGGGAGGCTGGCCTCGTGGCGCTCCTGAACGAACCCTACTCGGGCAAGTTCGGCCTGATGTACTCCGTCGAGCGCCACGCGCAGCGACATCGCCGCCGTCCGCTCGAGCTCGAGGTTCGCCAGGATCTCGCGACGGCTCCGGACGCGCGCGCGCGCATCATCCGGGTGCTCGGCACCGCCCTGCCGGAACTGCTGGGCGGCTGACTCGAAGGCCGTCAGCCCTTCCGGAAACGCTCGAGCGCGCTGCGGGCCTTCGCACGAAGGCCCGGGCTATCGTCGCCGTAGAGGACCTGCGCGAGGTCTGCGGTCGAGAGGCCGAGCGCGTCGGTGACCGCGGCAAGGACGCGTTCGCGCCCCTGGGCATCGAGACCGCGCTGCGGAGGCGGCTCCACGCGCTTCGGCTCCGGCGGTGGCGGAGGCGGTCGCTTCGGCTGCACGGGTTCCGGTAGCCCGCCGATTTCGCGGAGCAGGTCGAGGACGACCTTGCGCTGGTCTCCGACCTTGAGCCCCTTGATGGATGCCCGGAGCTTCTCTGCGGCGGCCTCCGGCGTGCTCGGCGGGGCCTCCTCCTGGACCTTCGGCGCGACGGTGACGATGCGGCGCAGGGGCCGAACCTCTTGCGGCTCGGGCTGACGCTCCTCCCGGACGGCCGTCGCCTGACGCGGCGCGATCGGTGCGCGCACCTCCGGCACTCGCTCGAGGGGCGGGCGGGCGTGCGTACGGAGCACCTCCACCTCCACGACGCGCCGTCGGCCGAGCGGGCCGACGGCAGGGATCTGTTTCGGCGCGGGCACCGCTGGCCGCGGCCGCTCTTCCGGTGTCACCGGACGGACCGCGGGAGCGCGCGGGCTCTCGGCGAGCGGCAGCGTCTGCTGCGCGCTTTCTTCCGCGCCGTCGGTCGCAAGCTTCGGAGGGCGGACCCGGAAGATCCGGTTCCGATCACTCTTCGGCAGCTTCCCTTTGGCGAGGCTGAAGAAGACGCCGCCGTCGGTGCGGCGGCGAGTCCCGTCGCGCACCTCGATCCCGCCCTCGTCCTGGACGCGGCGAGTCTCGGCGAGCAGCGAGAGCGCGAGCTCCGCCCCCAGGACTTCGACGATCTCCGCGATTTGCTTTCGCGGAAGCTCGTCGGTTTCCTTCAACGATTCGGTGATGGTCGTGACGGCGTCGTCGGTGGCCATGACTGCTATAGTGAGAAACCGGGGAACCCCTTAGCGCCGCACCCCCCGAAGCAGCACCCTACTTACCGCGAAAAACGACGAAGCCAGAACGAGGATCGCTCAGTTCCGGCTCTTGGTCTTGCTCTTCCCTCTTGGGGCTGAGCGGGAGAAGGGATTCGAACCCTCGACGTCAACCTTGGCAAGGTTGCACTCTACCACTGAGTTACTCCCGCGGCTTTCAGACGGGGGTCTACTGAGCGGCCGCCCCAGTGTCAAGCGGGGACCGCCCCTCGGAATGTGAGAATCGGCGTTGCTTCCGCTCCTCGGACAGTCGGAGCGTGGTAGCTCGGGGGCACTAGCCGTCACCACCTTGACGTGCCGGTCCTTTCGCGACCCGTCGCGGCGCTCGGATCAACGGCTGACCACCCAGGTTCGTTCCACCTCGACCACGCCTTTCACTTTCGTGAGGGCTCGCATCACTGTTTTCAATTGTGCAAGGTCCTCGCACGGAAACGTGAAGATGTTGCACGCGCGCCCGTCATCTCCCGCGCGGCAATTCGCCTCACTGATGTTTATCTTCTGGGCGCTGAAAGCCTGGCTCACGTTCGCGAGGATGCCGGGCCTGTTGAGCGTGGTGACCTTCAGCTGAACCGGACGATTGATCTTCGAGTCCGCTTCCCAGCTGACCTCCACGCGACGTTCGGGATCCGTGTCGAACGCCTTCTGACATTCGCGCCGGTGGACGGTGACCCCTCGCCCCCGGGTGATGAAGCCGATGATGACGTCGCCCGGGAGGGGGTTGCAGCAGCGGGCGTAGCGCACCAGGACGTCATCGACTCCGTTCACGGTGATACCACCATGATCGCGCCCCCTCACCTTGCGCACGATGCGCTCGATGGGGCTCGCCTTCAGCTCGGGGCGCGGGTCCTCGCTCTCCTGCCCACCCCAGGGGGTGCCGCGAACGACCTGGACCACGTCCTCCGCCTGCGTCTTTCCGTAGCCGATCGTCAGCAGGAGCTCCTCGAGAGACCCGACGTGATGGGCGTCGAGCACCCGCTTCAGCTCGCGCTCGTTCTTGGCGAGCTTCGAGAGGCTCATCACCCCCCGGTGCATCTCGGCCTCGAGCAGCTCGCGCCCGAGGTTCACGCTCTTCTCGCGCTGCTCGGCCCGCAGATAGCTGCGGATGCGGTTCCGAGCCTTGCTCGTGATGGAAGAATCGAGCCAGTCCTTCGATGGGTGCTGGGCGCTCGAGGTCATCACCTCGATGACGTCTCCGCTCCGGAGCTTGTAGCGGAGCGGGACGATCTGCCCGTTCGCGCGGGCCCCGCTGCACCGGTGTCCGACGTCCGTGTGAATGCTGTAGGCGAAGTCGATGGGCGTCGACCCACGCGGGAGCACCCGCACTTCCCCCTTCGGCGTGAAGACGTAGACCTCGTCCGGGAAGAGGTCGATCTTCACGCTCTCCAGAAACTCGGCCGGGTCCTTGAGGTCGCGCTGGAAGGCCGTGAGCTCGCGCAGCCACGTGAACTTCTGCGCATCCTTCGCGCTCACGCCCGACGCGCGCTCCTTGTACTGCCAGTGCGCCGCGACGCCTCGCTCCGCGACGCGGTTCATGTCATGCGTGCGGATCTGCACCTCGACTCGCTTGCCCGCGGGGCCGATTACGGCCGTGTGCAGCGACTGGTACATGTTCGGCTTCGGCAGGGCGATGTAGTCCTTGAAGCGGCCCGGGATGGGGGTCCACTTCGAGTGGACGCACCCGAGGGCCGCGTAGCACTCGGTCACCGTCTCGACGCAGACACGGAACGCGAGCACGTCGTACAGGTTCTCGACGTCACACTGCTGCTCTCGCATCTTCCGAAAGATGCTGGTGATGTGCTTCGCGCGGCCGTGAATGTCGGCGGCGAAGCCCATCTCCGCGAGGTGCTGCTTCAAGGTCTTGCAGACGCCATCGATGTACTTCTCGCGCTCCTTGTGGCTCGAGGCGAGCTCTCCGAGAATCTCGCGATAGGAGTCCGGCTCGAGGTACTGGAGCGAGAGATCCTCGAGCTCGCTCTTCAGGGAGTGGATGCCGAGCCGGTTGGTGAGCGGCGCGTAGATCTCCATCGTCTCCCGCGCGATGCGCTCCTGAGACTCCGGGCTCATGTGCTCGAGCGTGCGCATGTTGTCGAGGCGGTCGCAGATCTTGACGAGGAGGACGCGCAGGTCCTTCGCCATGGCAACCACCATCTTGCGGAAGTTCTCCGCCTGGCGATCCTCCTTCGAGCTGAAGTTGATTTTGTTCAGCTTGGTGACGCCATCCACCAGCGCGGTGATCTCGCCGCCGAACTCGCGCTCGATGTCCTTCAGCGTGGCGGGCGTGTCCTCGACGACGTCGTGGAGGAGGCCCGCGCACACGCTCGCCGTATCCAGCTTGAGATCCGTGATGATCCCGGCGACGCTCGCCGGGTGGATGAAGTACGGATCCCCGCTCTTGCGCTTTTGTTCCCGGTGGGCGTACTGCGAGAACTGGTACGCCTTCGAGATGATCGCGACGTCGGCGGTCGGGTGATAGCTGCGTACGCGATCGACGATGACGTCGAGTGCGAGCATTCGTTACGAATCCTACCCGGCGCGGGCGCGCCGGCCTATCGTTCAAGCTAACACCCCTGATGGGCACCGCAATAGTTCCGCAACAGGAGGGCAATCCGGCCGGGTTTCCAGCGCCGCGCCGCCCCCTCCTCTCTCTTCCCCAAGAAGACCGAAAAGCCGGCGTCTACGTGCACTTTCCGTGGTGCTTGCAGAAGTGCGGCTATTGCGACTTCCTCAGCGTCGCGGCGCCGAGAGCGTCGCTCGATCATGACGGGTACGCGGTTGCCGTCGTCAGCGAGCTCGGCCGGCGGAGGCGCGATCTCGGGGATACCTGCCTGTCTTCCGTGTTTTTCGGCGGGGGAACGCCGTCGCTCTGGGAGCCGCGGGCCCTCGGCAGCGTGCTTTCGGCGATCCGAGAAAGCTTTTTCGCAGCCAGCCCTGAGCTCGAGATCACGGTCGAGTGCAACCCGTCGAGCCTCGACCTCGACCGGGCGAAAGCGTTGCTCGACGTCGGCGTCACCCGCCTGAGCATCGGCGTCCAGAGCCTCGACCAGGAACGGCTCGCCTTCCTCGGCCGGCTCCACGACGCGGCGGGGGGCCTCGCCGCGGTGGAGGCCGCCCTCCGCGCCGGATTTCGTCGGGTCTCCGCGGATCTCATCTTCGGGGTGGCGGGGCAATCAGCGGAGAGCGCCGCGGCCGAAGTGCGAACGGTGGCCGACCTGGGGGTGACCCACCTGAGCGCGTACGCGCTGACCATCGAGCCCCAGACGGCATTCGGCGCGCTGGCGCGGAAGGGACGGCTACCGCTGCTCCCGGAGGAAGCCGTGGCGGACTCGTTCGTCGCCGTGCACGACACGCTCACGGGAAGAGGCTTCGAGCACTACGAGATCAGCAACTACGCCCGCTCCGGTGCCCGCGCCGAGCACAACCTCGGCTACTGGCGCGGCAGGGACTACGTCGGCCTCGGCTGCGGCGCGTTCGGAACCGTGACCTTGCCGCAAGGGCGTGTTCGCTATCGAAACACGCCCGTTCCCGACCGTTACCTGTCGTCGTCCTCGCTGTGGCCGGAAGCCGATCTCCTCCGAGCCGGCCCGGGGGAGCTCGTCTCGGAGCTCGAACCCCTGAGCCCCGAAACGGATCTCGCCGAGCGGCTCATGCTCGGGCTCCGGCTCGTCGAGGGTATCGATCTGGAGGCGGCGGCAGCGGAGGTGGGGGCCGAGCCGTGGCCGGCCGCCCGCGTGCGTGACGTCGAACGGCTCGTCGCTCGCGGACGCATCGTCCGGGACGGCCCGCGCCTGCGCATCCCTCACGAGGCGTGGCTGCTCGCCGACGCGACGATCGCCGCGCTTCTCTGACCATGGGTCACGGTATGTCGTGCGTATCGGGCTCGGGATCGCCCGGCGTCTCTGCCGAAGGCGGCGGCTCGACCGGCACCGGCGGCGGGGGTGGCTCGGCGGCGGGCAGCGTGACGGCCACTATGAGGTGATCGTTGTTGCCGACGCGGACGAGCACGTCCTTGTGCAGATCCTCTGGCCAGTTCTGATCGAAGTCCTCGATGACGCGATCGTCCGTCGCGAGGATCCAGACACGGGGGCGCCTCCTGAGGGTCTTGCGTGCGAAGGACAGGAGCGCTTGCGCGCGGTCCGGGCCGCCGGTGCACCGGAAGGAGAACCGCTTCCGTAGCTGCGACCCCCAGGTCTTCGAGAACGTGGGCTGGTACTTCGTGTAATAGCGCCACGGGTCGCAGCCCATGTTGTCGACGAGCAGCTTCTCGCGCGGGCCAGAGTAAGCCGGCCCCTGCGAACGGAGGAGCTCCTTGAACGCGTCGGTGAAATCGCTCGGGTTCGTCATCGTGAGCATTTCCTTGTTCGCGTGCCACCTGCGCTCGAACGCGAACAGCGGAAGCAGGACCAAGATGCCCACGGGAAGCAGGTCGAGGAAGCGGACGCGCCGGGCGTCTCGATCGACGGCGACCGACGCGATCGCCGCCGCGTACACCAGTGTGAAGAGGTTCGTGCGGAAGGGGCCGAAGGGCCAGAAGCCGAACCAGTTCAGGAGCCCGGTCACCGCCAGCGGCATCACGAAGAGGAGGGCGTCGCGGCCACTCCGGCGCCGCGCGATCAGGTAGAGACCGACGACGTCGAGTGTGAGCCACACGGCCTGGTCAGCGGAACCGAGCTCGCCGAGTGTGTCCGTCGAGAGACGCCGCGACTCCCACACTTCCCGGCGGGCGCCCGCGCTCTCCACGAGCGCGGAGTAGCGGTCGACGATCCACTCGACCTTGTTCGGGCCAGACTTGCTGGGCACATAGAAGACGTCGTACTTGCGGCCCCAGTACTTTGACTCCTTCGACGAGTTGATCCGGCTCCAGACGAAGAAGTAGAGCGACGCGATCGCTGCCAGGCAGACGAGCGCAGCCACCGCCGTCGCGACCAGGTGACGGTAGCGCCGCGTTCGCACGGCCTCGATCGCGAGCACGAGAAAGAGCCCGGGGAACGCGAACATGGTGTCCTGCGCGAAGAGGACGGACAGACCGATGACCGCGAGCGCCCACGCGAGGTCGCGGGCCCGGCCCGACCCGCAGTAGCGAAGGACGAGCAGCATCATCCCGACGTGCAGCGCGAGGCCGAAGGAGTAAGGCTTGAACTCCTTCGACAGATCGATCGCCGATGGGTGCAGGCACAGGATGCCGATGAAGAGGAGCCGCGCGGCGGCGGAGCGAAACAGGCGCGCCGCGAGGGCCGGCGCCATCAGGACAGTGGCCATGCCCGCGCACCAGGGCAAGAAGCGGAGCACCGTCTCGGACGGTGAGAACGCCTTCACGAGCCCCTTGCTCACCGCCATGAAACCGATGGGGCGGATCAGGTGCTCGACGAGCGGCTTGTCGATCAGCCGGATTGCCCAGTTCGCCTCGTCGAGCCAGAGCGGGGTCGTGGACAGGAGGTACCCGCGACAGCGCAGCCAGAGACCGAGCGCCACGAGGACCGCCGTTGCGAAACGAACGGCACGCTCCGCCGAGCTGCCGTCGAGAACGGCGAGCCTGACCTTTTCGAAGACGAGCTGTCTCGAAGCGAGCACCCGCGCCACACGCTCCTGCAAACCTGCGAATCTCACGCTAGATGAGCCTGTCGTCTCGGGTCAAGGCTCCGCCCGCGAGACCCTAGTGCCTCGAGTCCAT
>CAYUAW010000284.1:0-2818 GCA_964442485.1 uncultured Polyangiaceae bacterium
CCCACGCGAAGACTTCAATCAAATTGTGCCGAATCCATAGGCCAAGGCCCCCCGTAACTAGCAGCGAGCGCGCCGAAGGCGGCGGGGGGAGCAGTTCGCCGTAGGCGAAGCTGCGGGGGGCCAAGGCCCCCCGTAACTAGCCTTAGTAATACTCGAGCTGGCCGGCGTCGTTGCGGCGGAGGTTGCGGTGCCGGTGCGCACCCGTGAACTGTTCGATCTCGCGAACCCACGACGAGTCCGGGTAGCGGTTCACCGCGTCCTCCGCTTCGCCACGAGCTTCCGACGAGCGGCCCGCGCCGGCGAGCGCATGGATGAGGATGGACGCGCGCTCGACGGCCAAGGGGCTGTCGGGAAAGCGCCGGTTACCGTCGCGCGCGAGCGCGATCGTCAGCGCTGCGTCGGTCTCGCGGGCGACGCCCAGGCGCGCCATCAGCGACGCTTCGTCGAGTGGCTCGCGTGCCACGACCTTCGGGGAGCCCGGCAGAACGGGCAGCGGAGTCGGCACGGGCGCGGCGGCCGGCGATGCCGGCGCCGACGCGGCGACGGAAGTGTCCGCGACGAGCGGCTGGCGCCCAAGCGTCGACAGCCAGACGCCGAAGGCGGCGACGACCACGATCGCGCACGCTGCCAGTGCGGGGCGCATCTTCAGGGGCAGCTGCCGACGTCGGGATGCGCCGCGTAGACTTTCTGCAGAGGCGCTTGCATCGCCGGCCAGGGGAAATCCGCCGTGTACGCCCACGCCCAGCCGCCGTCGTAACCGTTGTCGTAAAGGTACGAGTGAAGATCGGCGAGGGCGACGCCGTCTGTGGCCTGCGCGGCGAACTCGCCCATCACGAGCTTCTTGTCGAGGTTCCAGTAAGACGCTGGCCGCGTGAAGCAGGAGTTCGAGGCGCCGTTCGACGTGTAGTAGTGCACCTGGTAGTAGTCGAGCGTGCCGTTCTGCTTACCGCCTGCGCTGCGCAGTGCCGAGTCCGAATAGTAATTCGTCTTCCCGCCGACACCCGAGCAGTAGTCGAACGTGACTGCGCCGTTGGTGACGAGCACGGAGGGGTCCGCGTCGTGAATCGCGGCCGCGAACCAGTTCACCGTCTTCTGGATGAACGCCTCCGTCGTCCGGTAGGTGGCCCAGCCGTTCGCACCCATGCCTTCCGGCTCGTTGAAGATCTCGTACGAGTAGAGGCCCGGAGTGCCCTTCAACGCGCTGACCAGCGGCGTGAGATAGTTGTCGATGTAAGCCTGGCGATTCGAATCGTTCTCCAGCAAAAGCTGATTGTTCGTGTGGGCGTCGCCCGCGTTGGACTGCAGCATGTCGAAGGACCAGAGGCTGATGTTCACCACCACCCCCGCGTCGTGCGCGGCTCCGAGGATCGCCTTCACGCCGTCGACGTGCGATTGCTGGAGCTTCTGCGCCTTGCCGCTCGAGTCGTAGCCGGGCGTCGTGGTCCCGTTCGTGTGGAACCACCAGCGCACGACGCGACCGCCCGCCGCATGCGTGTTCTGGAAGATGGTGCTGAACGTGCCCAGATCGGGGTTCGGGACGTCTCGCGCGAAGTTGACCCACGCGACGTTCAGCCCGCTCGCGAACTTGCACGCCGCGATGGACCCTCCGCCACCCGCTCCCGCGCCTCCGGCAGAGGATCCGCTACCGCCCGCGGACGTGTTACCGCCCGCACCTGGAGCGCCCCCGCCGCCCGCTGTCCCTCCAGAAGCAGCGGCCCCGCCGCCGCCGGGAGCACCGGCGCTTCCGGAAGCTCCGCCGGTCACGGAGCTCGCTCCGCCAGCGAGTGCCGCATTGCCTCCGTTGCCGACGCTGCTCGCTCCACCTGCCGAGCTACGAGCGCCGGTGCTCGAGGCGCTGCCGCCCGCACCGGTGCCGAACGCGCCTGCAGCGCTCGTCCCCCCCGACGCGCTCACGCCCCCGTCGGGGCCCGCGCCGCTCTCGGCGCCCGAGCATGCGAGGCAGGTGGACGCGAGCGAGACCCCGAGCACGAGCGCGCGACGACGACGGACCGTCATGGCCATGTGAAGCTCCAGAATGCGGCACTCATGTCGACTTCCGGATGAAAGAGTGGCTCACATCGCGGGCGACGGCTCATCTGATTGCGTTGCTGCCATTTTGAACCCGGGTCGATCCTCTCGCGGCCGGGAAGACGGTCGTCCGGCGCAATCGTCGCTGGGACGGCAATCGAGCGCGGCTGTCTGGGACGCCAAGGCCGGATGTGGCATGGGTCGATCCGATGAAGACGCTGCACCGCCCCACCCTGTTCGGCTGGTCCGTGTTCGACGAATCGAGGAACGTCGACTTCAACAGCGTCCTCTGGACGCGCCCCGACGGAAACGTCGCGATCGATCCCCTGGCTCTATCCGCTCATGACGAGGCTCACCTGCGCGCCCTCGGCGGCGCGCGCCTCGTCATCGTCACGAACTCGGATCACGTGCGCGACACCCGTCGCTTCGCGGAGCTCACGGGCGCGCGTATCGCGGGTCCACGCGCCGAGCGCGGCGCATTTCCGATCGCCTGTGACGACTGGCTCGGCGAGGGCGACGAACCCGTGACCGGCCTCCACGTGCTTGCGCTCGACGGCTCGAAGACCGACGGCGAGCTCGCCCTCTTGCTCGAGGCGCACACCCTCGTCACCGGCGATCTCGTGCGCGCCAACCAGGGCGGCCGGCTGAACCTCCTGCCCGACGCGAAGCTCAAGGACGCTTCTCGTGCGCGCGCCTCGGCGCGGCGCCTCGCCGAGCTTCCCGGCGTCGAGGCCGTGCTCGTCGGCGACGGCTGGCCCGTCTTTCGCGACGGCAAGCGCGCGCTCGAGGA
>CAYUAW010000284.1:2918-9861 GCA_964442485.1 uncultured Polyangiaceae bacterium
GGCGTGACGGCTCCGCTGACTCAACGATTCGGCCGTGGCGTGGGACCGTTCACGACGGCAGCGCTGCTGTATCTCGGAGCCGGCGCTGCAAACATTGCCCGACGCGCAGAGAACGAAGCCGCTGTGCGTTCGCGCCATCTCGGCCGGATCGCGCTCGCGGCGTCGGCGGGCGCGTTCGTCGCGCCGGTCTGTCTCGCCTTCGGCCTTCAGCGAGCGACGGGCACCGCAGCTTCCCTGATGCTCAACGTGGAGGCCGTGTTCACCGTCCTGCTCGCGGCAGCTCTGCTCCACGAGCACGTCGGCCACCGCGCGCTGCTCGCGACGGCGGCGATGGTCGCGGGGGGAATGGTGCTCGTCGCGGGCACGGGCCTCGGCGGAACGGCGTCTGCCACCGGGCTGGCCGCGATCGCGTTCGCGACGTTGTGCTGGGCTGTCGACAACGTCGTGCTGCGACCGCTCGCGGAGCTCGACTCGGCTCGCGTCGTGTTGTGGAAGGCCGCCTTCGGGGTAGCGCTGAGTCTCGGCGCGGCGATTCTGTGGGAGGAGTCGCGGCCAGCAGGGACGTCGGCCGTCGCGCTGGTCGCGTGCGGGGCGACCGGATACGGCATGAGCTTGCGGCTCTATCTGCAGGCTCAACGACGGATCGGAGCAGGCCGGACGGGGTCGCTGTTCTCGCTCGCGCCGTTCGTGGGCGCCGTCGTCGCGTTCTTTCTAGGTCAGGGAACGCTGGGCTCCTCGAGCCTGCCTGCCGCGGCACTGTTCGCGCTGGGCGCCTACCTGCACGCGACCGAGCGGCACGCGCACCGACACACGCACGAGCCAATCGAGCACGAGCATGCGCACCGGCACGACGACGCGCACCACGACCACGTGCACGAACCTGCGGTGATGGGCGAACATTCGCACCTTCATCGTCACGGCCCCATGACTCACGAGCACGCGCATGCGCCGGACGTGCACCACGCTCACACGCATCGCTCGCGCAAGCAGACGTGAATCCAGGGGCCAGGGCAGAGCGCCTGGCCGGCCACGATCCGGTAGGATGAGCATGAGTCCGTCGCCGTAGCTCGTCAGCGCGCCAGCACGGAAAGTCGACCACGGGCGTACCCCGTGATGCCGACTTCGATGTCCAGGCGCGCGGAGGGCTTCGATATGATCGACTTGACGGTCGCCGCAACGACCTCGCCGGGAGCGGTGATGGCTCCGAACCGGACGTGCATGTGCGAGAAGGTGCTCGCCAGTATGTTGAGCACCTCACGGAAGTTGTCGAGCATCTCCGGATCGAGCACCCCCCGGCGCGTGGCGTCCGCGGCGGCGCCGGCCGGAATGAGGACGAGCGCGGCCCCCGAGGTCGCAGCGAGCGCGATGTCGCAAAGACACACGGCCGCGACGTCCCCCTTGTCGTCGACATAGGTGGCGACGAAAAGCTTCGTGCTGGCGGGCGGCGGAGCGCCCTTCTTCCATTCGATGCCTTTCCCGAACAGGTCCTGGAGCGTGTGAACGATGGCCTGAGGGTCTGGAAGCTTCGTCGCGAGGGGAGATCCCACCCCCCCATAGACGGCGCTCATCGACGATGCGTTAACGTCGCAGGGCCGATCCGCAGCAACGCGAAGAATCTGCGCGTGGAACGAGCCGCTCCACGATGCGATTAAGAAAAATTTAGCGCGGCTGCGTGCGTCGCTCCCGGAGCCGCTGGAACTCGGCGTGCAGGGCCTGCAGCTCCTCGTCGTCGAGGTCGTCGATCTCGATGAAGTCGTTGCGAGCGGCGTCCACGGCGCGAATCAGCTCGTCGAGCTTCAGGCGCAGGGCCTCCGTGTCACGGTTCTGGGTGTGCTGGATGACGAACACCATCAGGAAGGTGATGATCGTCGTGCTGGTGTTGATCACGAGCTGCCAGGTGTCGGAAAAGTGGAAAACTGGGCCGGTGGCCCCCCATACGGCGACCAGCCCCACCGCGACGCAGAACGCCAGTGGCGTCCCAACGAATTTCGAAGTGCCCTGCGCGAAGCGCTGGAACACGCGGGTCCTGTGACGACCCTGGCCGGCGCTCACGCAGGGAACACGGGCGACGACTAGCTTCTTCTCGTGCTCGGGTTTCGCCTTCAGTGCGGCGGTCGTCATCCGGTGTTTCCGGCCGCCATCTGTCGCAGCACACGGCGTTCGGCCATATCCGCGGTCGTTCGATTGCCCTTCGAGAGGGCGACCGGTGCACCGTCGGTGAGCTCGTCGAACCTCGACTTCATCGCGCTGCCGAGCTCCTGGTTCTTCTCCTTTCCCAGCTTCTTCTCGACCTTCGGGAAGAGGTCGCTCTCTTCTTCCTCGACGTGGTGCTGGATGAGCTCCTTCAGTGTGGTGACCTTGGCGATGAAGGTCGGATCGTCGCTCGGCGTGGCAAGCAGGCGCCTCAGTGCGATCTCGGCGAGGGAATGCTCCTCGAAGCTCTCGAGGACGAGATCCTCGTCGACCTGCCGAACGGCGGGGTAGAAGATGTCCTGCTCGATCCTCATGTGAGCGGAAAGATCGCGCTTGAGCTCCTCGAGGAGCGGCTGGGGCTCCGCGCGGCCACCCTCGAGCTTCTTGAAGATCGCCTCGACCTTCCGGTGCTGGCTCTTGAGGAGTGCGGTTGCTTCGACGGTGCTGGTGCGCGGCATTTGAATCGGGCCTTTCGATGAATGACAGGACCCCGATCGCCGGGGCTACGTCTTTCCGGGGCTCTCCAGCAAGAGGCGCGCCGCCGAGGTTCACGCAGAACCAGCGTCGAACGCGGGTTATCCCGTCTCGCTTGCTGCACTCTGACTCGCCCATATGTTGCGCGACCTCTTCGTGCGTCCGTTCGGTCGGTGGGTCGACGCGAGCGACGCTTGACGCTGGCGAGCCACGGCGGCTTCCTTGGCGACCCATGAAGCTCTACCTCAATCTCCTCTCTCCCAACGTTCGTCGCGTCCTTCTCACGGCTTCCGTCCTGGGCATCGAGCTCGAGCAACACAAGCTCGACTTCGCCAAGGGTCAGCACAAGAACCCCGAATACCTCGCGATGAACCCGAACGGCGCCGTCCCGACCCTGGTCGACGGCGACTTCGTCCTGACCGAGTCGCGCGCCATCATGCAGTACCTCGCGTCGAAAAAGCCGGAGTCCGGGCTCCTGCCGAAGGACGAAGCCGCACGCGCCGACGTGACGCGCTGGCAGTTCTGGGACTCGTCCCATTTTGCTGCGCAGATCGGGACGATCGTATTCGAGAAGATGGTCAAGCCCATGATGGGCCTCGGTGACCCGGACGAGGCCCGCGTGAAGGAAGGGCTCGCCGGCTTCCGGAGATTCGCGGGCGTCCTCAACACGCGCCTGCAAGGTAAGAAGTACGTCGTCGGCAACGCGCTGACGCTCGCGGATCTCACCATCGCGTCGACCCTGATGTACACGCAGGCCCTCGAACTGCCGCTCGCGGAGTTCCCGAACGTGCAGGCGTGGTTCTCGACGATCACGTCGCTCGACGCCTGGAAGAAAGTCGCCGCGCTGAGCTGATACCTGTCCCTCCGGCGCGGCGAACGTTACTTCGTCGCGCTGGCCGGGACGACCAGCGTCGTGGACTTGAACTCCGGATCTGCCTTGATGTCGTCCTCCGTAAAGACGACGGGGCGGTACTTGGACTGGGAGAAGAGCTCCGTCTGATCCGAGTAGTGCGGGGACGCAGGGTTGCTCGACTCGGAGTAGGAAAGGACGGCCTGCGCGTGAGGGCCGTCCTTCGTGTACTCGAGCACCATCATGAAGCTCGAGCCGAAGTTCACGAGGTAGCCGTCCGTCGTCAGCCCCGCGTCGCTCAGCGTCGTGCCGCGCGTGAGGGTCGGCAGGAGAACGCCGGTGGCGCTCGAATAGTCGACGACGTTGAAGGCCCCCTCGGGGTCGAGGCCACCGTGAATCGGGATCGTCTTGTCGCCCTTCTTCGTGTGCTGCACGTCTCCCAGGCTCGTGGTGACGTCGAAGCTCGCGCTCGCAAGCGTCGTGACGGCCTTCGCCAGGGCGACGAGCACCGGATCGTCCCCGGAGCTCGGCTTCTTCGCGAGCGTCTTCGGCGTCTGCACGGGATCTCCCGGGTCGAAGGCGTCCGCGAAGCGATCCTTCGGCGCGAGCGCGACGATGAACTCACGCCACAGCACCGCACCGACGCTCTTCAGCTGGAAACGCCGATCCCAGGACGACAGCGTCGAACACGCCTTCGAGACGTCCACCGAGGAGCCGTCTGCGGCGGTCACCGTGGTGACGCCCTTGCAGCGCTCGAGGACCTGGTCGACGAGCACCTCCACCAGGCTCTCGCGGTCGGCAAATTCCACCTTCGAGAGCTCGTCGAAGGAGAACTTGCCGTCGGTCCCGGAAGCGCCGGTGTCGCTCTGCTCGGTGAGCATGAGCAGGTTCATCCGCGTGCGTGGTGACCGCTCCGTTCGCTCGTCGCCGAAGAGCAGCGAGTACCCGGTCAGTGGCGCGGATGCATTCGTGAGCCAGTAGGAGTCGTTGGCGTTGAAGACGTAGTCCTTCCGCGCTTGCCGCGGCGAGGAGTCGTACGCGACGATGCCCGGCGCGACGGCCTTCGGATCGTCGACCCACTCGAACGTCGAATCGCCGCCGTCGAGGAGCGTCGCGCCCTGCGCGTTGACGGCCTGCACCACGGCGTCCGTCGCGAGCGCGTCGGCGAGTGACGAGAGCGCGCCCGCGGTCAGGTTCGGCGTGCGGGAGGCGTCCATGTACAGCGCGTTGCCGCTCGCATCGACCGCCATGGTGTTCACCCAGGGGATGCCCTGCAGGGTGCGGTTGACGTTTTCCAGGTCGGCGAGGCTCTTGGCCTCGTCCATGCCGAGCCACTGCTCCCCGAGGGCGAAGTTGTCCTCGTTGGCGTTGCGGTAGCTGTACGTGGTGCTCGTCGTCCAGCCGCCGAGCGGATCGATGGAGACGACGGGGCCATAGTGACTGTGATAGAGGGTGCGATCCACGCTGGCCGTGCTGCCGTCCGGCTGGAGCACGTCGATGGTGAACTTCGTGCTGGTCATGGCGCGCGGCTTGCCGTCGTACACGTAGCTCGTGGGGTCGCCGTCCACGAGCGTCAGCTTGTAGAGCGTGAAGTGTCGCGCGGTGGTCACCGTGTGGGTCCATGCGACGGATTCGTTGAAGCCGATGTTGATGACGGGCGACCCGAGCAGCGATGCTCCGTAGATGTTCACCACGCCGGGCACCGTGATCTGGCTCTCGTAGAACTTGCGGTTCCCTTCCCAGGGAAAGTGCGGATTGGCGAGCAACAGCCCATTGCCCGACTCCGACTTGTCCGAGCCGAGCGCCCAACCGTTGCTGCCGAGCGAGCGCGGACCGAAGCGCGGCAGGCTCTTCAAGTTCTGCGTCGTGGTGGGCGCGCCGCTCGGCGGAGCGGCCGCGCCGATGTAGTCGAACAGGGGATCTGCGCTGCCGAGCTGTGCGAGCCAGTAGTAGTAGGCGAACAGATCCGGCGCGGTGAGTGGTCGTGCCCAGTCCTTCCCCTGGCACTCTGCGGAGAGCTTCTCGCTGCCCATGTAGTAGTTGAAGCCGGCGACGTAGGCGTCGATCGACTTCTTCAGCTCGTCGCTCTGCGTCGCCAGGCCGGCCTTGCCCTTCGCGAGGATGTCCAGGGTCAGCATGGCGAAGTCGGAGTTCACGTTCGCGTTGCCGTCGCCGGTCCCGAAGAACTTCGCGCGCTCGCTCCGGACCCGGACGACCTGATCGAGCAGGATGCATCCGTAGTCCCGCGCGGCGACGTACCCCACGCCGGCCACGGCGCTCGGAAGATCGTCGGCGAGGATATGTGGAATGCCATAACTCGTCTCGCGAAGGGTCACGCGATAGCCACCCGGAGGGCCAGCGTCGTTGCCCGATAGGGTGGCATTGCTGCTGGTGCCGCAGGCCGGGCAGAGAAGCGTGAGGGGGGCGAGGACGTGGATGGAACGAAGGAAGCGGCGCATTGGACCTCGAGGTGGGCGGGCTTTTGCCAGCTTCGCTCGACGTTACTACGTTCGCACCCCGTCAGGGCGAAGCCGTGCTCGACGGGCTCGCAGCGGCTTCCTCCACGTAGCGTTTCAGACCCGCTATCGGGAGTGTGGAATCGGGCATTTCCTGGAGGAAAGCGAAGGCGCGCCGCGGATCGCGCGCCGCGAGCGCACCGGCCGCTTCGTGCTTCAAGAGCGCTGGCTGGTGTTGCTGCGCAGGAGGGATGCCCTGGATGGCGCGCTGGGAATCCGGGTCGCTCCCGAGCAGCAGCAGAGGAAGAACCTTGAGCGGCGTTCGCGTGAGGACCGTGTCCAGCACTGCGATCTGCCGCGCGTGCGTGGTCCCGCGGAAGGTGAGATCGTTCCACAGCCGCTGGTTCTCGAACTGCTGCGCACCGAGCCGCCGCGCCGCAGGCGTGAAGATCTCGGCGATGAAGGAGCTCGACAGGAAGCGCTCCCGCGCGGCCTTCGTGTCGCGCCATCTCCCGACGAGGCGCAGGCGCTCGTCGCGGTCTCCTTTCACGGAGACGCGCTTCGGAAAGTCGTCGGTGAGCGCAGGATCGTCCCGGGTGAGCGCGTTCAGATAGCCCGAATCCCCGATGAACATTGCACCGAGCTGCCCCGGGTATTCGAGGCCCACGTTGCGGAGCTCCGGGACGACGTCGGGGTCGCGCCACTGCGCGACGAAGCGGCGATCGTCGGCCGGCGCGCGCGCACCGCGGGACCCGACCAGGACGAAGTTCTCCTGGGCGCCGTTCCAGAGCGAGCAGTCGTCGAAGGCGTCGCAGAAGCCGCGAATCAGGGAGCGCGCAGCGGCGGCGCTCAGGTTCATGGTCGGCAGCCAGTACGTGACCATGCCGCCCTCGTGGAGCCGCTCGCGGAGCAGGGCGAAGTACTCCGTCGTGTAGAGGCTCGCGACCCCGGCCATGACCGGCGGCGGCGG
>CAYUAW010000285.1:0-9822 GCA_964442485.1 uncultured Polyangiaceae bacterium
AGAGCGAGCGCGCCGAAGGCGGCGGGGGGAGCAGTTCGCCGTAGGCGAAGCTGCGGGGGGCTAAGGACCCCCTTAGCTAGTAATCGGTCGGGCCCGCGCGCATCCCCTTTGGAAGCGCGAGCGTCAGGCGCGGCACCGCCGCTTCGCCGCCGTGCAGGTACGAGTAGCGCGCGAGGTTGCCGACGACGCGCGCTACGTAGCCGCGCGTCTCGGTGAACGGAATCCTCGCCACCCAGAGATCCAGCGGCAGGTTCTCAGCGGCCTCGAGCCATCGCGACACTGCACGCGGCCCCGCGTTGTACGCAGCGGCGGCGAGTGCGACGTGGCCGCCGAACGTACCGAGGACCTTGTGCACGTAATACGCGCCGAGCTCGACGTTGTAGGAGGGTGACGCGAGGAGCTCGGGCTCGACGGCTTGACCGAGCTCGGCTGCCACCTTCTCCGCCGTCCCCGGAACGAGCTGCAGCAGCCCGACCGCGCGCGCGGGCGAGACGGCGTCTACCTTGAAGCCGCTCTCCTGGCGCATGATGGCGTGGAGCAACCCGTACGGCAGCCCGCGCGCCGACTCCGCCGTGCGCACGATTTCCGCGAAGGGGGTCGGGTACACGCAATCCCAGGCCCAGCGCGTCGCGTCGGTCGGTGCGTGGTCGAGCGCGTCTCCCTTCACGGCGCTGCGACCGACGCGGTAGCGCTCGGCGCCTGCGCCCACCTTGCCGTACGCCTCGCAGAGCGCCTCGAAGCCGCGGGGCGCATACCGCGCGACGAGCTCCTGCTCGCGGCCGGCGAGCTCCTGCGCGGCCTCGGTGCCGAAGCCCAGACGAGAAAGCAGCGCAGCCCGCTCGGGAAGCGCGACGTCGAGGGGCGGCGTCGTGTGATCGACTGGTTCCTGCTCGAGCAGCGGCGGGACGGGCTCGCCCAGCGAGACCAGGCGCGCCGCGCCCGCCAGCGCCGGAAACGACAGCGGCCGCTCACGGATGACCGCGCGGAGCTCGGTCACCGCGCGTTCCCTGTCCCCGGCTTCCGAGAGCGCAGCGCCGAGCAGCTCGTGGAGCGCGGCGCGGTCCAGCGGCTCGTCCTCGGCGGAGATCAACGACTCGAGCAGCGCGGCGGCTTCGTGGGCATGCTTGCCGGCGAGCAGTGCGAGCGACAGCTCGTAGCGTGACGCCGCGACGAAGCGGCCGGGCCGGCGCTTCGGGTGCGCGTCGATGTAAGCTCGGAAAGCGCGCGCGGACGCCTCCCACTGCCCGAGCAGGAAGCGCAGCCGCGCCGCCTGGTACGTCGCTTCTTCGGCAAATGGAGTGGTCGGAAATCGGCGCGCCACGGCCTCGTAGCGCTCGATGGCGTGAGCGTCGTCGCCCGCGCGTGCCAGGGCGCGCGCAGAGAAGAAGGCATCGCGCGCCGCTTCCTTCGGGTCGAGGCGCGCCGCCTGGTCGAGCAGCGCCGATGCCTTCGCATAGTCGGCGCGCGACGCGTAGTAGGCCGAGCCGCGAGCGCGTATCAGGACGGCGGACGAGGGCCTGTCCGCCGCCGTTCCCGCCGCGTCGATCGCGGCGAGGGCGTCGTCGAGGTGCCCCGCCTCCGCCAGGCGCCTTCCGCGAAGAAGGTCCTGCTCCGCCGTCAGGTGCGACGGCGGCGTCAGGAGCGCAAGGGCTGCCACCGCGCGCGTCCCCGGGTCCGTCTCCGGCGCCTCCACGGCGAGCCAGCGCAGCTCCGTCGACTCCGTCGTCGCGTCATGGAGCAGACCCGCGATGCGCGCGCGCGCGGCGCGAGCTTGCACCCGCGTCGCGGTGGACACTGCGTCGTCGTCCGAGCCGAGCGCCCGCAGCACGTGGTCGAGCGCCGTCTTCGCGTCGGCGAGCTTGCCGCCTCGTTCCAGCGCGACCGCCGCCTTCATCAGCGAATCCGGGTCGCCCCGCAGCGTGTAGTAGCGAGCGGCGTCCTCGAACGGCCCCGCCGCGAGCGCCGTCTCCGCGCGAGCCCTGACGATCTCCTTCGTGAGCAGGGGGAGCTCTCGATCGAGCTGCTCGAGAAGCGTCCGCGCGGTCGCGAAATCCCCCAGCGCGAGCGCCACGCGCGCGCGCACGAAGCGCACGTCGGGGCTCGACGCGCGGGAGGGCGGAAGCTCGGCCAGACGACGTGCTGCCTCCCGGAAATCCGCGGCCCGGATCGACTCCACCCACCCCTCGTCGGCCGGCGCTGGAGTGGGATCGACGCGCACGAGCGCCGAATGCGACGCGGCGGCACCGGCAGAAGGCGGCGGCGGTGCGCCTCTGCGCGCCGCCGGCTCGGCGCAGGCAACGACGCAGAGTGCCATCGCGATCGAGCGCACCATCCCCCTCATTCGTACCATGGCCGGAGCTCGCGCGCGGCGCGCGCCCTCACCTCTTGAAGTAACCGGGCAGGCTCGGCGGCGGCCCGCCTTCTCGAGCGGCCCGCGCCTCGCGCACGTAGATGCGCAAGATTGCGACGGCGACGGACATGACGACGGGCCCCGTGACCAGGCCCTTCAATCCGAGCACCTCCACGCCGCCGAAGAGCGCCACGAACGTGATGAGGGTCGGGATCGCCTCGTCGCCCACGAGCCGCGGCCGGATCACGTAGTCGGAGATGCCGACGATGGTCGCCGCGCCCCAGACGAGCTCGGTGATGCCCCCGGCCACGTGACCCGTCAGCGCGAGGAAGATGCCGACCGGCACCCAGACGAGCATCGTGCCGACACCCGGGATCAACGACGCGACGGCCGTGGCGATTCCGAAGAAGACGGGCTCAGGGGCGCCGCACATCCAGAAGCCGATTGTCGCGAAGACGCCCTGCGCGATGCCGGTCACGACGGTGCCGAGCAGGGTGGCGCGCCCGACACGCTGGAACTCCGCGAGGAGCGCGCGCGTGTACTGCGGCCGGAGGGGCGACACCATCTCGAGCTGAGATGCCATCTGTGCCCAGTTCCTCAGGATGAGGTGCATCGTGAGCAGCGCGAAGAAGAGGCCGAGCAGGCCGCCCGCCGTCGCCGTCGCCGTCGCCTCCGCGGCCGTGGCGGAGACCGACGCGATCTCCGATACCGCGTCGCGCAGCTTCTGGGTCACGTAGTCCAGGGTGATGCCCGGACGCGGGAGCAAGCTCTGCAGGGAATGTACGCGGTCGCTCAGCGCGCCGTGCGGACCGAGGGCGTCCAGCAATGACCGGGTCAGCGCGACACCGCGCGCGATGAACAGCGTGCCGAAGCCGAGCACCGTCCCGACGATGGCGAGCGCCGAACCGATGACCGTCAGGATCGACGCGAGCGCCGGACGGCCCGTACGCGCCTCGAGAGCCTCGTAGAACGGCTGCAGCGTGAAGCCCATCAGCGCGCCGAGCAGGATGCCTGCCGCGACAGGGACGGTGAGCCAGACGATTGCAGCGACGGCCGCGAGCGCGAACCACTCGAGCGCGCGCCGCTCGCGGCTCACAGGCTGGCCGTGGCCCTCCTCCTCCGGCACGAAGTCGCTCAAAAGCCCCACCTGTATTCTGCGCCGAGCGTCGCAGTGAAGAGCGGCAAGGAGAAGCCGTCGTGAAACGACGCGTGCCACCTCACGTCGGCGCCGAGCGCAAGGTCGCGCATGGGCAGGTAGTCGACGCCCAGCTGGACGGAAGCTCCGAACTCACTGCCATGCTCGCCGTGCGGCCCCGGCGCGCCGGCGTAGCCATAGTACCCGGCGAGCGCGGCCACGTAGGGTATCCACTCGAAGACGTCGATCTTGTACGCGACCCCACCGCACGCCGACAGCACGTCGGTCCCCGAGCCCCCTACGTGATGGGAACCGAGCACCTCGACCGTCGCGTCGAACATGTCACCGAGGCCATACGCCCCGTGCAAGCCGAGCGCCGGTTCGACGCCCGTCTTCGACAGCACGGCGATACCCGCCCGACCCCCCGCGTGCCACTCCTGATCGGCCGCAGCCGCGCATCTCGATCGGGCGAGGAGGACGCTGCCGATGGCAGCGGCCGCGGTGAAAGCTCTTGAACGGCGAGAAGACAAGTAGAGGCCCCGGACGCGAAGTCCCCGCGTACCCGCTTTCGCCCGTGCAGTCCACCTCCCGGCGCCCTCCGCCGCGTCGGATGCCGCGAAGAAGCCGGCTTATACGCGGGCCGCCAGCGTGCGGGGCCAAAGCTCGAAGGCGCTCCGTCAGAAGATGGCCATCGACACCGACGTCGTCCCCGAGGCATCGAAGATGCGGAGCCGGCTAAGGCCCCCCTTTGCTAGAACGTGCCGAGGACACGAACGCCGGGGCCCGCCGCGCCCACCCGCAAAGACACCTGCGCCGCGTCGCTCGACTTCTTGTGCGAGCCGGCAATCGCGAAGTAGACGCAGAACCCGCCCGAGACGACGGCTGCGCCGGTAAGGATGTCGGTGATGAGCGCGTCTCGCTTCAGCGTGGACCGGGCATCGTCGATCTGGTGAGCATCGCCCGGGTAGTTGCCCAGCGCGCTGTCGAGCTTGTGATTGGCGCTGTTGGAGATCACGCCGAAGGTGATGGCCCCCCCGGTGAGGAGGCCCGTCGAAGCGAGCGTGATCCAGAACGGGACGTTGGCCGAATGCTCCGAGGCGCGGGTCGAATCCGACTCGTCTGCGTGCTCGAACACCGGCGGCGTCGATGCGACCACCGGAGCTGCCGGACCTGTCGTGCTCGGCTGGAGCTTGAAGTCGAGCCGCACGCTGTCGCCCCCGGCGATGGTCTCGGTGCGGGTGCTCGTCTCGTAGCCGGGCTTCTGGACGACGAGCTGGCGCACGCCGGCGCTGACGGAGATGGGTGCGGACAGCGGCAGCGTGCCCATCGAGACGCCGTCGACGAGCAACTCGGCGCCGTCGACGTCGGACTGCACGGTGACCTGCGCGACGCGGCCCTTCATCGCGGCGATCTCCCGCGTCACCTGCTCGCGCCGATCGGCGGGGATCTCGGCGCCCCCTTGCTGCAGGTACTTCTCGAAATCCGCGAGCGCAGCGACGTAGTCGTGCCGCTCGGTCTGCACCTGCGCCAGGTTGTAGAGCACGCGGTAGTTGGGGGCGAGCTCGTAGGCCTTGTTGAACTCGGCGAGCGCCGCGTCGAAGCTCCCCTCCTTGAAGAGCTCCACGCCCCGCTGGAAGCGCTGCCGCGCCTCGTCCACCTCGGCGCCACCCTCGGCGTGCGCGGGCTTGGTCTGGGCCAGCGCGAGCTCCGAGGCAAGCGCGATGACCAGGAGCGCTCTGGACGAAATGCGCTTCATTGGCTGTAAGGGTCCTTCTCGTCGATGTTGCGCCTGCTGCGGTTGTCCGGGCGTCCCTGGAGATCCATGCCGGGTTCGACGGAGGTGGCGGTGGGGTGTGTGTCCGGGGATGGCCGCGCGGCGGACGGCGCGGCAGCACGTCCGATGACGGCGTGCGTGGCGCCCTTCTGGCGCCGCAGGGTGATCTTCACGTCCACGTCACGGTTGAATTGCACCACCTGCTTCTCGTCGCGGTAGCCGTCGGCGGTGGCGCTGAGCTCGTGGATGTTGCCCTCCCTCGGGAAGACGGCGAGGAACGGATTGCCGGGGAGCAGGCGTCCGTCGAGCCTGAGCTCCGCATCCGCCGGTTCCACCTCGATGCGTACCCGTACCTCGGTCGACGTGGTGGCACCCGCGACGCCGGTCTGGGGGCTCGCCGCGTGGTCGGTCACCACGGCGCCCGGCACCGGCGACGAAGAGGCGCTCTCCTTTCCGCTCCGGTGCCCCAGCACGACGCCGAGAGCGACGAGCACGACGACGGCCGCGCCCGCCGCAAGGACCGGCCCACGGCCTCGTGACTTCTTCTCGACGAACACCGCTTCCAGGGCGCCCGGCATCGTGAAGCGCGCCGACGCCGGACGAACGTCCTGGACGAGCTCGATCGCGTCGCTGTTCGCCTGCGTCGTCTCCGGCAGCGTCGGCGGGGTGCGCGAGCTCGTCGGCACGGCACGGGAGCTCGTCGGCGCGGGTGCAGCCGAAGAAGGCGGACGCGAAGCCGAAGCGAGGGGCGGCGGACCGGGTGCGATTCCCGAGGGCAGCGTCGTGGTGCCGGAGACCGGGAGCTCCGGGACCTGCATCGCGGGTAGCGGTGGCGCGCTCGGCACCGGCACGGGGGGAGTCGACGGAGCGGCGTTGGCCGGCGGCATCATGCTCCCGCGGCGCGACTTCATGAGCAGCGCGTCGTCGACGGGAATCCTGGAGGTGTCTTCCTCCTCCTCGCCTTCGTCGAGCTCGGGGTGAAGGATGGGCGCCGGCAGCGGCACACGCCGACGCTGACCGCTCGCGCCGCTCCGGAGCGAGGTGAGAAACGCCTCGATGGCCTGGCGCTGATCCGCTCTGTCCTGCTCGAAGTGCGGCCCCACCATCGCCGCGATGCGGCCGGGACCGATCTTCACCTTACGCGCGGCAAGGTAGCCGTCGAGATCCCGCTGGAAGTCCTTCGCCGTCGCGTAGCGCGCTTCGGGTTCGTGACCGAGCGCCTTGCGCGCAATCACGAGAAGAGGCTCGGGGGCGTCGGGGCACACCTCTTCCAGCGCCGGCTCCGCGTCGTCGAGGCGCGCCTGCAGCACCGAGTGCCACGTCTCGCCCGAAGCGCGCCTTCGACCTGCGATGGCTTCCCAGAGCATGACGCCCACCGCGTACACGTCCGAGCGCGGATCCGCGGGCTTCCCGAGGCACTGCTCGGGCGCGGCGTAGCCGAGCTTGCCCTTCACCACGCCGTCCTGCGTGGCGGCCAGCGCGCCGGTGGCCTTCGCGATCCCGAAGTCGAGCAGCTTGACCTCGCCCGTGTACGAGACGAGCACGTTCGCCGGGCTCACGTCGCGGTGCACGATGCCGAAGGGCTGCCCGTTCTCGTCCTTGAGCTCGTGCGCGTAGCCGAGACCTGCGAGTACCTTCGTCAGGATGTAGATGTGCTCGTCCAGCGGCACGGCCAGCCTGCCGAGACGTCGCAGCACCTGCAGCAGCGACTGCCCGCTCTGGAAGTCCATCGCGAGCAGATAGTCCGGCGGCTCGGCGATCACCTCGCGCGTGCGGATCACGTTCGGGTGGTGAAGCCGCATCGCGATGCGCGCCTCGTCCATGAAGAGCGCGAGCACGTGCTCGTCCTCCACCGCCTCGCGGCGAAGCACCTTCACGACGACGACCTGGTGCTGCCCGCCCTGCCCCCGCTGCACGGCGAGGTAGACGCGCGCCATTCCGCCCGCGCCGATCTGCAGGAATGCTTCGTAGCGGCCGACTCGCTTGGGCAGCTCCAGATCCGGAGTGCGGCGCTGCTCAGCGGCCAAGGGGTGCCAGCCTTGCGTAGGTGATGGAGCCCGCACGGATCAGCACGCTGATCGTCGACAGCTCGCGCTTCGTTCCGAGGATCGCGCCATGCACGGTGAGCGGGACCGGCGGCAGGTTCACGAATCCGCCGTAGCCCTCGGTCGCCGTCGCCATTGCGGCGGAGGTCGGAATGCCGCCCACGGAATAGAACTCGGTCGCCATCGGATCGACACCCTCGCCGACGATCGACACTCCGCTCGCATTCTTCCCGTTGCAGTCGAGAACGTTGATCAGCGTCAACCCGTTCTCGTCCTTCTGCGGCGACTTGAAGCTCCCGGTGAGCGCGGAGACGAGCGCGGGTGTGACCACCTGGACTGCCACCGCGTCCATGTCGTGATCCGGCGGCGGGTTGAAGAAGTAGAGACCGGGCGTCATGTCCGTGCCCTTCGCGAAGGACACGTATCCCGTGAAGGCCTTGTCGATCATGAACGAGACATTGCCCATCGCGTCGGTCGTCAGAGGACCGGCGACGGGAGCCATGCACGTCGGATCGAGCTTCCGGCAGAGGAGCGCGGTGGCGCCCGCGATGGGCGTGGGATCGAGAATGCCGGCCAGATGAAACGTGAACTTGAACGGACCGGGTGCGGGGTTCGTCACGCGTGGCCGATCCATGCAACCCCAGAGGAGCTCCTCTTCGGCCGCCGCGTCGCTCGACAGGCCGGCCTCCTTGACGACGGGGCCGGCGTCCTTGTTCGTCGTAAGGGATGCGTCCTTCATGCGGCCCGCTTCGGGAGTCACGGTCGCCGCCTGGCAGACGGAGTCGACGCACTTCGAGAGATGGTGCGCCGTGCAGTCCGAGTCCTGCGAGCACTGCACGCGATCTGCGTTCACGGCGAGGCTGCACCCGCTGACGCACAACGCTGCCGTCATCCACCTCACGAGCGATGTAACCGAATTGGAGGTCACGTCAGTTGAATACGGTGCGAGATTCGGTTCACGAAGTCAACCGCAGCAACGAATCCGGGCTTCGTGGTGTTGGCACTCGATTTCACGATTCAGTGATCCTGATTCTGTCGACGCGACGCGCGCTTCTTCGACCAACGGGCCCGTATGCTTGCTATCGAGCTCATGCGTACGTCGACGCACATCGTGATCCTTAAGTGAATCGCGCAAGAGTCGTTCTATTCGCGAAGAACGCCCCTTCAGGCAAGGCGGATCCTCCGCTAAGATCCATTTAGATAGGGGCTTCATGCTCGATACACGCGCGCCCGGGCTCCGGCCGACTCGGGCGTCGCGCAAGCTCCGTCTCAGTCCGGCCTGGATCGGCGGTTCTTCCCGCCGAAAGAAAGGACCTGCATGACGCGTCGATATGCCCCTTTTCTGTCGCTCGCGCTGACCCTCGCGGGCTGCTCGAGTACCAAAACCGGGGGGACTTCAACGCCGACGGTACCTGAAAGGCCCAAAGAGGACGCCTCAGCAAACCTTGCCAGTCCGCTCAGCCTGACAATCACGATTCCACAGGTTGCTCCGGGCGAAGAGAACACGAAATGCCTGCAAGTGCGTCTCGGTAACACGGACCCGGTGAAGATCGGAAGGGTCCACAACAAGCTGTCAGCGGTCTCTCATCACCTGGTCGTTTCCGCGGTGACCGACCCTACCGAGACCGAGTCCGACCTGTTCGATTGCTCGCCCTTCCGGGCAGTGCTCATCGGCGCGCCCCTCACGGTCAGCCAGAAGCACGACGACACCATCCTGTTACCCGATGGCGTCGCGTTCCCCCTCGAGGCGGCTCAGTTGATGCATCTCGAGATGCACTACATCAACACGGGCACCGATACCGCCGATGTCACCGCGACGTCGGATCTCTACCCGCTGGCATCACCCGGACCGGACGTGCAGGAAGCGAGCTTCATCATCATCGGCACGTTCGCGATCAACCTTCCTGCCAACAGCCAGCACGAGAATCCCTGGTCCTACGTGAAGCTGCCCGACGCGTTCGCGAACTCGAACATCTACGGTGCCACCGGTCACACGCACCGCTTCGGGACGGCAGCTCGCCTCGCCGTCTCCGGCCCGGACGGCGCAGATCCGAACATCATCTACGATCCGTCACCGTTTACGTGGAGTGAAGCGGAGCTGAAGTTCTTCGACCAGCCACAACACGTGCCCGCCGGTGGAGGGTTCAGCTTCCAATGCGCGTGGAACAACACCTCGGATGCAACCGTCACGTACGGTGAATCGGCGCTGCAGGAGATGTGCTTCTTCTGGACGTACTACTACCCGCGAGTGGACGGCCCGCGCACCCTGATCACCGGGCTGGATCAGAGCCCATACGTCATGAAGAAGGACGCCGGCGCGAACTGAGCTTCGACGGAAGAGGTACTCTACCGCGGGTCCCGCGTGTTCCTGTGAACGCGCAGGAGACGCGGGCGTCGTAGGAGATGGCGACGCCGACGTCGTCCCCCGAGGCATCAAAGATGCAGAACTACGCGAGCGGAGCGAGCGCGCCGAAGGCGGCGGGGGGAGCAGTTCGCCGAAGGCGAAGCTGCGGGGGGC
>CAYUAW010000286.1:0-9757 GCA_964442485.1 uncultured Polyangiaceae bacterium
CCGGCACGGCGGGAACGCTTCCAGACCTGGAGCGGTGTCGAGGTTCCGGATCTCGTGACGCCCGTCGACGGTGGCCCTCGCTACCTTCGCGATCTCGGGCTCCCGGGTGAGTACCCTTTCACGCGCGGTGTTCAGCCGACGATGTACCGCGGCAAGCTCTGGACGATGCGCATGTTCGCCGGCTTCGGTACGCCCGAGCAGACCAACGAGCGCTTTCGGTACCTGGTGAGCGAGGGGCAGACGGGGCTTTCCACGGCCTTCGATTTCCCGACCCTCATGGGTTACGACTCCGATTCGCCGCGGTCGCTCGGCGAGGTGGGGATGTGCGGCGTCGCCGTCGACACGCTGCGCGACATGGACGTGCTGTTCGACCGCATCTCGCTCGACGAGATCACCACGTCGATGACCATCAACGGCCCCGCCATCGTGCTCTTCGCCTTCTATGTGGCCCTCGCGGACAAGCGCGGCATCGACCGGAAGAGGCTCGGCGGCACCGCGCAGAACGACTGCCTGAAGGAGTTCATCGCGCAGCACGCCTGGCTCGTGCCGCCGCGTCCGGCGATGCGGCTGGTCACGGACACAATCCAGTTCTCGGCGAAGGAGATGCCGCGCTGGAACCCGGTCTCCATCAGCGGTTATCATATAAGGGAGGCAGGAGCGACGGCGACCCAGGAGCTCGCGTTCACGCTCGCCGACGGTCTCGCCTACGTGGAAGCGGCGGTCGAGCGCGGTCTCCTCGTGGACACCTTCGCGCCCCGGCTCTCCTTCTTCTTCGACGTTCACAACGACTTCTTCGAGGAGATCGCGAAGTTCCGCGCGGCGCGTCGCATGTGGGCGCGCCTCATGAAGGAGCGCTTCGGAGCGAAGGATCCGGCGAGCCTCAAGCTGCGCACGCACGCCCAGACGGCCGGCGTGACCCTGACGGCGGAGCAGCCGCACAACAACGTCGCGCGCGTGGCGATCCAGGCGCTCGCCGCGGTGCTCGGCGGTACCCAGTCGCTTCATACCAACTCCCTCGACGAGACGTACGCTCTCCCCACCGAGGAGGCCGTGAAGATCGCTCTTCGCACGCAGCAGATCATCGCGCACGAGACGGGCGTCGCCTCGACCATCGACCCGCTGGGCGGCAGCTATTATCTCGAGTGGCTCACCGACAGGCTCGAGCACGACGCGCTCGCGTATATCCGGCGCATCGACGACATGGGCGGCATGCTCCAGGCAGTGGAGAGCGGCTATCCGCAGCGCGAGATCGCCCGCAGCGCATACGAGCTGGAGCGGCAGGTCAACCGGGGCGAGCGCGTGGTCGTGGGAGTGAACCGCTTCCGCGACGAGGGCGTGCGACCGCGCATCCCCACGCTCCGCATCGACGAGCAGGTGGCACGCGCGCAGGTGGAAGCGCTCCGTCGCGTGAAGGGGGAGCGCTCGGCGGCGGGCGTCGCGCGTGCTCTCGACTCCGTGCGCCGCGCCGCGGAGGGCACCGAGAACCTGGTCCCCAGCATCGTCGATGCGGCCAAGGCGATGGCGACGGAGCAGGAGATCTGCGACGTGCTCCGCGGGGTGTTCGGAGCGTACACGGACCCAGGCCACGTCTGAGCGGCGGCGGCGCGTCAGCCGAGGAAACGGCTCTGTAGCTGCTGCGGCTGCGGCAGGAGCAAGAGACGCTCGGCGACCTCCGCCGCGAGGGTGTCGAACAGGGAGGTGACGGCCGGGGCATGGTCGCGCCGGTAGAGATGCAAGGGGACGCCCGCGGCGCTCGCGTCCAGGAACGCGCTCGAGCGCGGGATGGCCGTGTCGAACAGCCACTCGCGCGGGAGCTCGTCGCAGGCCTGCTGGAGCACCTTGATGGATGCGCCGTGGCCGAGCTGAAGCATGTTCAAGAACACGCCGAGCACTGCGGGGCGTTGCTCGGTCGGGAGGGCGGCGATGCAGTGCGAGAACATCTTGAACGAGCGCTGCGCGATCACCTCCGCCTGCAGGACTCCGATGACGTGAGTGGCGCCGCCGAGGATCTGGTACGTCGTGCCCAGCATGCCCGCGGGCGTGTCGACGACCACGATCGGCGCGCGCATCGAGAGCTCCCGCAGTGCGGCACGCCACTTGTCGCCGTAGTCCTGGAACGTGAGCTCCGGCTCCGGAATGGTGCGCCCGACCGCGGGCACCACCTCGAGCCCCGCGAAGACGGTCTGGCGGATCGTGCTCTCCAGCGACGCGCGCCCCGCAAGCACGTCGAACACGCCGACCTCCGCGGAGCCGCGCGCATCGACCGCGGAGAGGACGTCGCCGTTGACGTCGCCATCCACGAGCACGACGCGATGGCCACGGCGCGCGAGCGCGAGGGACAGATTCAGCGACACCGTCGTCTTGCCGGAGCCGCCCTTCGGGCTCGCGACGGCGATGACGTGGCCCTCGGTCGCGGCGCGGTGAACGCCGCTCCTGGAGGTCGGCCCGGACTTCGGGCGCTGCGGGCGCGGCGACGCGGACGGCTCGCTCCGCGGACGCAGCGAACGACTCGGTGGCGGCAGCGGAAACGGGCGTCGCCGCGACGGGCTCGGCGACGAGCGTGGCCCGAGGTTACGATGAGTCACTTCGTCGTGAGCGTCGGCGAAGCCGGATGCCTCTATCAGCAGCTGCCGGACGGACCCGACAGGGGGAAGGTCGCGGGCGCCGCCCTCTTCGCGGAAGACCCGGAAGAACCCCGCCCGGCGTTGCATGAGCTGGAAGAACGCGCCGCTGCCGCAGTCTGCGCCGAAACTGGACTCGACGATATTTCCGCTCTTCAGCACGATCGCGCCTGCTGGCGAACGATCCTCGGCCTGGAGCTCGATGCGCGTGCACTCCGGCGACACGCTCAGGACCTGGAGGATGTCAGCCAGGCTGAAATCCTGGAGGCTGCCCTCCATGACCGCGGGTCTAGCTTCTCCGCTCATCTTGGTGCCAGGTTCTAGCTACACCGTACGGGCCTTCATAGACCCATTTCGCAACAAAAGTGGCGCTCCAGAAGACGGATCGGAGGCAGACCGTGCGACAACTGACGTTGCCAGAGCGGCGAATCGACCGGGAGGTCGGTATTCGGCCAGCGGGTATCGAGGGCGGGTAGTGCAGTGTCATCGAAGCGCGCCGCGGGCCTGGCGGCCGGGCCCGCAACGACGTTCAGTTTCCGCGGTTCAGCGGCTGCCGTGAAACACGGCTTCGATGTCGTGGCCATCCGGGTCCAGGACGAACGCACCGTAGTAGTCCGGATGGTAATGCGTTCGTAGACCCGGCTTGCCGAAGTCCTTTCCGCCTGCCTCGAGCGCGGCGGCGTGGAACGCCTCGACCTCCGAACGGCTCTGCGCTGCGAAGGCGATGTGGGTCGGGGTGATGATGCGGAGCTGCTCCGCGTTCTGAAAGCTCGAGGGCCCCGCACCGATCCAGAAATCAGGCTTTCCTTCGCGTCCGAAACCGCACGCCTGTCCGAAATCCATGACGGCTCTGATGCCGAGCGGTGCGAGCGCCTTCTCGTAGAAGGTCTTGGAACGAGCGTAGTCGCTGACGGTGAGGGTGACGTGATCCAGTGTGGGCATGTTCGTGCTCCGGTGAGTCGTGTGTGACGGAGTGGATGATTTCACGAGCTGAAGCACGCATCAACGTGTCTGCGAGTCGAGCAGCATGAGCGAGTCGAGGCTAGCGGGCCGTGCGCTTCGGTTGTATTCTAGTGGTATGCGTTTGGCGGGATGTTGTGCGGGCATTCTGGGTTGTCTCTCACTCGTGGTCGTCGCGAAGGCCGAGCCGCTCGTTTCGAGCTCGAGCACGGCAAGCGCGCTGCCAATCGCGGTCGCATCGTTTCCGGCGGAGCCGTCGTCGGTGGCAGCGGTTCACGTCGACCTGGCGTCCACGCCGGACACGACCGTCGTTGCTCCCGCGTCGAGCACGCCCGCGTCGCAGTCCGTGCCTGCGCAGCCTGCCAGCGACGATGCTTCGTACTGCGTCGAGTCGCCAACGGCTCTCGAGCTCGGTGCCCTCGCGCTGGTCCGGATGATCGAGGACGGCGCTGGCCTCTTCGCCGTCGCGCACGTGTTCACGCCCTCGGAAGACGAGCAGGCGTTCGACAACGCCGCCGCGAAGGAGCTCCGCCGCATCACGTTCATGCGCAAGCTCGCGCAGATGCACGACGCCGAGAACGAGCGAGAGTTCAGCGAGAAGCTGTCGCTCTCGCTCCGCAAGCGCGAGTTCTTGCAGGGCCTCGAGTCGACGCGCCAGCTCTCGCCGAACCCCTTCGGTTCGGACCGACGCTGAGGCGCTTCAGCGGTCGGACAAGAGGCGGCGAGTAGAGCGGCGCGACGTCCGCGCCCGGGCTCGGCCGCGAGAAGTAGCGCTCAGCTCGGCCGATCGTCGTTCATCAACATGGCGAGAGCGGCGAGCAGCGCTTCTCCGCGGATCGGCTTGCGCAGGACCGGGCCGTGGTGGCCGCGGAGGAAGTCGACGTAGTTCGGCTCGGCGTCCCCCGACGTGACGAGAAGCGTCCGGCGAGCAAGCTCCGGCCGGTTCTCCACCAGCCACGTGAAGAGGTCGGGGCCGTCGTTCCCGGGAAGATCCAGCTCGACGACTGCCAGGTTCGCGACCGACCCCGACTCCAGCATGTCGATGGCGTCGCGGCCGTCGTGCGCGATGACGATGCGGTGTTCTGCGTTCAAGAGCCGCGCGTAGGAGCGTAGCATGCGCGGATCGTCGTCCACCACGAGCACCGTCGCGCCGACCGCCCGCGGAACCATGACCGAGCCCGACGCACGCTGACGGAACGCTTCCCGTATCATCTCTCGCGTCGGCAGCGGCAAGAAGCAGATGAAGGTCGCGCCCTCGCCGTGCACGGACTCGACCGAAAGATCCCCGCCGAGCTTGCGCAGGATCGCGCGCGAGATGGAGAGCCCGAGCCCGGTCCCCAGATCTTCGCGCTTCGTCGTGAAGAACGGATCGAAGATGCGCTCCAGGGATTCGACGGGGATGCCGGGGCCGGTGTCGCTGACCGCTATGGCCATGAAGTCCTCGTCCGCGCGGACGCTCACCCGCACCCGATGGTCGGGCCGGTCGACCTCGGCGATGGCGTGGGTCGCGTTGATGAGCACGTTCATGATGACCTGCGTCACGCGATTGCGTGGCACCACCAGGCGCGGCAGCTCGGGTGCGTAGTCTCGCTCGATCAGCCCGTGCTTGAAGACCTCCCGCCCGAGCAGCCGCAGGATGTGATCGATGAGGTCGCACACGTCGACCAGCTCCGGCAGCTCGTCATCGTCGGTGCGGGCGAACACCCTGAGATCCCTCACGATGGACGCGATCGCGTTGGCGGCGGAGCTCATGTCGTCGAGGAGCTCCGCCCCCGTGCGCCCGGCGCGCTCCGAGCGCAGGGCCGAGCCGAGCCGAGTGACGAGCTCGGTATCCGGCACCGCACCTGCCTCGAACGAATGCATGACCTCACGTGCCGCGTCGAGAGCCGGCAAGAGCTGGCTGCGAGCGGCATCGAGCGAGAGCATCACCGCCGACAGGGGGTTGTTGATCTCGTGACCGACTCCTGCCACGAGGGTGCCGAGCGCAGTGAGCTTCTCGGCATGGGCGAAGGCGACGTGCAGCCGGTTGGTCTCCCCGCGCCTTCGCGCGCGAAGATCGACGCGATCGACGAACGCCGCGAACGCGCTCGCGTCGTTGGTCGAGAGGACCATCGCCTCGTCCGCGCCACCGGACAGCGCGGCGAGCGCCGACGGTTCATCGGCCGCGATGAACCCGATGGGGCCGTCCCGCTCCCGCTCGCGCCGCGTGGCGATCTCCTGCTGCACGTCGCCCGAGATGACCTCGAAGGCGAGGCCCCGCCCGCGCGCCCACGGGAGCGTCTCCGCGAGACTGGCGAGCTCGTCGATGGTCCGAGCGCTCCGCGAGAGGACGAGAGTGCGCGGTATCGCCATAAACACCCCAAGCATGCCCTCTTGGCCAGCGCTACGGAAACGAAAATTCGTTCGGAAGGCTCACCAGACGAGGATGTGACGCCCGCGAAAACGATCCTCGAGCTTCGCCTCGGCGCGGACCGGCACTCCGACTGCATCGAACGTGCCCTGCGCCGCACCGAGCAAGAAGGACTCGATGTAGAGGTACTCCTCGTCCATCGTCATCACCGCGGTGCGCGCCTCCGGAAACTCCAGCGTCCATCTCCCGTAATTCAGGCTCTGGCGCCGGCCGGCCGCCGCCTGTTGCAAGAGCCGCTTCGGATCGTGCGAGAGCAACCTGAGCAGCGTCCTGCCGAGCAAGCTCTCCGCGAAGACCACGGCGTTCCTCCGGCCTATCTCGAACATCCCCTCGTGGACGCGTTCGGGCGTCGCCAGGAGCGCGCCTCCGACGACCAGCCGCACCAGAAAGTCACCGATAGGGTGCCAGAGCACCGCCGCGAAGCGCTCTGGAAACAACGCTCGATAGCGCTCGATGCGCCCGGCGCGCGTCAGTGCGGTCTCGATGCTGCGAAAATACAGACCGCGACCCTTCGCCGAGGGAGGGATCAGGGATAGCCGCTCGATGACGTCGCAGTGCCGGGATACCTCGGCGAGCGCGGCCTCTCGGGCATCCATGCACGCATCATAGGGCATGGACGAGTCACGATACCCAGGGACTTCGCTGGTTCACCGGGGCAGGCGACGAGACGCGGTGCGCCGGAGCGCCCGAGAACTGGCCGAGAAAGCCTATGTCGCTTCGACGATTGCGGCGGAGCGGGTGAAGCCGGCGCCCTGAGCATAGAGGGCGGCAAAGCTGCCTTTCTCGAGCTTTCCTTCGTCACGAGCTCTGGCGATATTGAAGACCGGTCCGCACGAGCCAACGTGCGCGATGTGCGCATAGGTGGTCAGGGCACGCTCCCGGGGAAGGCCGAGGTGCTCGGCGATGGCACCGGGGATGAATCCGCGGGGCTGCACGCTCGCCAGGGCGGCGAGCTCCGTGACGTCCACCCCAGCGGCGGCGGCCGCCTCGCGCACCGTCTTTGCGCCGAAGCTCACGGTGTCCCTCATGAGCGCCTTCGCGAGCTCCGGCGCGCGGCTGCCGACGCGGTAATCGCCGCCCGGCTTCCACCAGGGAGGGTCGGTCTCCTCCGTCGCTCCTCGGATCCAGGTGACGGCGTTCGCGTACTCACCGTGAGTGTTGCAGAAGGTCGCGCGGATCGTGAGCCCAGGCCCGCGCGCGACGACCATTGCGGTCGCTGCGTCGCCGAGCCCCGGAGACGCCGGATGCTCCAGGGGCATCGTCCTGAGGAGCAGATGCGACTGCACCAGCAGCACTGCGCGGGCGAGCCCGCTCTCCACGTATGCGCGCGCGATCTCGAGCTGCGTCACTCCGCTCGCGCAAGCGGCGTCGACGCCGAAGGCGTGGGCGCGGGTCGCGCCGATCGCGTGCGCCACCGTGCTCGACGTCGGCGTCAGGCGATCGGGAACCGTTGAGTACGTCAGCACCAGCCCGACGTCGGTCGCGTCCACGCCTGCATCGGCGAGCGCGCGTCGCGCGGCCTCCGCCTCGGCGTCTGCCGCGCGCACGCCTTCGCCCGCCACACGGCGCACGCGCGCGCCGAGGAACGGGTCCGCCGCCTCCGCTCGGAGGTCGCGCTCGACCAGCGCCGCCGCGACGGGGTCGTCGGAGAGCGGGATATCGTTGAAGGTCCGGTCGCTGCGCTCCTGGCTGTGCTCGCGGAACGTGGCCGGCCAGGCGTCGTTGGTTCGCACCGTCTCCGGGAGCCAGGTACCGATGCCGACGATGGATGCGTTCATGGGTCCTCTGTTTTCGATGAAAGCATCGACATGCGCTGCAACGCCTCGATGCGTCCACCGCCGCGGATGCGCACGCTGCTATCGATGCGAACGTCGAGGAGCCCTGGGCCGCCGTGCGCGAGCAGCGAGTCGACGAGCGATGCGGTCACCTGGCCCGGGCCGTCGACCAGCTGCGAGGGCAGGCCGAGTGCGGACGCCCAGGCGGAGAAATCGACGGGCGGCGTGTCGTAGAGCGCGGCTGCGCCGAAGATCTGCTTCATCCCGTGGTGCACCATGTTGTAGCGCCCGTCATTGAAGACGACGAAGAGGATCGGCAAGCGTTCGCGCAGCGCGACCAGCACCTCCGCTCCGGCCATCTGCATTCCGCCGTCGCCCGCGATGCACACGACGCGTCGCTCCGGATCCGCGAGCGAGAGCCCGATTGCGCCCGCGATGCCCGAGCCCATGCTGCCCAGGTTGAGCTGAACGTAAAACGAGTCGGGCGCCCCGGCCGTCGCGTAGTGCAGCGCGAACAGCATGTGTTCGCCGATATCCGTCACGAAGCGGGCGTCGTGGCCAGCGGCTTGTTCGAGCTCGCGGACGACGCGATGGGGAGCGACGGGTGTCGCGTCGTCTCCGTCCGGGTCGGTCACGACGAAGGGCGAGCATGCGCGAGCCTCCGCGAGCGCGAAGCGAGCGAGGGGATTGACGTGCCCGTTCCTCGTGACCTCGTCGTAGAGGGCGCGTGCGAAGGCACCCACGTCGGCGGTGACGGCAAGCGCCGTGGTCACGTTGCGGGCGAACACGCGCGGATCGATGTCCACGTGGACCAGCCGCCCACCTTTTCCGACGTAGGGCGTCGACCCCATGGACGTGTCGTCGAGATCCGTGCCGAGCGCGAGACAGACGTCGACCGGTTCGGCCGTGTAGCGCCGCGCCCACACCGACGAGGCCATGCCGCCGTTGCGCAGCGATCGCGGGTGGCGCTCGCTCACGAGCCCCTTCGCCCGCGGGGTGGTGACGAAGGGGACGTTGAACGCGTCGACCAGATCGCGGAGCAGCCGCTCGTGGCCGCGACACCCCGCGCCGAGCACGATGAGCGGACGCTTTGCGTCGGTCAGCCAGCATGCAGCGCTGCGAACCGCGTCGCGACTCGGCTCGAGCGAAACGACCGGGACGCGCGGCGTTACGTGGACCACGTCCGAGCTCGCCATGGAGCGATCGAGCGCGACGATGAAGAGCGCCGGGCCAGGGGCCCATGGATCGCAAGCGGCGTCGAGCGCCGCGAGGCACTGGCTCACCACGCTGCGCGCACTCGCCGCGCGGACCTGCGCACGGGTGATCGGCGCGAGGATCGCCTCGGCGTCGATGCCCTCGGGGCCGGAGTCCTGCGCCATCCTGCCTCCGGTCGAGGCCCACGCGACGTCCCCGGAGATGACGAGCATGGGGATCCGTTCGAGGCTCGCCGACGCGACACCGGTCACCACGTTCGTGAGCCCGGGGCCCGCGGTGACGACGACGGCTGGCACTCGCCCGCTCGCCCTGTAGTAGAGGGCGGCGGCGAACGCCGCGTGCGTCTCGTGCCTCGACTCGACGAGGCGCGCGCGCGGTTCGAGCCGTAACGCCTCGAACAATGGGCAGATCGGTCCGCCGGGAATGCCGAAGAAGGTGTCGACTCCCCGGGCGATCAGCGCGTCGACCAGCAAGCGCGCCGCGGCGTCCTCGGGAAGGAGCGACGTCGCGTCCGCATCGTCGTCCCCGTGAGGACGGAGCTCGAGGATGTCGGATTTCAGGGGAAGCGGACGAGAAAGCTCTTCGTCTCCCGCGTCGGTGTTGCCGTCGGCGAGTGCTTCGTGAATGGAGACGGAACCTGGGGCCTTCAATTGCGCGCCCCCCACGTCCGGTTTATGGGTAGATTTCTGTCGCGGCCGCAAGCTTCTCGCTCTGCGGCCAGCGTAACGGCCGGATGCGAGCCGGCCCCGTCTCCGTCGACCGCTGGAATGCGAGCT
>CAYUAW010000287.1:0-9745 GCA_964442485.1 uncultured Polyangiaceae bacterium
CTCGCGTAGGTCCGCATCTTTGATGCTTCGGGGACGACGTCGGCGTCGATGGGAAACTACTGGATGAACGTCGAGCAGAACCCGTTGATGCAACGCTCGCGCTGGTCGCAGCAGTCCGCCGACGATTTGCACGCCTCGCTGGTCTGCGAGCACCGCGGCATCTGCGGGACGCCGCACACGTGGTTCGTGCAGAACCCGTTGCAGCAATCGACTCCGGTCTCGCACGTCGCGCCATCCTGCTTGCAGGGGTCGAGCGCGGTGAATGCCCGATGATTGGCCGTGGTGAAGTCCTGACCCGCCAGATAGAACGCCGGATGACTCGGGTCGCTCTTGTACGTCCCGTCCGGCGAGAGCGTGAGCGCGGTACCCCAGAGCTGGCGCGCCGCCCCGCGGTTGCCGTAGTGGCGCATCGAATCGAAGAAGACCCAGACGTAGCCCCCGGCCGGCACTGGAGACACCGTCGGATAGTAGACATGATGGACGTCGTCCGCGCCGAACGGCAGGTACGTCGTTCCGGAGGTAGCGTCCTGCGCGGTGTGGAACCCCATCGCCTCGTAGAGCATCGTGGCCGCTCCGCTCCCGACGTCGACGAGCCACAGATCGCTCGCGGGGCCGATCAGCAGCGGGACGATGCCGGCCCCGCTACCGCTGAACTGCGGCGATGCTCCGCCTGCGAAGACGACGGCGTGGTCGTCCGGCAACATGAATGGCCACCCGATATAGTTCTGCGGGTCCGTGTAGAGCTGCTTGTACGCCGTCGCCTTGCGCGACGCCTTGTCGTAATCCATCACGGAGACTGCGTGACCCTGTCCCATCGCATAGTCGTTGAAGACGACGCGCGTCCCGTCGGGTGAGAACGTCGGCATCATGGCCGACGTGGGGATGGCGGTGTCGGCAATCACCGTACCGGTATCCGTCTCGTACATGGTGGCGTCGACGTCTGCGACGTTGGGGATGCCGCCGTTGACCTCCGGACCGACCCCCGACCTCAAGGCGTTCGACACGTAGACGGAGCCGTCCGGCGAGATCCCGACGAACCCCGTCGCCGTCCCCGCGCGCGCCGGCGTCGGGTTGGCTGCCGTCATGGGCGTGAGGTTATAGACCTGACCATCGATGGAAGTGAGCTCGCGCGCGATGAGACGCGTGCCGCCCGACGACACGGAGTGGCAACCCGTGCAGGCGAGGGGTCGCAAGAAGAACGACGCGTCCTGACCGGGAACGATACGCTCGATCGCCCCGCCGATGCTCCCGCCGCTCAGCGAGTTGTACGTGTTGTAGTAGATGGAGCCGCTGATCGTGGCTTCGGCCAGCACGATCTTTTCGCTGATCGGACCCATCACGGCGGCGCCCGAGAGCGTCGTGAGCTCGACCTGGAACGGATCGGCGGGGCCGAGCGTGCGCGTGCCCGCGGCATCCCACACCGCCTGCGGGAGCTGCACCTGGCCGGCCGCATCCGGCGCGAGGCAGCCCCGGTACTCGAACAGGCTCGAATGAACGTGGACGTACACAGCGCTCGGCGCGGCCGTCGTTCCATCGTCCCACATCAACAGCGGCGCCTTCAGCCCGCGCGGGAATACCGTGCCGTCGTAGGGATAGAGCCAGCGCATGTTGCTGCTCGGCGCTCCGGCCATGAGCTTCTGCGCATCGGCGGGTGAAAGGGCCGCGGGGTTCCCCGGCTTGCAGTCGTCGAGCGACAGGGGGGTGCGGCTCGTGGACGTTCCTCCGTCCGCCCCCGCGATCACCGTCGAGCCCGAAGCGCCGCCTTGGGGGCCCAGGGTGACCACGCCGGCGTTTCCGGCGCCGCCGGTTGCGGTGAAGAGCGGAGCGTCGCCTGCGCCACCGCTGGACGTGACTGGCGCCCCATTCCCTCCCGAGGCGTTGCCCCACAGCTTGCTTCCGTTGCTTGCAGAACATGACAGTGAGAGGGCAGCGCTGGCCGCCAGAAGACACAGGACGGGATCACCGACGCGCATGAGGATCTGCGTCGCATGAACCCCTCATTTTGTTGAAGCATCGACCGTCAATGCGAGCACGTGCCCTTCGTGCACGTATCGTTGCCCGGGCACGCCTTGCCGCAGCCACCGCAGTCGGCCGGAGCCGTCTGCTGATCGACGCAGGCGCCGTCACACTTCGCGAAGCCGACGTTGCAGCACCTCAGTACGGCGCAATCAGGTCGAGATCGGCGCCGCTCGCTCTCGCGTCTGACGCCTTGCGGAGCACCGCACTCGAAGAACCCAGCAGACCTTTGTGTGCTCCGCCGAGGTACACCGCATTCCCCGCGAGCTTCTGTCGGTTCACGCTCGGGACCGGGGGCGCATCCACGGGCGACACTTCCGGGCGCATCTGCGGCGAGACGCTGACCTCCTGGCGCGTCCCGGTTCGCGCAACGGTGGAGACATCGCTGGGCTCACCGTGCGGCGCGCCTCCCCGGAGGCCGCGTACAGCGGGGCGGCTCGAAGTCTCGCCGTGGCTGAGGGCCACCAGGCTCAGGGACATGTGTCGCGGCGCCGGCATGCAAACCCCGGCGGCGACGACGGCCCCCAGGGTACAAGCCTTCGCTGCGAGCACCGCCCAGTTGCGCCGCACCTTGCTCCCCGTGCGACGAGGTCGCCCTCCACTTGCCCGTGTCGGAGGGAGGGTGCGACCCGGGTCATCGGCAGGCTCTTGCCGGGTGTTCGCGTGCACATCGGGACGCGCCCTCTCCTGGACGCTGGTTTCCGGCCGAGAGCTCGCGTCTGCGAACCACTTCGGCTCGAGCGAGGTTCCGCAGACGTCCTCGGTGACGCCGTGACCGAGCAGCCAGCTCGCGAGGGCCCGTCCGAGCTCCGACATGGAGCCATGACGCGCCGCTGGATCCTTCGAGAGGCCGAGACGGATGATGTCCCATAGCGGCTCGTCGCCGACCGAACGCTCCACGAGCGACACGGGCTCGTCCTCCCAGATGGCGCGGAGCAGCGCGGGGGCGCCATTCGCCGCGGTGAACGGTGTCTCCCCGCTGATCGCCTCGTACAGTACGATGCACGTCGACCAGATATCCGTTCTGTAGTCGACGTCGTCGCAAGCGGCCGCTTGCTCCGGTGACATGTATTCCGGGCTGCCGACGAGCGTGCCGCGCTCGTCTCTGTCGTGCTGCTCGCCGCGGTCGTCGCTGAGCTTGGCGATCCCGAAGTCGAGGAGCTTCGGCTGAACGCGCTCGCCTTCGAGCGAGACGAACAGATTGTCGGGCTTCACGTCACGATGAACGATCCCGCGTGCGTGCATGGCGGCGAGCGCGTCGACCACAGGCAGCACGATCTGCACCGCGCGCAGCGCAGTCAATGGCCCCCGCGCGAGCATCTGCGCCAGCGTGCCGCCCTGCAGGAGCTCCATCACCATGAACGGATCCCCGACGTCCGTCTCTCCGACATCGAAGATGCGCACGACGGCGGGATGGCCCAGGCTCGCGGCGGCGCGTGCTTCGAAATGCAGACGCTCCCTAAACCCAGGGCCCGTGAGCTCGGCGTGCGTCAACTTGATCGCCACGCGGCAGTCGAGGAGCAGATTGGTTGCCTGCCAGACCGCTCCCATCGCGCCTTCGCCGAGCAAGGCGTCCAGGCGGTACTTGCCCGAGAGCACGGAGCCGACACCGTGCCCCACGCCGACTGCCGGCGTACCAGGCGGAAATGTCAGGCAAGTGACGACCCGCTCGTCACCCGTTGTTTCGCCTTCGAGGCGCGCCTGCATGGTCGTTACGACAGCAACTTACGATCCAGGTCAGCCAACCGTCCGCTGCACGGCAAAAGCGTGATTTTCGCGCGCGCTCTTCGAATGGTTGCTCGGCACCGCGAGAAGGGAAACGCGGCGTGTCACTGAGGTCGAATTACCCAGCTGGCGCGTTATGCCGCGCCGGAAGCCAGACGCCTCGGGGCAGGTACGACGCAATTCAAACTGTCTTCGATCGAGAACGGCCATCCGACAACGCACGCGACGGAGTCGTCGCGCTCGGAATGAACGCCGCCGTGCGACGACCTGCGACGTCCCACCATCGGCGGGCCTGGCGCACCATCCGAACCGTGCCGCCCAAGGTCGGCGGCGACCCCGCTTCGCCGCCCCGCCTTCGGGTTGACGCCGGAGGTCCTCGGGCGCCCTCACACGTCGAGAAAAACCGCTGAAAAGCTGAGAGCTTGCAGCGACGAGCGGTGGCCGTATAGTTCCGGGCCGAGGGCGAGCGGCTCATCGACGTCCTCCGGGCGGAAGGGCTCTAGGGATCTGTCACCTGTGGCTTCGGTGGATTTCGAGCACCGATTCAATGCGCTGGCGGAGTGCTCTGCCGACGCGATCTTCATCACCGATTTCGATTCGGCGAAGTTCGTCGAGGTCAACGCCAAGGCTTGCGAGCTGTTCGGGTACGAACGGGAGCAACTCCGCGGCATGACCGGGCGTCAACTGCACCCGCAGGAGGACGCGGCGGTCGTCGACGAGATCAGCCGAGAGCTGATCGCGAACGGGAGCGTCCATCGCCGTGCCATCCGGCTGCGCAGGCACGACGGCGAGTGCTTCTTCGGTGATCTGAGGAGCAGCGTCTACCGGTACGAAGGCCGGAAGCTCTACGTGACGATCGTGCGCGATATCTCGGCGCATCTGTCGCGAGAGGCCGATCTGGAGCAAGCGTATCGAGCGCTGAAGGACACCGAGGCGCACCTCGTACGTTCGTCGCGGCTCGCGGCGATCGGCGAAATCGCGGCGGGCATCGCGCACGAGGTGAACAATCCGGCCGCGTCCACGCTCACCAATCTGGAGCTTCTCCGCGGCGACCTGGAGAAGCTCCTGACGGAGGCGAAGAGTCCGGAGAGGACGCTCTCTTCGCTCGGCGCAGCGATGGAGCTCTTCTGCAACGAGGCGAGCGACAGCGTGCGCGACTCACTGGAGGGGATTCAGCGGATTGCCTTCATCGTCAAGGGCCTGCGTGGCTTTTCCAGGATCGACGAGGACGACGTCGAGATTGTGGATATCAACGAGGTCGTGCGGACCGCCGGCAACCTTGTGCGTCATCAGATCCGGCACACCGCGCGAGTCGAGTTCGACCTCGGGGCAAGCGATCCACTGCCGGCGAGCCGCGGTCGCCTGATCCAGGTGGTGCTGAACCTGCTGCTCAACGCAGCTCAGTCCATCGAAGAAGGTGGGGGGAGCACGATTCTGGTCGAGACGAGCAGCACGCGGGACGGCGTGCTGCTGCGCGTCCAGGACGACGGCCCCGGAATCCCAGCCGAGCTGTCGCGGCGAGTTTTCGATCCCTTCTTCACCACCAAGAGCGCCGAGCGCGGCACCGGCCTCGGGCTCTCCGTCTGTGCGGATATCATCCACCATCACCACGGCGCGTTTCGGCTGTCTCACGGTCGGCTCTCGGGGGCTTGTTTCGAGGTGATGCTCCCGCTGAACACGGGCCTGGTTCCGCGGCTCATCTCGCCGAGTTCTCTGCCGCCTTCCGGTCCCCCGCTCCGCATTCTGGTGATCGACGACGAAGTGACGCTGATCCGCGCTTACCGTCGCCTGCTAGGCCGCCAGCACGACGTCGTGGCGGCCTATGGGGGCGAGGAAGCGCTGGCGATCCTCGCGTGCGACCAGAGTTTCGATCTGATCCTCTGCGACCTGATGATGCCGGGCACGGACGGCGTCGGTGTCTACGAAGAGGTGGAGAGGGTACACCCCGAGCTCCTTTCGCGCATGGTATTCTCCAGCGGCGCACCGACGAGCGCCCGCGCCAAGAGCTTTCTGCGCCACCCTGGCATCGTGTTCCTCGACAAACCGATCTCGGGCGACGCGCTGAAACAGTTCATCGCGAACCGTCAGTCTCGAACGATGCCGGTTGTCCAGCCCGCTCCGCGTACCGTCCAGCGAGCCTAGAACCCTTACACGGAACCCCCGGACCGAGTTTGAGCGACGATTCGACGCTCCCTCCAGCTGCGCCGCGCGAGCGGCACACTTCCCCGGCGGGCCTGGTGCTCTCCGCGGCGGAGCGATTCAATTCCACGGTCGGCCACGAAAATCGAGGCTTCCTGTCGTGGACTCACGGCTTCGTCCCGAAGGTGGCGCCCCTCACGAGCCTCGGCAAAAGCTTCGCGGCCTGGGATCAACTGGCGAGCGAGCTGCCGACGCTGTACCGCGACCTCAGCTTGCGGCGGCGCGTCGAGCAGCTGCCGATCCTGGACGCTTCGGAGCAGAACCTCGAAAACCGAGAGCTGCTGCGAGGCTGCGCCTTGCTCGCGATCGTGGCGCACGCCTACTGGTACGTCGAACCCAGGCCAGTCGACGCACTTCCGCCCTCGATCGAGCTGCCCTGGCAACAGCTGCGCGCCCGGCTCGATCGGAGCCAGGAAGTGCTCACCTACACGGATCTCATCGTCTACAACTGGAAGGTTCGAGGGCCTGCGCCGAGCGGCCCGCTCCGGGTCGAAGATCTCGAGCTCCTCTTGCCCACCATCGGCAATCGCGAGGAGTCAGTCTTTTACCTGACACAGCTCGAGATCTTGTCCCAGGCGAGCAGCATCGTGCGCGCGTTCGTCGATGCCCACGATGCGGTGTTGCGTGAAGACGAGGGAGCGGTGGAACGGGCGCTGGTCGACATCATCGACTGCCTGGATCGCGTGGTGTCCGAGTCGTTGCTCAAGATCAACCCGAACCCTTACAGCCGGACCTTCGTCGATCCCGTGGTCTGGGCGAAGACCGTCGCGCCCTTCGCGGTTCCTCTTCACGCGGGGGATCAAGGTCCGAGCGGGACCTCGTCGCCGATCTTCAGCGCGCTCGACATCTTCTTCCAGCGAGCGCAGAACGCATCGTTTCTCGGCCGAGAGATCCAGGCGCTGCGCGAGACGTATCCGGTCTTCTGGCGTCAGTTCCTCGAGGCGCTGTCCGCCGTGTCGGTCGTCGATTTCGCCCTTGCCACCGGGAAGCCCAGTTTGCAAGGAGCGCTGCGGGAGGCGATGGAGCTCTACGCAGGAGAGCAAGGCTTCCTCGGTCGTCACCGCATGAAGGTCTACGGCTACCTCGAGCTCGCATTCAAGGTGGGGCGCTCGGTCACGATTGGCGGCTTCTCCGGGGCCTTCAAGGACCGGACCTGGGATCAGGTCGACGGTGAGCTCGAAGCGGCGCGCGTCGAGCGGAGTGCACGTCGGCCGGTGGCGTACCAGCGCGCCGAGGTGGAGGCGGTCATTCCACGGGCTTTGGAAGGCTCATCCGGCATTCGTCGCGTCGTGCTCGACGTCTCGAACAGCGGTGCGCCCTTCCGGATCGGCAGCCGTTGCGCGGTGCTGCCCGAGAACCGCAGCGCGCTCGTCGAGAAAACGCTGCGCGCGCTGCATGCCGAGGGGAGCGAGCTCATCCCGCTCACGCTGGAATGGCAAGAAGCGATGAGGCAGCGGCTCGGCCACGTTGCCGGCGAGGCACTGCCGATGCGTGAGCTGCTGCGCTTCGGGGTGATCCGTCCCGTGACTCCTCGCGTCGCGGAGGCGCTGCACGCCAGGACCCAGGAACCGCGGCTCTTCGCCCAGATCCGCGAAGGCACCACCCAGCGGTGGGAGCTGTGGGAGCTACTCGAGCTCCTCGGCCAGGCTGGCCTTTCCACGCGTCTGCTGTGGCGAGACGGCGCGGGTAGGGTCGATGAGCGGCTCGCCCGCTTGATTCCTCCGGAGCGTGCACGTCTCTACTCGATCTCTTCGGTCGAACAGGACGCGCCGAACAGGCCGCTCCGATCCATCGAGCTCACGGTCGGGCAGCTCCGCTACTCGGCGGAGCCCGCTCGACTCACGATGCGCCCTCCGGGCGGGGCCTTCGACGGGAGCCCGAACTCGAACGGTGGCGGCCTCGTCAGGGAGGGCACGGCGTCCTCTTTCTTGACTCACGCGCTGGAAGACAGGCGATCCGTACCGTTTCGAATCGAACGGCCGGCGCGGTTCCAGCCTCCGTTCGACGAGGCGCGGCCGATCATCCTGTTTGCCGCGGGCACTGGAGTCGCTCCGTACCGTGCGTTCATTCAAGCCCGCGCAAAGGCGAGCTCGCCCGGGCAGTGCTGGCTGTTCCTGTCCTTGCGCTCGCCAGACGAGTTTCTCCTCGGCCAGGAGTTCAAGGCCCCGGCAGAGGCCGGTGTTCTCAGGCTGGACATCGCCTTCACTCGCGTGGGCGGTGACTTGCTCCTCGACCCGGAGCACGGCTTCGTTGCAGTTCCCGGACCGCAACGCCGAATTCAGGCGCTGCTCGAGAGAGAAGGCGTCGCGCGCGAGCTCTTTCAGCTGGTGCAATCCCAGGAGGATGGGGGCGCGGGCGCCAGCATTTACGTGTGCGGCCGGAGCGGCTTTGCGTCCACCGTCGTCGAGACGCTGAACCTCGTGTTCCAGCGAATCATCCTGGCCGAGCGTCCGTCGGGGTACAAGGATGCCGCGGAGGTGCTGCGACGTCTGTCGGGGGAAAATCGACTCGTCTTCGAGCTCCACACGGACGCGAGGCCCATCGTCGATGAATCTCGGTGGTTCTCCGTATCGGAGGTCGCGCAGCGCAACAACCCGAAGGCCGGCTACTGGTTGATCATCGATCAGGTGGTGTACGATCTCACGGAGTTTGCGGAGCTCCACCCGGGCGGTCGTCGCATCGTGCACGGGTACGCGGGCATCGACGCCGAGCACGGGTACGCGCGCGCGCACGTGCACCAGCCCGACGTCGATGCAATGCGCGAGATGTACCGGATCGGTCGGATTCGCCCGCTGTCGTTCGAGGCCTTCGCCGCAGTGGTCGAAGGACCCAACGGCGCAGCTCGGATCAGCTGTCGCGCGGCGTATCAGGCGTGGGTGCGCGCGCTCCACCTGGTCGTCGAGATGCAGAACGCACATCGTGCAGACCTGGCCTTGCAAGGCTCGGTGACGAGCCCGGTCGAAGCGCAGCACGTTGCCGGGCCCTACAAGCAGTCCCGCGCCGCAGAAACCCACCTGCGTTTCCTGAAAAACTACCTGAAGCCTCTGCGCGGGGAGACCTTGCCGGCGCTGTGGTCGCTCACTCGAGGGGTCTTCGCCCGAGACCAGAGCGAGTCCTGGATGAACGAACGTCTGCGACACATCAGTCGTGACCAGCGAAGCAAATACGTGAAAGCAATCTCCGCCGAGCTGGCGGAAGACGTGCGGCGCTGGCAGGAGCGCCCGGAACAGCTGGTCGGCGCCCTGTTGGCGGCCCGCGACGAGGACACACGCCTGCTGGAGGAGCTCAAGAATACGCTCGTTCACGGCGTGCAAGTCTTCGAGATGTTCGAGACGGAGACGCGGCGCCAGGGCTCCGAGGCCCTGATTGCGAGTTGCAGAAGGGCCGTGATCTCAATCCAGGAATACTACGAGCGCCTGGATGCGCGGTGGAGGCAGATTTTCGAAGCACCACCGCTACGTCGCGGGCGCACGTCCTCGCAATGGCCTGCCGCCAGCATTCGTCGCCTGCACGAGAGCGAATACTGGGTGCTCGAGGAGTTTCCGGAGCAACAGATCGCCGTGCTCCGCCGCACGCCGTTGCCGGCTTCCTCGCTGGCCGCACTCGGGTCGGACAACGATGCGCTGCTCGGCACGCTACGTCTCGACCATCGGAACTTCGGGCTGGTCGTCGACACTCGCGAGGCTCCCTTGCGCAACGACAAGGCCTTCGAGCAGACGATGGCGAAGTTGCGGACCGAATTGACGACCCGTTTTCAGCGCTGCGCCGTGCTGCTCGACAGCCCGCTCGGCGAGCTCCAGGTCAA
>CAYUAW010000288.1:0-1467 GCA_964442485.1 uncultured Polyangiaceae bacterium
CCGAGTTGACGCCTGAGCTTCGAGTAGCGCTCGCCCGTCGAGAACACGAGCAGATCCTTCGCGAGCTCACCATGCTTTCCTTCCTCCGCTTCGAGGGCACCGAGCGCGGTGGGAAGATCATTCGCCAGCAAGAAGCCGGCCCGACACGCAGTCTTCTCGGCTCCCGAGCTCCAGCGCTGCAGGTTCGTGCGGCCGCCCTCCTCGACGAAGCGCAGGAACTGCCCGCGCAGCGCGTCGAGCTGAGGCGGCTCGAGCAGCGGCTCGATGGCGCGCGCAATCGGCGTGACGCGCTGCTTGACGTCGGCGGCGATCGGCAGCCGCGGGCTCCCGATGACGAGCGCGGCGAGGAACAGATCCTCGAGCTCTGCGACGGAGCTGAAGAGGGTCCGGACGAAGTGCTCCTGACGATACCACGCGAGGTGACGCCCACTCAGGAACGCGAGCTCGAGCTGCGACCGACCGGAGAGCGCGCGGTGCCCGACCACCGTGATGGGCGGAACCGCGGGGATGTGCTGGAACGCGACGTCGCGCTCCTTCTCGACATAGATGGGCGGGACGGCGAGCCCGAGGATCGCCGCCGACCACCCGAGCGCTCGCACGGCCGTCAGCGTGCTCTTCTCCACCACCTGCCGCGTCGCGGGGTCCGGCTGATGCAGCGTCTTGTCACGACGGAGCGACGTGACGCGGCCTATGAGCACCGCGGGCGCGATCACGCCGAAGATCTGCCCGGTCAGCACTTCTTCGTCGGGGTGGAAGAGCTGGTCGTACCACGCCGACGCCGAGAGGCTCGCGCGCGGCGCGATGAGCGCCTGGCTCCGGTGCTCGGCATAGACGGCTCGTTCTTCGGGGGTCGCCTCGCCGAGCGCGACCAGGGCCTGTGCCGCGCACCAGCGCCGCTCGGCGTCGCCGCGCGCGCCGTGGATGCGAAAGAGCCGGCGATAGCCCTCGGCCTTGAGCGGATCGCGACGGAGACGCCGCCACTCTTCTTCCGGATCTTCGGTCGCGTCTTCCGCAGCCGCGTCGAGATCGCTGAGGTCCACCTCCACGGCGACGTTCGCGCGCGCCACCCGGAGCTCTTCCTCGAGCTCGCGGATGCGGGCCTCGAGCTGCTCGATGCGCTTCTGCTGGAGGGCGCGGCCGGTATCGCCCGCCTGCGCTATCTCGATGGGAGCGAGAGTCCGGGCAGGCTCCTCGAAGCGCTCGATGACCCGCACGCGGTTGCGCGTCTCGTAGCTGGCGACCATCGCCTGCTCGAGCCGGAGCAGCCGTCGCCGATCGAGGCCCAGGTTGTCGGCCGCCTTCTCGAGCCGTTCCCGCTCCTCGCTGGTGATGACACCGTCCTCGAGGACCTCGGCGAAGAGCTCCTCGTAGTGCGACTCGAGCGGCCCGAGCGTCAGGCCGCCGCCCTCCGCGCGCTCGAACCCCGCCTGGTGCTCGAACCCACCGTCCGCATCCCGCCCCGTGCTG
>CAYUAW010000288.1:1567-9719 GCA_964442485.1 uncultured Polyangiaceae bacterium
GGCCCGGTGGTAACCCGTGTGGCCATGTGGGCCCGGATGTGTGTGCTGGCGTGTGCGTCGCTCGTGACGGCGCGCCTCGCGCTGGCCGACCCGGGTGCGGGGGGTGCGGCGCCCGGAGTCGCGTCCACGTCCGTCCCCATGGCGCCGCCGTTCATGGTCACCGCGGAGCCCGTGTGCGCGTCGGGCGAGCGGAGCCGCGCCGAGGGCCCCGTGCAAGCCTCGGCGGCCGACGAGGAGCTCGCCCGCTGGAACACCGGGGGCTCGTCCGATCCGCGCTCGGCCTCGAACAAGCCCGGCTTCCACGTGGCGCCGCGGGTGAAGGTCGACGTCTTGCTCCGACCAGGTCAGTTGCCGGTTCGCTCGAGCGTGAAGGGCGTCCTGTCCGAGACGGCGGTGCTCGCGCAGTCGCGCAACCACGGCTACTGGCCCTTCCGGCTCTGCTACGAGGCGTCCCTGCGCAAGGCGCCGAAGCTCCGGGGCAAGAGCCGGGTCCACGCCGTCGTCGAGGCGTCGGGGCGCGTGCGCGCCGCTCGCGTCGTCGAGACGGAGCTCGAGGATCGCGAAGTGGCCAGATGCGTGGCCACACGCGCCGAGCAGCTCAGGTTCGCGCCGCCTCCCTCTCGACGGCTCGGGTTCGACCTCGTCGTCGAGCTTTCCCCCGGCGACGCCCCGCTCCCCGAGCTCGGGCTAGCCGACGCGGACACCGTCACGACGGCCGCTCCGGTCGACGTTCGTCGTGTCGGCGAACTCCTGGGCGGCGCGGTCACGGCGGCGTCGGGCTGCTACGAGCCGGAGTGGACCGCCGATCCCAGGCTCTGGGGCAGGATCGGCTTCCGCGTGGACATCGACCGACACGGCAATGTCACCGTCCGGGAGCACGAGAGCCGATTTCCGGACCCGGAGGTGGTCAGATGCGCCAGGGCGGTCATCGAGGCGCTGCCGATCGCCTCCACAGTGATGGGACCGACCAGCTTCACCTGGGGGATTCGCTTCGGTTCTCCGCCGGCACAGCCCGCAACGATTCCACCAATACAGCCCGAAAACAAGCTATCGACGACCGCCGTGCACTCGACCGTTGCGGAGTCGCCCGCGCCTCGGCTACCCCTCGTACCGTGAGTCCTCGAATATCGCGAGCCGAAACCGTCGTCTCGCGCGTCCATCCGGTGCCCCGCCCTACGGGTGGAGCGCGGGTTGGTTCGGTCGCCTCGCGTGGTCGGGCACTCGCAGGATCAATGGCGGAGTACTTGAAGGAGGACTGAGGGAAGATGCGACGATTGCGACATTTGAGCTGGACCGTACCAGTCGTTTTGTGCGCGCTCGGAAGCGCCAGTTTGGTGGGCTGCAAGGCAAACGCCGATATGCACATCGGTACGCCGCCGCCGCCACCGCCTCCCCCGCCGCCTCCTCCGCCGCCGGATCAGGACGGTGACGGGATCGCCGATCCGGACGACAAGTGCCCGACGGAGAAGGAAGACGGCCTGCCGCCGGATCCGAAGGACGGCTGCCCGGACAAGGACGCCGACAAGGACGGCATCCCGGTGCCACAGGACAAGTGCCCGGACAAGCCCGAGACGGTCAACGGCTTCGAGGACGACGACGGCTGCCCCGACGAGAAGCCGCTCGTCCAGCTGACGGAGACCGAGGTCCAGATCAACCAGAAGATCCAGTTCCAGAAGGACAAGGCCGCCATCGAGCCGAGCTCGAACATCGTCATCGAGGCCGTCGCGAAGATGATCAAGACGAACCCGGATCTCAACCTCATCGAGATCGGCGGCCACGCCTCGAAGGAAGGCCAGGAGAAGCACAACGAGCAGCTGACGCAGCAGCGCGTGGAGGCGGTCATGGCCGCGCTCGAGAAGCAGGGCGTCGAGAAGGGACGCCTCGTCGCGCAGGGCTACGGCTCGTACTGCCCGGTCGACACCGGCGACAGCGAGGACTCGCTCGAGAAGAACCGGCGCGTCGAGTTCAAGATCCTCTACCGCAAGGGCAAGGATCTCGGACAGAAGCGCGGCTGCGAGGAAGCAGTGAAGAAGGGCCTCAAGATGAAGCCCCTTCCCGCGGTGAAGTCCGTCGTCGCCGAAGAGAAGAAGGACATGAAGGCCGAGGAGAAGAAGGCCGACGAGAAGAAGGAGCTGAAAGCCGAGAAGATGAAGGCCGACAAGGCCGCTCCGGCTGCCGCAACGAAGGCGGCCACGCCCGCCCCGAAGCCGCCGGCTCCGGCGAAGTAGCACTCGCTACGTCGAACGAAAGAAGGCTCGTAGCCCACGCGGCTACGAGCCTTCTTTTTTTCCAGTGACGTCACCAGGGAGCGGGGGCCGCGATGCCGCGGCCCTTCTCCGTCAGCCCGCCCTCAGGGAGCGTCAGGCGCGCCAGCGTCGACGACGGGCGGCGGCTTGGTGGTCGTCCCCGAGTCGACCTTCGGCGGCGGCTTCGTCGCGGTGCAGGGGATGCCGTTCGGCTCCGACGCGCTCGCGGAAGACTTCGGGCCGCATGCGCCGACCCGGCCGATCTGTGCCTTGAGCCCGGTCACCGTGTTGCAGAGGAAGTCGGAGTTCTTGCAATCGTCGTTGCAGTCGCAGAGCTCTGCGCAGAACCCGAGATCGCCGGAGTCCCCCTGATTTTCCGCAGGGAACAGGCAATAGGCATCCGTCGGGGCCTTCGAGGTGGGGTCCACACCGCAGCCGACCTCGCCGAGCTTGCAGGAGCCCGAGCAGAAGCCGATCATCGTCGTGGAGGAGTCCCCTTCGAGCACTCCGACGCAGGCGGCGTGGCACGTATCGACTGCGCCCTGCGTCGGGTCGCACTTCGACCCGAGCGGCAGGTTCCGGCTGGCGCTGATGGGGTCCGTGCACGTGCCCGCGCCGAGATCGCACACCCGGGGCGTCGGGCAATCGAAATCGCCTCGGCACGTCGGCTGGCAGAAGCCCTGGCCGATGCTCATCGGATCGGCGCACGCCATGTCGCGGCGGGCATGGCACTTGGTCACCGTGCTCGGGACCGGGCCGATCGTGCACGACTCGACGCAGAACGCCTGGGTAGGGGCGGTCGTCACGCCGAGACAGATCGCATTCGCGTCGATGGCGGCGCAGGGGTTCGCTGTCGTCACCTGGGAAGCGGCGTTGTAAAACGCCGTGCAATCCAGCGTGCAGAGGCCGTTCGCGACGCCTCCACCCGCGAAGTCCGTGCCGGTCGGCAGAAGGCACTTGAGCCCCTGCGTTCCGCAGTCCGTGTCGCGCAGGCAGGCCTGGCCAATCGGGGTAAGCCCCGTCGTGCCGCTCCCGCCGGCGCCCGTCCCGGCGCCGCTGCCGCTCGCTCCTGCGTTGGAACCACCACCTGATGACGGACCCGCGCCTCCGCTGGCCCCCGTCCCGCCACCATCGAGGATCCCTCCCCCTGGTTTTCCGCCGCTGTCCGACCCGCAGGCCGGCATCAACCCGACCAGCGCCGCCACCGCGGCCCCCATGGAAGTCACGATCGATAGTCGCGTATTCACGTTAAAAACGTCCTCTCTAAGGCGCTCGCGGGTCGCGCGCGCGACCCGGCTAGAGTGACCTTGCATGAGCATCATTTCAAGCTGCTAGCGCGCAGACTCTGCACTCGAGAGAGTGCAGTGGCGCGTCATGCTCGCCTCGGCTGTGAAATTCTGCTCGTGACATCAGCAACCGCTATCGCGATCAACCGGCCTTGGTATGGTCCGCCCGGAGGTGATGCCGTGATGCCGATCAAGAAGGTCCTCTGCCCCGTCGATTGCTCCGAAAGCTCGATGGCGGCTCTCGAATATGGGCTATTTGTTGCGAAACATTTCGGCGGCCAGCCGCACCTCGTACACGCCTGGCACGTCAACGCGCACATCCGCCCGGATCTCTCCGTCTGGATGGAGGCGCACGGTCAGCAGCCGATCTCGAAGGTCGTGGAGGCGGACGCGCGCGCCGAGACCGACCGCTTCGTCGCCAAGCTTCCCCCGGCGGCTCGAGAGGGCCTCGTCGTTCACGTCGTAGAGGGAGAGGCCTCGCGCGTCATCACCGACATGGCAGCGCGCGGGGGATTCGACATGATCGTGATGGGAACCCACGGACGCTCGGGGCTTGCTCACCTGGCGCTCGGCAGCGTCGCCGAGCGGGTCGTGCGTCATTCGCCCTGTCCCGTCCTCACCATCCCGCGACCGAAAAAGACGGGGACGGCTACTCCGGCTTGAAGAGCCGGTAGCTCAGCGCACCCACCAGGGGGAACAGCACGCGCCCCTGCGTCGCGCGTTCCAGCGCTCGCCCGATGCCGCCGAGCACGGCAGCGCCCGCGTGCTCGACCACGTCGTGCGCCTTCCTGTGCCGGCCGACGCGCACCGCGACCCGCGCGAACCCGAGCGACTCGCCGAGCCGCTGCATCGCCTGGGGCGAGAAGTCGTTCAGGTGCATGGGCGCGTACATCAGGGGGCGGCGCAGCAATCGGTTCAGCGGGAAGAGCGGGCGCGTGAACGGAATGCGGATGATCGCTTCGCCACCCGGCCGCAGCAGCTCGAACACCTTCGCCATGAACGCGCGCGGGTCGCTCACGTGCTCGAGCACGTACAGCGAGACGACGGCGTCGAAGCTCCCGGGCGAGAGCGCCACGTCCTCGAAGACGCCGCGATGCACGACGCCGCGAAGGATGCCCTCCGCGTAGCTGGCCGCGACGGGCGACGGCTCGATGCCCGTGGTCCGCCATCCCCGTCGCTCGAGCGACTGCAGCAGGTGCCCGAAGGAGCACCCGACGTCGAGCACGGAGCCGACGCTGCCGCGCTCGCCGAGCCAGTCGCCGCACTCCTCGAAGACGTCGCCCATCTCGCGCTCCCACTTCTCGGGAACGGCGGCGTCCGCGTCGTAGTAGCCCTCGTAGAGCCGCGCGAGCTCCGCCGCGGAAGGACGAGGGTTCACGAAGGCGAAGCCGCAGCCTCGGCACTGCTCGATGCGGTACCCGTTGTCGACGCCGAGCTCGCGTCCGCCGCTCGCCCCGCAGACGTAGCAAGCGACCGGCGTGAGCCCCGCGGGGACGAACCCTTCGTAGTGGTAGTAGCGCAAGGCGAACCGGTTCTTCCCTCTAGTTCACCCGCTCATTTCGCGCTAGTACCGGCCCCGGGCCGATAGCTCAGACGGTTAGAGCTGCGGATTTTTAATCCGTCGGTCCCGGGTTCGATTCCCGGTCGGCCCACTCAGGGCGTCCGTAGGTCCACTTGACGCAATCCGTAGGTCGGCCTCCGCTGTCCGTAGCTCGGCCTGCTCTTTCCGTAGATCGTCGAGCATCAGGCGCAACAGGTCTTCGTCGGTGAGCTTTCGGTAGTGGCGGCCGAGCACCGACGAGCCCTTGTGCCCCATCGCCTTCTCGATCAGTTCGTCGCGCACGCCTGCCTGGCCGAGCCACGATGCGTACGAGCGCCGCAGGTCGTTCGTGGAGCAACGGGGAATCCCGAGCGCGTCGCACGCCTCGCGCAGGTCGGTGTTGGCGTTATCAAGGTTCCAGCGCGTGAACAGTGTGCCGCCCGAGCCGCTCGCATTGTCGAGCGCGAAGCGGAGCAACTCTTGCTGCTCAGGGAGCGGGGCGGGCGCGAATCTATCGCGCGTCTTGCGTTTGGTACCGTGGACCTGCGCCCCCTTCCGGTCATCGCGCACGTCAGCGCATTTCGCACGCGACCACGCCGCGTACTCCGCGCCCGCCGAAAGCGCGAAGGCAACGCAGGCCGCGTGGTCACGTCCGGCCTTCGAGCGCGCTGAAAGCCATTGCACGACCTTCCACGCCTCCTCCACCGTGAGCCAGCGCTCGCGGGGCTGAGAGAGCGAGTCGATCTCGGGGATCACCTTCGCCGGATCGGCGTTGAACAGCTCGCTCTTGTACGCGAGTTTGAGGGCCGGGCGCAGAACGGAGTGCACCTCCTTGCGCACGACTTCTCCCGCACCCTCGGCCCGGCGAGTTTCGATGTACCCGAGGAGGCGCGCGTGGTCGATGTCGCGGCCCAAGCTCGGCAACAAACGGCGAAGCGCCTTCGAGTGGCAGGCGATGAATGAAAGCGTCGCATCTGCGCGTCCTCGGGCCTTGCGCGACTTCGCGTAATCGTCAAGCAGCGCTTCTGTCGTGTAGTCGCGAGCGGACGAGGCAACGCCCGGCGCGTTCGTTACGGCGAGCTTCTCCGCAACGATTGCCGCGACCTTCTCATGCTGCTCCCGTTGGAGAACCTCGGCGATGGCTTGGTCGAGCGTGTATCCGTGATGGGCGCAGAGGATGCCGACCAGATCCTGACGGGCAGCCGCGTGCTCGTCGCAGACGGCTGGGGGCAACCGTCGTGTCACCTCGGCGCGCACCGCGTCTAGCTGGGCTGTCAGCCAATCGGGCGCGGCGGGTCGCGGCGCCGCCTTCGATGAGCGCTTCGCGCGAAGGGTTACGACCTTGCCGGCGTTGATCGACTCTTGGCGCTCAGCCTCGGAGTGCTCTACACTTGAATTGAAGATCACAGCTAGTTCCTGTGATTGAGCCGTCGCCGGTCACGCCCACGCTGCTAACGTGGGCGCTTCGCTTTTGTGCGGCACGCGCAACATGCGCGGCAACGCAGCAAGCGAGGCGGTCAAGGGCGTTCATGCCGTCCACTGTGACGTTGAGTCGCATCGTGGTCAACCCCGCCGCCGGCGCCGCGGCGGTCGCGCGCCCGTGTCCTCGTCCTCATCGGCGGAGTCGTCCTCGTCGGCGGAGTCGTCGTCGTGCGCGGGCAACGCCCGCACCGGGTGGCGAGGCGGCGGCAGCCCGCGCGAGAACGGCGAATCCCGTAGTAGCCCTTCGAGCGTGTCCTCGTCGGGCCGCTTCGCCAGCTTCCCGACGACGCTGCATCGGCCGCTCTGCAATGCGCGACCGATCTCGCTCAGCGTCTTTCGTTTCGTCGAGACGAGCATCACCTTCCCGTCCTTCACGAATACGCGCGCGCTGTGATCGTCGACGGCGTCCACGCCTTGCGCGTGCAGCGCCATCACGTCCTCCAAGTAGCCATCGAACGCATGACAGCCGTCGTGCCGCGACCAGTCTCGAACGTCTGCGCGATTTGTCTTTCTCGCCAGCTTCTTCACGTCAGTCCTCCTCGATGCTGAACGAGGTTGTGTGCGCGCGCGGCAGCTCGGCTTGCAGGTCGCCACCGAAGCGGTAGCCCTTCGCGCGGGCGCGCCCGTACTCGTATTCGGGCGACTGTTCGTACACGTGCTCAACGACGCGCTGGACGAATCCTCGCGCTTGGAGGTGCTCCACGAGAATCTGTAGTGCCGGCAGCGACCAGCCGGCTCGGAGCAACCAAGCGACCGCCTCGACGCAGAGCGCGGCCTGGTACTCAGCGTCGGCGCCGAGCCACCTGAGCACGTCCTCGCGCGGCGTCGTCGCGAGCAGAATATCCCCCGCTTTGGTCTGGCCCCGTTTGCCAGGAACCGAGCGCATCCAGTACCCCCATCGGTGCGGTGACCGGACCGCCCGCGCGACCCATCCGGGGCTCAGCCGCGAACCGCAAGCGATGCACGTGCCGACGGCGACTCGGCCGGGACCGCGCCCGCGGGGGCGCGCGCCTGGACGGCTGGCGAAGCGCCCCCGCTCGTCTCTCCGCCTGGCGACCATACCAACTAGATTGCACGGCGCGCGTCCCAAAAGTATGGGGAAAGCGCGCTACTTTTGGGACGGGAATCGGGAGACCATCCGACAAATGCGCACGGTCGCCAAGGTCGTCCCGCCGAAGGAAGACGAGAAGATGGCGACGTTCACAAGCGTGACGGTCACGGCACGGTACGACCGGGCAGCAGACACGACGACCGTCAAGGTAACAGCGTGGGGCGACGAGGCACACGGCGGGATAAAGCTCGTAGAGGTCGAGCCTGTGCCGGGGTGCTATCAGGATGGTCAGGTTCTATGTGTCGGCGTGAAGTTCGAGCCGCCCACGGGCCGTGAGTCCCGTTGGGTTGACACGCAGAGCTTCAACCGTTCAGCTGAGTACGTCGTGCTCCTGTACCAGCGCGGTTCGGAGTTCTGGGTGCTGACGGCAAGGCCCGTCGAGAAGGTCTAACGCCATCGGCAGCGTCGGCACGGCACGAAGCACCCGATCGCGCGAGTGCAATCTGCATCGGGCGGAGGTCGGAGCATGCGGTCAAACAAACGACCA
>CAYUAW010000289.1:0-1736 GCA_964442485.1 uncultured Polyangiaceae bacterium
AGCTCGACGGCGGTGAGGAAGCCGCCGTCGTGGCCGCAGCCGGTGTCGATGCCGATGACGCACTCGCCCGCCCAGAGATCGGCCGGATCCTCCGGGGTGTAGCCGCTCAGCTCGGGCGGCAGGTACTCCGTGCGCGTGTGTCCGAAGACGACGCGCTTGCCGCGGTAGTTCGCGAAGAAGTCGTGGTCCCGCAGCCAGAGCAGCGCCACGGGCTTCTTCACCTCGCTCGGGTGCATGAAGCCGTTCGGGCCCTGGGGCAGCCCCGCGTGCACGTAGATGGCGTGCTCGTCCTCGTACCAGTAGGGCAGCGAGCGAAACCACGCCACGACGTCTTCCGGGAAGAACTCTCCGGTCTGGAAGATGAGCCGCTCACTCGGCGCGGGGAGCTCGTCCTCGCGCGGGTGCTTGCCGCCGGTGTACGAGCGCATGGTCGTGAGGCAGCCGTTCGGCGGGGGCAGCACGAACTCGTCCCAGCCCTCTTCGATGACCTTCAGCCAGGCGTCCTCGTGATTGCCGCGGAGGGCGACGACCTTCGCCTTCGTCTCCTTCGGCAGCGTGCGGATGAACGAGACGACCTCCTTCGACCGGGGCCCGCGATCGACGTAGTCGCCCAGGAAGACGACGGTGTCCTCCTCGGTGAGCGCCGGCAAGCTCGACATCAGCTTGAAGAGATGGGTCGTCTCGCCGTGAACGTCACCGATCGCGAAGGTCCGTCCGGACATAGCCCTTCATCATAGGAGATGAAGCGGTCCCTTGGAAACGGGCCTTTCGGGCCGGCCCTCGAGGAGGTCTAATCCGGCTTCTCCACCATGTCGCACATCGGTCCACGGCGCTTCGAGCTCGCTCGGCTCATCGCGGTGGTCGCGCTGTGGGCGGGCGCGTTTCACGGGCTCTCCAGGTTCGGTGTGGACCTCCTGCCGCGGGCCTTCGCGCGCGAGCTGACGCTCGAAGCCTACCTTGCGCTCGTGCACATGGCGACGCTCGCGCTCGGCCTCACCGCGTCCTTCGTGCTCCTCGGCGAACCACGGCGCGTCCTCGCGCTCGCGGCGCCGCGACCCGCGGCCCTCGGCTATGTGCTCGCGCTCGTGCCGGCCGTCTTCGTCGTGGCGACGGGCGCGGCGTTCCAGATCGCGAAGCCGACGCTCCTCGCCGAGCTCGCACACGGGGGCCTCGCGGAGGTACAGAAGAACACCGGTGAGTTCGGGCGCGAGCTCACCGGCGCTCCGTCGTGGCTCGCGTTCGCGTGGGGCGCGCTCGTCTCTCCCGTCTCGGAGGAGTTCTTCTTCCGAGGCGCGCTCTTCGCCCTGGTCCTCGACGCGACGTCCTTCCTGCGCGCGACGAAGGAAGCGTCTGCGCTGTCCGCGGAGCTCCTCGACGAGGGCGCTCTCACGCGCGCCACTCGCGCGACCGTCGCGTGGCTGAAGAGGGGCGGCGCCGCGACGCTGCTCGTCGCGCTGGTCTTCGGACTCCTTCACCACGACATGCCAGGCGGGCTCGGCATCGTCCGCTTCGTGTCGGCGCTCGGGCTCGGCATTGCGTGCGGCCTCGCGCGGCAGGCGAGCGCGAGCATCGCGGCGCCCATCCTCGTCCACGTCGCCTTCAACGCGCTCTCGCTCGCCACGGCGCGCCGGCTCCTCGTCTCGGAGATGTTCCCGATGAAGGCCGGTGTCCCAACGCTGGTCGCCGTGGTTGCCGTGGCCGCGACGTGGGCGGTGGCAGTGGTGTACCTGCTGTCG
>CAYUAW010000289.1:1836-9698 GCA_964442485.1 uncultured Polyangiaceae bacterium
CGCTGAACGTCGATACTGCAAATTGCTTCCGGCGGAGGCACGCGCCGCTGCTTTTCTCGGGTTCACCAAAAATGTCACTCTGGCGCCGCGAAGGCGTCGCCGGCGTAGCGCGACAGAGCAATCGCATGCGCTTCCGCCTCGCCGTTCTGGCGCTTTCCACGCTGCTCGCTTCGTGTTCGTCCGACAAGGGAGCGAAACCGCCGGCGACCACCATCAGCATCGCCGGTTCGACGGCCCTGCTTCCGCTGCTTCAGGAAGCGGCGAAGCGTTACACGAAAGATCATCCGGAGGTGGTCATCCACGTGTCGGGGGGCGGATCGCAGGTCGGGATATCGAAGGTGCTCACCGGAGAAGTGATGTTCGGCGCGAGCGACGTCTCGACCAAGGACCACCCCGAGCTCGTCGATCACCGGGTGGCGGTCATCGGGCTCGCCGCGATGTCGCACAAGGGCTCGTACAACGCTGGCATCGATTCCCTGACCAAGGAAGAGATCCGCGACATCTTCACCGGCAAGATCAAGAACTGGAACGAGATGGGCGGCGACGACCAGCCCATCGTGGTGATCAATCGCGAGAAGGGCTCGGGGACACGCGCGGCGTTCGGCGCCCTGACCCTCGGCGGCGACCTCTTCGTCCCCGGCGAGGAGGTCGAGGGCTCTGGCAAGGTGTTGAACGCTCTGAAGGAACGGCGCGGCGCAGTCGGGTACCTGGCGCTCTCTTACGCGGACGACACCGTCCAGACGCTGCGGTACGACGGCATCACCCCCAGCGTCGAGAACATCGTCATCAACCGATACCCGATCTGGTCGTACGAGCATCTCTATTCGCGGGGTGCTCCCTCGGACACCGCGGCCGATTTCCTGGGGTTCCTCACGTCCGGCCGGTTCCAGCGCGAGGTCCTGCCGAAGCTCGGCTTCATCGCGCTTCACGACATGCGCGCCGTCCGGGACGGCGACGGCTGACGGCGCCACGCGAAAGCCGGCCACATTCGCCACCGACCGAGGTCGGCGGCGCCGGAGAGGCACGGATCCTTCACCCTTCCGTAACACGCAGCTCGCGAGCGTGTAACGGGAAGCGCCTCTCATGGGCATCGAATGGCGCGCGTGGCGACGTCGGCCTCGTGGGTGCTACCGGCGTTGCTACTTGCAGCGTTCGTGGCGACGCCCTACTTGCCGATGGTCGACCTGCCGCAGCACGCCGCGCAGATCGGCACGTGGCTGCGTATCGATGACCCCACGCTGCTCGAGGCGTCGACCTTCAGCGTGAACCTCCGTACGCCGTACATCACGGCGTACGTCGCCGCCCGCGCGATCGCAGTGCTCGTCGGCGTCATCCCGGCGCTGAAGCTCGTCGTCTGGGGGTGCGTGACCTTGCACGCCGTCGCCTTCTCGCTCGTGCTCGGACGACTTGGCTACCCTCGATGGCTTGCGCCGCTCGGATTGCCGCTCGGGCTCGGCTATCCATTCTTCTACGGGTTCGTGAGCTTCATCGCCGCGATGCCGCTGGTGCTCTTCGCGGTCGTCGCTGCTCTGCGCGTACGCGAGGCGCCCGATCTGCGAAACGGAGCGGCGCTGGCCGCGTTACTGTGTGCGATTCTCACGACGCACGGGTTCGCGCTGGGTGTGGCCGCGCTGATCGTCGGTCCCCTGCTGGTCCGGGGTCACGGGTCGATTCTTGCCCGTCTTCTTCCCTTCACGGCTCCCGTCGCCTTGTGGGCCGTCTGGCTGTTGCCCGCACACTCGGTACGCACCATCGGCGCGACCGTTTGGGAACCGCGTGTAGCGGAGCTGCTCGTCTCACCGGCGCTCTGGTTCGCCACCTCGAGCGCCGACCACGCCGCCCTGGCGCTCGGGTACGGGGCGCTGGCCCTCCTGCTCGTCGCCTTCGGACGTCCCTCTCGCTCCAAAGAACGCTGGGCCCCGCTGCTGTTCATGGTCGTCGGCTTCTGCACGTTCCCGTCGATGCTCGCGGGCTTCGGGCCGCTCCATCCGCGGTTCGCTGCCTTCTTTCCGTTGACGTTGCTGCTCGCCTTCGAGCCGCGGTCGCAGCCGTTTTCGCCGCGCGTCCCGCTTCTCGTCCACGGCCTGTGCGCGACGTGGTTCGCCCTCCTCACGTGGCGACTTCTCGGCTTCAGCCGCGAGACGGCTCCCATTCGCGATTTCGTCGCACACGCACGCCCGCGGCTGCGTGTCCGTCCGATCGTATTCGACCGAGACAGCGCGGCGTTCCCAGGACTACCTGCACTCCTGCATCTACCGGCGTACTACATGACCGAGAAGGGCGGTCTCCAGGGCTATTCGTTTGCGATGTACCCGACGAGCGTGATTCGCTACACGAACGCGGGCGCCGCTCTCATGGGCGGCGGTTCGGAGTGGCATCCCGAGTGGTTCTCTGCCGAGACCGAGCTCGACCACTACGACTGTGTGCTCGTTCACGAACGTCGAGACGTCGGCGAGACGCTCTTCGGTGCTCGTCGGGCCGAGGTTGCGGTCGATTTTCACGAGGGGGACTGGTGGGCGTACCGGGTGGAGCCGAAGGCCTCCGCCACCCGCGAATCTCCGTCGAAGAGAGCAATGTGAACATGTCCCCAGTCGCGCCCGTTCCCGGTTTCGCCGCAGAATCTGGAGGCCCGCAAGACGCACCGAGCAGCGTCGTGCGACCTCGCGGCCCTCGCCCCGGCTTCACGCCGTCCGCCGACGCCGAGCTCTTGCTGGAGGATTTTCGCCGGTACTTTCCGTACACACCGACGGCCCTCGCGATCAAGGAGTGCGCCCGGCTCGCCGTGGTGCGCCGCTATCCCTGCCCGGAGCCCGTCCTCGACGTGGGATGCGGCGACGGGCTGTTCGCGCGGATGGCTTTCGGAAGCGCCGAGGTGTGGGGAATCGACATCGATGGAGCCGAAGGACGCTGGGCGGCGGCCAGCCAGGCATACCGCCAGGTCATCCTGGGTGACGTCACCCAGGCGAAGTTGCCGAACGCGTTCTTCTCGACCTGCGTCGCGAATTGCTCGCTCGAGCACGTTCCCCGTATCGATCTTGCCCTCCGAACGATCCACCAATCGCTCCGGCCAGGCGGCACGACCTACCTGTTCGTTCCGAGCGCGGACTGGGCGCGCCACTTCACCTCGGTGCGGTTGCTCGCGTGGGCTGGCGCCCCGGCGCTCAGCAACCGGCTCCAGCGCGCCATCGACACCTTCTTCAAGCATCATCACCTCTACGACGAACTGGGCTGGCGCGCCGTCGTGGCCGAGTCGGGCCTCGAGGTGCTCGCGTGCGAGCCGGTGCTCTCGACCGCGACGACCGTCGCATTCGAGGCGTTCCTGCTGCCGTCCCTCGCGGGCTGGCTCAACAAGCATCTGACCACGCGCTGGACCAATTTCCCCAGCCTCCGCCGGGTGCTCGCCACCCCCGTCTATCACCTGGTGAAGCACGTGATGAATGGCGCAGACCCCTCGCCGACCGCCGAGTTCCTCGTGATTGCAAGGCGTCCCAGCCGATGACGGAAGCGATCGACTACTTCTCGAATCATCGCTTCAAGCTGAGGTTCCCGTGGAGCCTCTACCACCGCCCCATCGTCCGAGAGCTCACCCGGGCGCTCGCGGAGGTGTCGGGTTCGCGCGTGCTCAACATCGGTTCCGGTCCGTTCTTCGAGCTCGAGGAGCTCGATGCGACCGGCAAGCGCTTCACGCTCTGCGACATCGACTCGCGGGCGCTGAAGCTCGCCGAAGAGCTCCACCGCGATGCCGTCGACGGGGCGCACCTGATCCCCGAAGACGGTAAGCTGCCTTACGCAGACGCGAGCTTTCACGCCGTCGTCTCGATGGACGTCATCGAGCACGTGGTGGATCCGTTGCCCTGGCTCGGCGAGGCGCTGCGTGTGCTGAAGCCGCAGGGCCTCCTGTTCCTGACCACGCCCAACTACGCGTCCGCTTCCCTCTGTGCGATCGAGAATACTCTCCTCGAGCTCATCGCGCGCACCCAGGGGTTCAGTCGAAGAGCACTCCACCCGACGAAGCTCGACGGGGCGAAGCTGGGGGCGCTGCTCGGCTGCGAGAGCGTCGAGCGAGTCGTGGTCAAGCCGATCGCGCTCGGGTGGGTCCTGGCTGCGCGCGCGTGGAAGTGACGGCGCGACGAATCACAGCATGGGTCGGAGCGCGTCGACGACGGCTGCGGGGTTCGAGATGTACATCGCGTGAACGGCGTCGGGGGCCGTCACCGGGCGATAGAGGACGTCGCGCTGATCCCCTGTGAGATAGGGATAGAGCTGTGCGAGGTCGTCGGCCGGAACGAGGATGTCCTCGCTGAAGGAGACGACGCTCGCGATGGTTCCGTGCCGCAGCGCGAACGCGGAAGCGTCAACGGAGGGGCGCGGGATCGTCACGGTGGTCTCGTCCGGTTGCGGGATGGGCGATTCGATGAGCTGGAGCAGGGTGACGAGTGGCTCGGGCCCGACGTACCTGCCGGCTGCGACCTCCGCGGGCGTGGGCGCATCCGTCGCCACCTGGCCGGAGCGGGTGGTGAACGCCTGAGGGACGAACGCGTCCGGAGTGAGCGACAGATAGCTGCCGAGCGTCGGGTCGTTCACGATGAAGGCGGAGGCGTCGCCGACCGTGGGGCTCCAGGGACGACCGTGCGGCGGAACGGGCGCGAGCAAGACCGCCCCGAAGATGCCGTGCGCCGCGAGGCTCGACCCCTGCGACAGGAGTGACTGCTGCGCGGCCTGGACCTCCAGGCCGCCCATGCTGTGCCCGATGATGATCTGCGGAGCGAGCCGCCGTGCACGGAGCGCGTCGATGCTCTGGAGCACGACGCTCACGTTGTCCTCGATGGTGAGCTCGCCGAAGTTCACGCCGGCGGGCAGCCCGGTCGGGAAGGTGCTGTCGCCGTGCCCGGGCAGATCGATGGCGACGAGCCGGCGGATGGATCTCCCGATCTGCCGGTCACCGAACATCGTCTGGGCCAGCGGTGCAAAGGTGAACCCCGTCTCCGAGAGGCCGTGAACCGCGAGGAGCGTGGTCAGACCACGTGCGTTGTCGTTGACGTATACACTGGCGTGTATCGTCGCCTTTCCCGAGCCGCGGACGGTGACGTCGAAGGTGACGTCACTGCGGGTGAGGGGGGCGTCCACCGAGCCGACGTCGCCCTGATTCGCCCCGGCGTCCCCGGAGCACCCGGCGAGCGCGGGCAGGAGACCACACACGACCACGAAACCGAGCCATCGAGCGACCATGCTGTCCTCCCTTCGGACCTGGCGTAGGTAACATGATGAGCTCGCATCGAGGAATGAAAAGGACGTAGCTGCCGGGGACATCGCATGAGCCCAACAGCGCGCCAAGACTCGTCCAGCCGGTCGACCTCGTGTCATGGCCGCGCGACGCGAAGGGGTACGCGGCGCCGTCCTGATCGAGCAGGGGCGCCAGAAGGACGAGCACCTTCACCCCGCGCGCGCGAGTGAAGCTCTGCAGGTCGGCGAAGGCGTGCCGGATGCGCCCCACCCCCGGGCACCCTATCCTATCCGCAGTGGAACCGAAGATCGACGCGATGGAGCTGGGCGAGCGCGAGCTCGCGACCAAGCGGTTCAAGGCCGAGTGACGAAGGGTCGTCGCATCAGGGCTCGTGCCGCGCCGCGTGCAGCCGGCCCGACGCAATCCAGTCTGCACGTGGTCGCTCCCTCCGAGCGCCTCGCGGCGCTGGAGCGCGAGCAGCGGCGCTTGCTTCGGGACATCGCCCAGAAGAAGCGGAGCATCGAGCGCCTCGAGCTGAACGCGGCGGCCTTGGCGGCGCAGGTCGCGGCGTCCGTCCAGCCGCTGCTCGAGGAGCATCGTGACCTGTGCAAGGAAATTCACGGGCTCTTCGAGAAACTGCTCGGCGATCCGGACCGCTCGTTCGTCAGGAAGCGACGCAAACTCGAGGTGGTGTATCGGACGCTGATCGAGCTCGGCCTGATCGGAGACGCCGAGGACACGGCAGAGTCGGATTTCGGGCGCGACGACCTTCCTCCCTTCGCGGCTGGGGCCGGCGGGTATTCGGCGTCGAAGGAGACGGCGGGGCCAGGGTTCGAGTCGTTGCGAAGCGTCTTCCGACGGCTCGCGGCGAAGCTTCATCCCGACCGGGTTCGAGACGAACACGAGAAGCTCGAGCGGACCGCGACCATGAAGGAGCTCACCCGCGCCTACGAATCGGGTGACCTGGCCCGCCTCCTCGAGCTCGAGCGGAACCTCGCGCAAACCACGACCGATGCTTCGACGAGCACGGACGAAGCTCGCTGCGCAAATCTCGAACGCGCCCTTGCGGAGCTCAGGAACCAGCTGCGCGAGCTCTCCCGCGACGCGAAGGCGCTCAAGCGCTCGGGGCCGCTGGCCGCAGTCGCCGACTTCACGCGGCGCCCATCCGACGGCCCTGACGCCGTCGTTCAGGAGCTGGTCGCGGATGCAGAAGAAGATCTGAAGCTCCTCCGGGAGCTCCGGGATTTCGTCCGGGCGTTTCACGAAAAGAGGATCTCGTTCGACGCCTTCGCCGCGGGGCCGTCGTTCGCCGCGGGGCGTTACGGGCAAGGCCGGAGTGCACGACGAAGACACTGAAACGTAGCAATCCAGATCATTGACCCACGCTTCGATCCGTGGCGAAGCTCGGTACGCGCCGAGGAGGCGTCAGCAGCATGTCGAAGAATTGTGTCGATCGGGCCGCGTGTGTGTCCCTGTTCCTGTTCGCTTCGGCGTGCTCGAGCGCGAATGACGGCGGGGCGACGGCGAACACCGGGAAGATCGCATCGACGGCGTCCGCCCTGACCGTGTCCGTGGGACCTCGGTCGCTGAGCCACGATTTCCTGGACGTTTCCTTCCTGCCGGCGGGGGTCGCTGCCGACGAAAAAGTCGTGTTCGTCGGGGATCCTCTCGAGGGCCGCGTGCTCGCGTATTCGCGGCTCACGGGCAACCAGATCGGTGAGCTGCCAGCGCCTCCCGGCGGGTTCATTCTGCCGTTCATCATGCATTCCCTCGGCTCGGGCCGCGTCGGTGTGCTCGACGCCGGCGGCCTGCCTCAGCCGAAGCCGCTCGTCCTCGCCCATCCTCTGATCTCCGAGTACACGTACACCTTCACAGCTGCCGGCGGGTTCACTGCCACCCTGGCTCGGTTCGTGGACTCCACGGGCACGGACGTCGGCTTTCCCGAGGACTTCGTGAAGCTCGACGACGGTCGGATCCTCCTCTCCGACGCAGTGCTGGGCAGCATCTGGGTCATTCAGCCCGATGGAACGTACACGCCAGGTATCGTCCCGAAGACCTTCGACCCGAAGGACGCGATACCTCAGCTCGCCATTTGCCCCACGATGCCCGAGGTCCAGGTCAACGGCGTGCCGTTCCTCTTCTCGGGCTCGACCATTCCCGGAATCGAGGCGATCGCGGTGAGGAATGGCACGGTGTACTTCCACTCATCGTGCGCCCGCGGGCTCTTCAAGTTCCCCCTGTCCGTCCTGTCGGATCATCGAACGCCGTCCCAGCGCGCCGCGTCGCTGCAGCTCGTCGCGTCGACGCCCGCGGCCATCCAGGTCGAGGAGCTGCTGGACATGCAGTTCAATCCTTACGACCCGAGCGATCCGTACCTCTATGCCGCCCACGGCATGCAGCTCGAGGTGCTCCGCATCGATTCGAGGACGGGTGAACGCCAGGTGGTCGCAAAGGATTCACGCCTGTTCGACTTCCCGTCGTCGCTCGCGTTCTTGCCGCACGTGGTGGGAGACGAGACGGGCTCGCCGTTGCTCCTCGTCCTCTCGAACCAGCAGGAGCGAACGCCCATCACGAACGACGCGGTCACGGCGGACAGCTTCAACCTGCCCTTCCTCGTCGCGAAGGTCCGCGTCACGCG
>CAYUAW010000290.1:0-9693 GCA_964442485.1 uncultured Polyangiaceae bacterium
ACGCGCAGCTTCTCTTGCGTGGAGCGTGGCTTGTAGCCGAACAGGCGCTCGACGTACTCGCCGAAGCTACCGTAACCAAGGTGCACATGCGCCGCCGAGCGCAACGCGGCGAGCAACCGACGGCCCTCCTCCACGTCCGCCGCGGCGCGCTCCCTGGCCAGGCGCGATAGCGCCTCGTGCGCCAGCACCCACTCACTCTTCTCACTGGAGGCCTCGCTCGCCCCGATGTTCGTTCCGGCCATGTCCACAGCACTACCACGCTGATTTTCACCCTCCGTATCGGTGCGCTGCGCGCCTTTTGCCGTGCAGATCGTCTCCGCGCTCACCTACCGCGCGGAAGCTTCGCTCGCGGTGACTTCAAGCGGTGCAGCGGGGGTTTGGCGGAACCCCTCGGCCCCCGCGTCGAGCGCCTCGAGAATCGTGTCCACTGAAATCGTCGAGCAAGGCGCATTCAGCCCAATGACCAATCGGGTTGCCACGTAGGCACGCCAGCGCCCGCTCCCTCCGTTTCCCGCCCACAATCCATGCGTGGACCTTCCCGCAAGCGAGAGAAGGCCCGTTCTTGGTGAGCGTCGAAGGCCTGGCGGCTCCCATGTCGACGCAGAGTTGAAGCGTGTCTGCGTGGGGTGCGAGCCGCTGGACACCGGCGGACTCGTGACATTGACGCGCGCTAGCTTTCTCGTGTTCTCTCCGTGTTTGCAGCTGAACGCGCGAACGTTGCCGCGAGCCGCGGGTTCACCTGGCGCGCTCCGGAATGACCATTGACGCCATCAGATAACTCGCCGCGCTGGACAGGGCAGAGCCGCGGTGGGACAGGCAACCCGCGCGCCGGTTTGCGCAAGATTTCTGACGGAAGGGACCACCGATGGCAACGCGTCTCCGAACGGCTGTTTCGATTGCTTGTGTGCTCGGCTCCACGCTCGCGGCCTGCAGCAGCACCAGCGACAACAACGGCAGCAGCAAAAGCGGCCAGACGGGCACTGGCGGCGCCGGTGGTGGCGGAAGCGTAAAGCTCGAGGACTGCGATCAGCACGGCGAGACCAGCGCGGCCCCCATCACGAAGGCGTGCGGCACCTTCACGACGGCCCCCGGCACGCGCCTTCAGCTCGGGCCATACGGCGCGATGATGGACGTGAACGAGGGTGCCGGTTTCGAGAACACCGACCCCATGGACGACACCAAGTGCGTCGGTTCCGGGACGGTGGCCGGCTTCCTGGATCTCTTCAAGGAGGATCCCGCGCAGACCGCGCAGATTGCAGACACCGGGCCACAGCCTTGCAACGCGACGGCACCCAACACCGGCGATTGCCTCGACTACAAGCTCTACTCCGTCTACCGCCCTGCGACGTGGCCTTCGGGGAAGATCCCGGTTCTCTCCTGGGGCAACGGGACCTGCGCGCAACCGGAGGGCTATGGCGGCCTTCTCCGGTACGTCGCGTCCTACGGCTTCTTCGTCGTCGCTGCGAACTCGCGCGAGGTCATGACCGGCGCAGAGCAGAAGCACGCGATCGACTTCGCGGCAGCGGCCAATGCCGATCCCAAGAGCCCGTACTTCGGCCACCTCGATCTGTCGAAGGTCGGGGTCATGGGGCACTCGCAAGGCGGGGCAGCGACTGCGGCAGCCGCTTCGGACGATCGCGTCACGGCGGCCATCATCTTCAACTTCTCCGATACGGCGCCGAAGCCGTACCTCGCCGTCTCCGGCGACAAGGACATCACGGGCTTCACGCCGCAAGCGATGGCGACCGCCATCAACGCAGCCCCGAAGGCGGCCTATCTCTTCCTTCACAACCCCGTGGGCAGCGCCGCGGACCCGTACCCGGGCCATCTCCCTCTCATACTCACCCCCGATCGCATCGTCGACCCCACCGTCGGCTTCTGGCAGCTGATCTTCAACGACGACGCGAAGGCGCAAGCTCTCCTCGTCGGCTCGTCCTGCGGCCTGTGCGGCCATTCGTCCGACTACGAATACGGCGAGAACGGCCTCTAGCCGCGCAGGCCCTCGAGACGAGGCAGAGCCAGGTCGTCGCTTTCAGTTCTCGCGCTCCGCGAAGGAGGCTACGACACGTCGCGCGCATGGCGCGGAACTGAATGGCGGCGAAGGTTGCTGAAGATATCGTGCGGCTCGCCTGGCTCTCAGGTGGAAAGCGAGCGCGCCTCTTCATCGCGCTCGCCGTCTTCTCGTTCACGGCTTCGGTGACCGCAGACAGCGCCGGCGCGGGTCAGGACGGCGTCACCGAATCGGCCGCGGATGCCGCGGAAGTTCCGGCGCCGCCCGCACCCCACGCCCTCTTCTACCGTGGCCGCGACTACGGCAGCGAGTCGCTCCACGGACCGATCTCCGTCTTCCTGAACCGTGGCTACGACGTGCTCCAGCTCCGGCCTGGCGAGCGCAACGTGTTCCAGCAGTCCTATGGGGCAGACGGTCGCGTGGTGCTGCGCAATCTCGCGAACCCCATCCCCGCCATCGCGGACGACGGCTTCGGCCGGTTCTTCCGCACCGAGATCTTCCCCCTCAGCTTCACGCCCGATACGGCCTACTGGGTCCCGAACTACACGCTCCACCTGATCGGCGGCGGCATGACGTTCCGCGCCCTCTCGGAGTGGTTCGAGGCTCACCGTTTCCCCCTCGCGCGGCTGTGGTCCGGGGCCGTGATCATGGCATCGGCACTCGTGAACGAGACGCTCGAGAACAAGCGGAATACTGGGTTCAACACGGACGCCATCGCCGACGTCTATTTCTTCGATCTAGGTGGGATGGCGCTCTTCAGCATCGACACCGTCGCGCGCTTCTTCAGCGAGGAGGTGCGCGTGATGGACTGGTCGCTACAGCCGGCCTTCACGTTCCCGACCGGGAACCTGAACAACGAGGGGAACTACTTCGCGGTGAAGTGGCCGCTGCCGTTCTACCGACGACTGTCGCCGTTCGTGCACATGGGGCTCGGGTCCCTCGGCGGCCTGTCTTACCGCGTGGGTGAGTACTCCGTGTCCGCGGCCGCCGGGTGGAGATCTTACCGGTTGACGAACCGCTCGCGCACCGAGCTCAGAAATAACGTGAGCTTCGCCCCGAGCGCCGGTGTGTTCATCGACCGCAACGACTCGCTGCTCGCTTCGCTCCGCATCTCGAACGTGGAAGACAACGTCGTCGAGCTCAACCTCTTCCCCAACTCGTTCTGGCACAGCAATCCGGGCATCGGCTCCTGGTACATCGTGGGCAAGCACGGCGAGTTCCTCGCCGGCCTTTCCGTGGCGGGCACGTTCGAGTTCGGAATCGGGTACGAGCGGCCGGTCCACGCCGCGCATTGAGGGCTTCCGGCGGACCAGAGCTCTCGAAGGACGAGGCGTCGTCTCGCGGAGGCGCGTCGAACAGGACGCCGAGGTGAAGGCCGGGATGGAGCTTCGCCTCCGGTGGCTCGAGCCCGGCGTCCGCGGCCTTCGTGTAGAGCGTCACGTAGACCGTGGAACGCGCCACGCGATCCTTCATCCATGTGATGTCGCTCGTCACGCGGTCGATCGCGGTCCTCGTATCGGATAGCTTCGCCTCGATCTCCGTCATGTCGGATACACTCGTGGTCGTTGCCGGCATCTCGACGACCATCCGAGGCTACGCCGTCGAGGTCAAGGTCGGCCGGGCGGAGGGGCTGCCGCGCACTTGCGTGATCAATTGCGACTGGCTGGTCACGGTACCAAAGGCCGATCTGCTCGAACGCGCAGGCGCGCTCAGCGCAGCCAAACAGCAGCTCCTCGACCGCGCCCTGGGCTTCGCGCTAGGGCTCGCCGATTGTGAACGCCGGTGGCAAGCAGAGCGCGCCGTCGAAGCCAACGGCGCGCCCTTCATCCGACACTCGACGCGCTACTGCGTGATGTGCAGCGTGCTCGTCAGAGACCGACGAGCCGGGCCAGTCCGGGGAGCGCGAGATTCTGCAATGACTCGGTGCCGAGCACCGTGAGGTCGGTCTGCCACGGCGCGATGTAGGTGGTGGCGACGACGGGGGCCGACTGGGTATCGTTGTTTTGGCTGGCGTGCTGGAGCGGCGCCGCCGGATTGGCCGGCGCTGTGACGGCGACGGAGACGTTGCTCAAGGGCCCTAGCTGTGTCGGCACCTGCGCCTGGGCGCCGACGCGGAGCATGCTGATCGGCTGTTCGTGTGCGGTGATCCACGGGGGCGTGGTCGACGCAGGCGCCAGGTTCACCGAGAACGAGCCCGTGTAGCTCGCGATGTTGGCCGCGTTGGAGCTTTCGACGGTCCACAACAATTGCGTGTAGTTTGCGTTCCAGTAGAACTCGGGAACGACCTGGCGCGACGTGGAGCCCGGCGGGTTGAAGTGCGTCAGCTGTTTGATACTGGCAGGCGCGCCGCCCTCGACCATGTAGAGATCCGAGGTGAAGTCGTTGCCCTCGAAGTCGGCGAGGAATTGCACCGTCTGCGTGGCTCCGGTGTTCAGATCGTCGAATTGAAAGAACGGATTCTGAGCGGCGGTCATGACCTCCTTCGTCCACGTCGTGGACGCGTCTGCCCGGTTGGACATGAGGATCACGTCCAGCATGTCCGGAGTGAACACCGCCTGCTCGGTGTAGTTCGGGGCGTTGTCGGTCAGCGCCGTCACCATCGGAGCAGCGGGCGAGGCGCCCTGTCCGTAGACGCGCATGTAGTAGATGCGCGAGTTGCCCCACCCGGGCGGCTGCTGCTGGAACGGGGACTGACGACCGCCGGAGGCGAAGAAGATGAACCCGTTGCCGTCGGGGGACCAAGGCTGCGTCTCGTAGGCCCCGAAGGGCGGACCGACGACGGCCACGTTGGCGAGCGACGGGACGCCGGCGTTCACCGTGAAGTCGCCGAGCAGGATCTCCCACTTCTGGCCCCCGGTCAGGAGCGAGTTGGCCTCGAGGTGCGTCCACGCGATGTGCTTGCCGTCAGGCGACCAGTACGCGTGAAAATTGTCGTATGGCGTGCCGGTCACGGAGGTGTACGGCGCGCCCAGATTCGGGTCCGAGGTGGTGGTCAGCCGGTAGGGGTGCGTGCCGTTAGGCTGCATGACGTACAGATCGCCGCCGTAGCCGCCCAGCCCGGGGTTGCCGAGATGCGTCGGCTGCTGACCGTAGGACTCGAAGAGAATCCAGTCGTGGACCGCCCCCGGGCGTTCCTGCGGCAGGCCGTTCGGGCCCTGCACTGTCGTGCACGTGAGGCACGTCTCTGTGCTCTGGTTCAGCGGGGAGGAGTAGATCTGACTGATCCCGGCGCTATCCAGCTGGGCCGAGAGAACGTTGCCGCTGGCCGTCCACGACGGCGCCTGCGCGAACGAGTGCGTGAGCGGCGGGTGCGTGAGCAACGTCTGGGTGAAGGACGCGCCGAAGTACGGCCCGGCCGCGTGCGCGCTGCTCGGCGCCCACCACGCCAGCGCCACCGTTGCGGCTACCCCCGTCGCCGCGGCCTCCAGCCAGCGCGCCATACGGCTCCGCGGGGCAAGTCGTGCCCGCAATTCTCGACGCATCATGATGTCTCTTTTCCTTTCAGGAGGACGTAGTTGGAGTAGCCGGTCAGTGCCCGCTGAGCGCCGACGGGCGTCCTCGAGGCAGAACCCCCCAGAACCCCGGCGGTTCATTCCTTAGCCGGAACCCGCGAGTTGCTCGGGGAACCATTCGGGAATCATTTGGTGACCTGGCCGGGCGTTCGAGGTGTATACCCCCCGACGAATGAGCGCCCTCAGCAGCATTTGCCTGCTGAGCGCGATCTAGAGTCGTGCTCCCGAAGAACCGATGGGTGGTTCCTATCGGTTGTCTGGCGGTCTAATCACCGACGTCGTCGGGGAGGCATTCGTGAAGGGCATTTTTGAGTTCGGTGACTTCGAGCTCGATCCGGCGCGCCTCGAGCTGCGACGCAGCGGCAAGGTCGTCGGAGTCCAGCCGAAGGTGTTGCGCGTGCTGCTGCTCCTGGTGGAGCACCGCGATCGCGTGGTTTCGCGCCGCGAGCTGCTCGAAACGGTGTGGTCAGGCGAAACAGTGAGCGCCGCGTCCATCAAGCGCGCAATCCAGGGCGCGCGCCGGGCGCTCGGCGACAGCGGGGAGTCCCAGTCCACGATCCGCACTGTACCGCGACTCGGATACCGCTTCGCCGCGACGATAGCTCCCTCGCGCGTGGGTGCGACCGCGCCGAAGCTCGAGGCGGTTCAGGCCGCGACCCGAACAGCCGAGGAAGACCCATTCGTAGGCCGTGAGTCGATCCTCGCGATGCTCGAGACGGCGATGCGTACGGCGATGTCAGGGAGAGGCGGCCTCGTGTTGCTGACCGGCGAACCCGGCCTCGGCAAGACGCGCACCGCTCAGCGACTCGCCGCGAGCGCGGCGAAGCTCGGTGCCGACGCCTGGCTTGGTCGCTGCCTGGAAGTGGAAGGCGCTCCGCCATTCTGGCCGTGGATCCAGATCTTGCGCGACTGCATGCGCGACCGCGGACTGGGCGAGATGCGAGCCTTGCTCGGCGCAGAGGGTGCCGACATCGCGCAAGCAGTCCCCGAGCTGCGCCAGATGCTACCGGATCTGCCGTCGCCGCCACCGATCGACCCGGCATCGGGGCGCTTCCGTCTGTTCGACAGCGTGGCCGCGTTCCTGAAGCGCGCTTCCGGGCAGCGACCCATCCTCTTGACGTTCGACGACCTCCATCAGGCGGACCGCGCGAGCGTGCAGCTGCTCGAGTTCGTGTCCCGGCAGGCGACGACGGCGCGCCTCCTGCTCGCTGCGACATTTCGCCCGCGTGTCGGTGGCGCCGACGCCGTGCCCGAAGCGCTGCAAACCCTCGCGCGAGAGAACTCCACGCAGTGTATCGAGCTGCGCGGCTTGAACAAGGACGAGCTCGGCCAGTACCTCGAGCTCGTCACGGGAGATGCTGCGTCGGAAGCGGCCCTCGACTCCCTCTTCGAGAGGACCGGCGGCAATCCGCTCTTCGTCCGCCAGCTCGTTCAGGGCTTTCGCGCCGAGCGGCTGAGCGCGCAGACACGGCTCGGTGACTGGTTGTCGCGCGCGCCCCGGAGCACGGGTTTGCAGGGGGCAATCCAGCGCCACCTGGAAATCCTTTCGCAACCCGCGCAGGAATTGCTGCGCGTTGCCGCGGTGCTCGGCCGGGAGTTCTCGGTCGGGCTCCTGGCCGAGATCGCAGAGCGCCGGCTGGAGAGTGTGACCGAGACGCTGGCGAACGCCGCCGCGGCTGGCTTGATCCATTGCGTCGCCGACGTTCTCGGTCGGTACCGCTTCACGCACGTGCTGGTTCGAGATGCGCTGTACGATCTGCTCTCGCCCCCCGAGCGTGCCCGATTGCACGGGCGCGCGGCGCGAGCGCTCGATTCGCGCGGCGCCGCCTCGGATGACGTGGTGCTCGCCGAGTTGACTCAGCACTACGTCGCGGCGGCGCCCACCCATGACGACGGGCGCGCCTACGAATACGCGGTGCGCGCGGCGAGGACCGCCGTGCAGCGGCTCGCGCACGACGAGGCCGCCACCTACTTCGACCGCGCGCTACAGCTGACCGATTTCCAGGCTCCCGACCCGCGACGGCGCATGTGCCTGCTCCTTGAAAAGGGAGAAGCGCTCGCGCATACGAACGAGGCGCCGGCTGCCCGCTCCACGCTGGTCGCGGCATTCGGCCTGGCGTGCCAGCTCGACGCCGTCGACGAGCTGGTTCGCGCGGCGGGGCTGATCGCGCGACCGCCCGAGACGGGGCACCTGGACCTCGAGCAGGTGGAGATCCTGCGCGAGGCGATCGCGCACCTCGCCGAGGGCGACTCGCGCATTCCGAGCCTGCGAGCGCTGCTGGCGAAGTCCCTGATGTTCTCGCGGGAGCAAACCGAGCGCGTGACGCTGGCCCTCATGGCGCTCGGGGAAGCGCGGGGATTGAGTGACCGGACCCTGCGCGCCGACGCCATCAAGCTCTGCCACGAGGCCCTGGTCGATCCGGGGCACCTGGGCGAGCGGCTGGCGATGGTCGAGGAAATGACCGCGATCGCCGAGGAGCTCGGCGATTCCATGCTGATGCTGAGGGCGACCAGCGCGCATGTCGAAAATTGCGTCGAGGTCGGCGACATGGTCGGCGTCGACGCTGCGCTCGCGACCATCGAGACGCTCGCCGAGCGTTATCGTGAGCCGTTCTCTCGCTGGCAGGCGCGAGCAGTGCGCGGAATGCGGGCGTACGTGTCGGGGCAGCTCGAGCTCGCCGAGCGGCTGATGGGAGAAGCGCTAGAGCTGGGCACTCCGGCCGGGGAAACGGCCTACCATTGCTATTGCGCACAGATCAGCGGAGTGTGGCTGCTACAGGGACGCATCATGGAGGCGGCGTCGCTGGTGCGCGAGAGCGCGATGCGCTATCCGGCGCTTGTCGGGTGGCGCGCCGTTCTCGCGTGCGTCGAGGCCACCCTCGGCCGTGACGCGCTCGCGCGCAAGACGCTCGAGCGGCTGATGGAAAATGAGCTCAGCGACCTGCCCAGCAAGCCGCACGTGCTGCTGAACGCGCTGACGCCGGTCGCCGAGCTCTGCATGCTGGTCGGCGACGCCGAGATCGCCGGTGCTCTGTACGATGCGCTCTTGCCGTTCGCGCATCACCACGCGCAGCTTCATCTCGGCGTCATGTCGTATGGCCCGATCGAGCGACATCTCGGCATGATGTCCGCGCTCCGGGGTGAGTTCGGTATGGCCGAGCAGCACTTCCAGCGGGCGCTGATCGCGAGCCAGAACATGAGATCCCCCGTGTTCCAGTCCATGACCCTGCTTGGTCATGCGCGCATGTTGATGGCGAGCAGCCAATCCTCGTGCAAGGCCAGGGCGAGCGAGCTACTCGAGCAGAGCCTTCTGCTCGCGAACGCATCTCGAATGCAAGGCATCACGATGAGGTGCCATCTGCTCGCTCAGGAGTACGAGCTCCGTATCGCGTAGCCCGGCAAACTCGTCGTTCGGACGCACGAGCCGGGCGTCCCTGGCGAACCGGCGTCGCGCGGCAGCGCCTTCGCGTGGCGGCGTGCCGTTTGGTCACCGAATGGTGCCCAAAGGGTCCCTGGTGGTTCCCGCGTGCTCCGACGACGATTGAACAGTGGAGATAGGGACACATTCTCGCCGTTGCGCCGTCGCGGCGCTGTCCCCGGCGGGGAACGGCTCGGCCGACACGGCTTCGTCCCTCGAGGAGGGCGCGGAAGCACCGGATACGACCTCGGACCTGGACTGCACGCAGGCTCGGAGCGACGTGCACTGGCCGAACGTCTCGTCCGTACACGAGCAATACGCAGATTTCGTCTGGGACGCGCTCCGCCGTCTCGGGGTCGGTGAAGCGGATCGGGAAGACCTCCGTCAGGAGGTGTTCATCATCGTCCACGAACGACTGGCCACCTTTCGACGCGAAGAGCCGCTGCCTCCATGGCTCTTCGGAATTTGCCGCAACGTTGCCTCCGTGCACCGCCGCCGTGCCTACGTGCGCCGTGAAACACCCTGTGAGCACGTGCCGGAGATCGCCACGGAGTGCGAGAGCCGCAACCCGGAGGAAGTGGCGCGCAGGCGCGAAACAGAGCGGACGCTCGCGGCGATCCTCGAGGGGCTCGACCTCGACAAGCGGGCCGTGTTGATCATGTTCGAGATTCGCGAGATGTCCCTGCGCGAGATCGCCGCAGCCCTCGGAGTCCCCGCCGGGACGGTGTCGTCGCGACTGTACGCGGCGCGCA
>CAYUAW010000291.1:0-5029 GCA_964442485.1 uncultured Polyangiaceae bacterium
GCCCCATCGACTGCATCAACGGTCGCTACTGCGGCGACGGCCAGTGCACCGACGGGGAGAATTCCACGAACTGTCCGGGCGACTGCCCCGTCTCTGCGGATCAGTAGACCCAGCGCCAGGCTGGGTCGACCTGCCGGGTAGTCGCTACAGAGCTCGGATCTTTGCCCGAGGAGGATTGTTTCGCGACCCGACCCTTATGTTGGGGAGCTCGAGGGGAGCTTCGCTCCCCTCGAACGGAACAGTCACGACGGAGTTCCCTCGGGCTTTGCCCGACGGACGTCCCAGGCCGCCGGGACGCTTCGAAAAAAATGCTCCCATCCTTCCGGGAGTGACCGGTTATATTCGACAGACTCTCATGAAGTTGCCCGGTTGCGAGGCGGCGGACATCCACGAGGCTCTCTGCTCATGGCTGTAGCCGTCTCCGAACTGCGCGCGAGTGCCGGGCGCGTCGCTCCGTGGCTCGTCGAGAAGGGAAGGCCGGACGAGGCGGTCGCTCTACTCGCAGCGTGGGCCGTGGCCGGGCCGAACGACAAGGAGGGGCAGCAGCTGCTTGCCGACGCGCTCAGGATCGATCCGAGCGCTCGCATCGCTCAGGAGGCGTTCGAGCGCATGGAGCGCATCCCGGGCGAGCACCCCGCGCTCGAAGCGGCCCTCCAGCAGTTCTCGAAGGAGAACCTGCAGAAGCTCGAAGCCGAGATGCGGCGCCCGTCGTTCCGGCGCGCGCAGATGGGCTTCAACAACAACGTGAAGTACGAGGGCGCCGTCTTCCACGTCCAGACGGAGGACTCGGGGCTGGACGCGCCGCACGTCATCACGCACCTCTTCGCGGACGGCGGCCGCGTCATCAAGAGCCACAAGCGAACCTACGAGAAGGAGGTGTCGCGGGCGGACGTCGCCGCCTACGTGCGGAGCCTGATGAAGGCGCAGCACATGGAGATGGTGCTGGCGCTCCGCGAAGGGCGCTTCGACGCAGTGATCGCGGGCCGTGAGCTCGGCGGCATGAAGCTGCTCACGGAGCCGCCGAACGTCGACGCGGTGCGACGGCTCGCGAGCAAGAAGCAAGCGCGCGCGGAGGCGGCGCCCGAGTCGCGCGCGAAGCCGCCGGAGAAGCCTGCGGTGCCGCGCCCGGCGACGGCGACGGGCCCGCTGCGTGCTCCGAGCCGCACCATGGCGGCACCGAAGTACCGCTTCCGGCTGAACGTGCTCCGGAGCCTCTCGGGTGGTCCCGTGCGCTACGAGCCAGAATCGGATCACGTGATCATCGGCTCCGCCGGCGCGATCAATCTCCCCGGGGAGATCTTCTGCCACCCGCGCGAAGCAGAGCTCTCGTTTCGGCAAGGACGGCTCTGGCTCAGCGACATGGAGGGAGGCAACGGAGTCTTCCTGCGGATCCGGACGCCGGTCGAGCTCGAGTTCGGCGACGAGTTCCTCGTCGGCGATCAGCTGCTACGGGTGTCGAAGAACCCCATCGCCGACGACGGCCCGGATCCCGAGCCCACGTATTTCTATTCCTCTCCGAAATGGCCGTCGTCGTTCCGTGTCATGCAGGTCTTCGAGGGCGGCGCCGCCGGCGCGTGCGTGGTGGCTCGAGGCAACACTCTGCAGATCGGTTCGGTCATCGGCGATCTGGTCTTTGCCGACGACCAGCTCGTCGATCAGCAGCACTGCATCATCGAAGAGCAGGCCGGCACCGTCGTGCTGACGGATCTGAGCTCGCGCACCGGCGTCTTCGTACGCATCCGCGGCGAGCAGGAGCTCGTGCACGGTGACGAGCTGCTCATCGGTCGTACCCGCCTCGTCGTCGACCTCCGCGGCGCTGCGGGCTGAGGGAGCAACGCGGGACAAAGCGACGACGGCCGGGGCAATGCCCCGGCCGCCACGGCAATCGCCAGGCGTTAGCCCAGCGGTTTACTCACTTCGAGTCAGCAGGCGCGTCCGCGGGCTTGTCAGCCGGCGCCGCCTCGCCACCCTCGGCAGGCTTCGCGTCGTCGGCCGGCTTCGCTTCCTCGGCCGGCTTCGTCTCGGTGCTGCCAGCCGATTCGCTCGCCGGGGTCTCCGGCTCGGGGTTGCTGCCGCCGCAAGCGGTCATGAGGAACATAGCCGGAACGATCGCGAGATAACGGATCTTCATGTGCAGAGCCTCCTACTAGAACCAGGGGCCGGAGCCGAACGCCCCAGCTTCCCGCACCCACCAGATGCCCGAGGTCACTAAACCGGCTCACGCCGGAAGCGCGGTGGACGCAGATTCGCAACAGTGGGGCCTGCAGCCTGCCGGAATCACGACACAATCTGGTCGCTCCAACACTCGAGTCCGACGTATCGGAGCATGCTCTTCTGCATGCCGGAAGGAGGGGCCGCGGATTCGATCGTGTTATCTTCCTCGGCCGAGCGGACCGGTGAGCCGAAATTGTAACGGTCCGCGTCCATCGTCTTGAAAGCTCGATGGCAGCCGAACCTGCACACCTGCGGTTGGTTTCTGCCGGGGACGACCCCGAGCGGCGGGAGCCCCTTTCGGGGACGGTTCGGCGTCCGAGCGTAGGCCCGTATCCGGAGCTCGGCGACGCACAGCTCGTCGCGCTCGCTTCGAACGGGGAAGCCGCTGCGCTCGAGGCGCTCTATCGCCGGCACGCGCCCTTCGCACTGAACCTCGCCGTTCGTCTCCAGGGGAGCGCCGCCGACGTGGAGGACGTGGTGCACGACGCGTTCCTGCGCGCGCACGAGCGCCTCGACAGCCTCCGCGAGCCTGCGGCGTTCCGGGCGTGGCTCGGCTCCATCATCGTCCGGATGATCCGCACTCGCATGCGGCGGCGGCGTCTCCTACGCGCGCTCGGCTTCGTGCATCAGGGCGACGCGGTCGAGCTCGATGCCGTCGCCTCGCCGGACGCGGGCCCAGAAGCGCGCGCCCTCCTCGCGCAGGTGTACGCGCTGCTCTGCACGATCCCACCCGACGATCGCATCGCGTGGACGCTGCGCTATGTGGAGCGTCACCGGCTCGAGACGGTCGCGGAGCTCGCGGATTGCTCTCTGGCCACGGCGAAGCGTCGCATCCAGCGCGCCCAGGCGTTCCTGAGTGAACACTTCGTTTCCACCATCGCGGAGACGTCTCCATGAGCGATCGCCGAAGCTTTTCGGAGATCCCCGCGGAGCTGCTGCGCGAGCACGGCGCAGAGGAGCGGGTCGAGCGCGGCTGGCAGCGCCTCGCGGGGGAGCTGTCGACGGCGCCCCGTCGTCGCCGCGCGATTCCCCCGATGCTCGCAGTCGCCGCAGCGACCTTCGCGTTCGGCGTGGTCGTCGGCAGCCGGTGGTTGCCGCGCGAGCCCTTGCCGTTGCCCGCGCTCGGCGCCGAGCCGGCGGAGGCGCCGAAGCCCGCCGGGCAGCGCGTCGCGCCCACGCCGCCGTCCTCGTCGCATCCGGAGAGCACGCCGCGTTCGCCACAGGCGCACCGCGTCTCGGCTCGTCGCGTGGAGCTCGCTCCGCGCGGCGAGGTGGAGCTCGCTCCGGCGCCGACGGCGGAAGAGGCACCGGCGTCGACGGCGTCGGCGGCGCCGTGGCAGCGCCTCGCGGACGAGGGCCAGTATGCTCAGGCGCTGGTGTCGTTGGAGGCGAACGGTGGCTTCGACGCGGCGCTGCTCGACGCGACGGCCGACCAGCTCATGTCGCTGGTGGACGTGGCGCGCGCGACCGGCCAGCGGCAGCGTGCGATCACCGCGCTGCGCCGGATCGTGAGCGAGCACGGCGCCGACCCGAACGCACCCGTCGCGGCCTGGATGCTCGGCAACGAGCTTGCCAAGGGGCGGGACTTTTCAGGCGCCGAACAGGCCTTCGCGATGTACAGGGCCTTGTCTCCTGGCGGTGATTTCGCAGAAGATGCGCTCGCCCGGCAGGTCGACATGGCCGCCGAGCAAGGCAACCGCGATCACGCGCGCAGGCTCGCCGAGCAGTACCTCAAGGAGTTTCCGGACGGCCCTCGCACGGCGGACATCCAGGCTGAGCTCGAGCGGTGGGGGCACGCTCCGGGCGCACCCGCGCCGTCGTCCGAGCGCGAGCTCGGTGCGTCTCCGGACGCTGGGCTTCCTCGCTAGCGTTCTCTTCGCCCTCGGGGCGCCTGGTCTCGCGCGGGCGGCCGCACGTGATCGGCTGATGGTCGACGTGGACCGCGACGCCGTTCCGCTCATCGACGCGCGTGCGACCGAGCGGCTCATCGAGCTGGAGACCGCCGACGTGGATGTTCCACTGCCGGCGACCGCGACGGGTCACCCGCCGCTCTATTTCCGGATCCTCGTCGCGTCGCAGACGTCCCTGCGGGTCGAGCTGTGGGAGCTCGGGCAGCCGTACGGCGCGCGGAGCGTGTCGGCGGCCGGCAACGCCAACCTGAAAGCGCGGCGCATCGCGCTCGCCGCAGCTGAGCTCGCTCGGAGGCTCCGGCAGCAGCGGCTCGCAGAGATAGCCGCGCGTCAGCGAGTGCCCGAGTCCAGCGAAGAGGACCGCGCGAAGCGTGCCGGCGTGCCCATCTACGGGCGGCTCGCGTGGGGCGCGGGCTTCCACGGTGCGGCGGTCGGCCTGTCGTCAGCGTGGCTGCTCGGGCCGGGCGTCGACGTCACGCTTCGCTTCAGCTCGGGCCCGCGGGTTTCGCTCGGAGCCGCGTGGCTCGCCGGCGGCGCGTCCGCGTTCGGCTCTCGCTCGAGCGCGCGGTGGATAGAGGCGACCCTCACGGGCGTCGAAGGCTTCTCGCTCTCGCCGTCGTTCGAGCTCTCCGCGGGGCTCGCGGCGGCTGTCGCCGCGGCGCGCGTCGGTGAACCGGGCGGCCCTGCGAGCGTGCCGCTCGACACCTGGTCGTCGCGCGCGGCGCTCGTCGTCCGTGCAGAGGCGCACGTCGCCCAATCTCTGTGGATCACTGCGGGCCCCGACGTCGGTGTCGTTCTGACGCCGATCTCGGCGACGGGCGAAGACGGCAGCGCCCACCGGATCGCCGGCCTCTGGCTCGGTGGCGCGCTGACGCTCAGCGTCGATCCGGCAGGGATGTGACGGA
>CAYUAW010000291.1:5129-9631 GCA_964442485.1 uncultured Polyangiaceae bacterium
CTCTCGAACCGGGCGGCGAGCGATTGCTCGTGTGCCAGTCCTTTCCCCTCCACAACGACGATTGGCTCTTCGTCGAAGGGGTCACTTTCAACGCGACCGGCGTTCACCATTCGAACTGGTTCGTGACCCCCGAGGACGCCTACCCCGGGCCGCCCGGCGCTGCAGATTGTTCCGAATCCGGGGTCGGCGTATTTTCGAACGAGGCTCCCACGAGCGGCGGGCTCATGTTCTCGCAGTCGCCGGAGGCTGCGAACGAGACGCAAGCGTTCGCCGAGGGCGCGGCCATCGCCGTCGCGCCGCACTCCAAGGTGATGGTCTCGTATCACGTTCTCAATACGAGCCCGCAGCCGCTCGACGTCGGCATGTCCGCGGCGCTGCGGATGCTTCCCGAATCCGACGTGAAGGTTCGACTCAGATCCGGCGGCGGGCAGATAGGCCTGCTCGCGGTGCCGCCGATGGAACGGTCGCGTTTCTATTCCGATTGCACGTTCGCCGATCCCCCGACGTTCAAGGTGTACTTCATGCTGCCGCACTATCACCAGCGCGGCGTCGGAATGCGGCTCGAGCTTCTCGGAGGCGCACGCGACGGCGAAGTCGTCTGGCAGAACGAGGGCGCCATCGGCGAAGCGCTCGGGACGCAGATCGCGCCGGCCGCCGACTTCACCGGGGCCACTGGGTTTCGCTTCAGCTGCCTGTACGAGAACACCACGGCGCGCACGATCCAGAGCGGGTCCAGCTTCGACGACGAGATGTGCACCTTCTTCCTGAGCACGGACGCGTCGAGAGAGTTTTACGGCATCGCTGCGCCCGGTTTCGGTTCACCCACCATCGTCGATCAGGGCATGGGCGCCGAGGGCGAGCATCTGTTCGCGGTCGACGGTTGCGCCGTGCTCATGGGTGCCGAGGCCGGCAACTGAGTGGCGGGCTCCTTCCGGGGTCAGGGCGTGACGGGATCGCACGCATAGCCGTCGCCGTCGTAGCCGTCGTTGCAGGTGCAGGTCGAGTCGCTCTGTCCCGAGCTCGCGCAGGTTGCGAACGGCGAGCATCCTGCCGTGCCGAGCGCGCAGGGATCGAGCGGCCCCGGGTCCCGCGCATCGCAGCCCGTACCCGCGCAGCTCCCGGTGAAGCGCGCGAGCACCAGGTGACTCGGGTCGACGGTGGCGTCGGCGACTACTGCGAGCGTACCAGTGGTCAGATCCAGGGAGTAGAACCCGTACTGGCCGTTTGCGTCCGAGCCGTGAGCGTAGACTCGGCTCGCAGACGGGAGGACGACGAGCTGTCCGTCCAGAGTGGCCATGGAGAAGGTGCCGAGAGCCGTGGCGACGCCCGTTGCCGTATCGAGCTCCACGACGACCCAGCCGTCGCCGCTGTCGTACGCTGCGATCAGGTTACCCGCGGGGTTGACCGCGCCGAGCACGTAGTCCTGCGCGACCTGAATCTTGGTTCCGACGGAGTTCGTGATGAAAGGTGTCACGGAATAGAGCCAGTGTTGCGGGGTCTGACCGTCCGTGCCCACCGCAAATTCGATCCTCCTGCCGGCATCGAATGCGAACGAGTTGTTCGACGCGGTCGTGATATCGCCGAAGTTTCCGGACAGGCGCCCCGCGGGGCCACCGATGACGGTAGCCTGCCAGTGCACGCTGTCGAAGCGGGTTCCCACCACGTTGCCGTCGAGCGTCGCGCCGCCGATGTACTGGAGCCGCTGGAGCGCCGTCTGCACGGTGCTGAGCACGTTTACCCCCGTCTGGTGGCTGGTGGTATCGAATGAAAGGAGGTTCGTTGCCGTCCCCGTGATGCTGACCGAGTAGGCCTTCAACCCGCCGGAGTCGAGCACCCACTGCCCGTACCAGGTCGTGAGGTCACCCAGCGAGCCGATGGGTGTTCCGGTGCCCCCGGGCAGCGAGATCGAAAGCACCTGGGAGGTGTTCCCGCTCGGGACGACGCCGAACAGAGAGGCGTTCACGATCGCCGTGCAGGTTGCGCCGTCCCCCTGGTAGCCGGCGTTGCACGTGCAGGAGCGCTGGCCCGGACCCGTGTCCGTGCAGGTGGCGTTGGGATCGCAGCCTCCGTTGACGGTGGCCTGACAGGCGACAATCGCCGTGCAAGTCGTGCCGTTCTGACGATAGCCGCTCGGGCAACCGCAGGTGAGGCCGTCACCGACGAGGGGCGATGGGCAGACGCAGCCCCGCGTGTTTGGCCCGGTCGAGGCACAGTGCGCGTAGGGATCGCATCCCCCGTTCGGGGTCGTGAGGCAAGCGTTGATGGGCAAGCACTGGGACCCCGACTGGGAGTAGTTGTCGGGGCAGCGGCACGTCAGCCCATCTCCGATGAAGGTGGGGGCGCAGGTGCACGTGCGAACGCCGGGCGCGGTCGGGCGACAGGTCGCGAAGGCGTCGCACCCGCCGTTCGGCGACGTGAGGCACGCGTTGACGGGATTGCACGTCGTTCCGTCGGCAGAGAGCGCGTAGCCGGTGTTGCAGGCGCAGCTCAGGCCGTTGCCGGTCGAATTGGGCGGGCACGCACACCGAGCCGTCGGCCCTGCGCCGATGCAGCCACCGTTGGCTGCGCAGCCCGTTCCTTGTCCGCAGACCCCGGCTCCGCACGTCTCCCCCACCGTGCAGCCGTTCTGGTCGTCGCAGCTCGTGCCGTCCGGCGCGTTCGAATACGTGCAGCTCCACGTTCCGTCGAAGACGCGCGTCGCCGTCTCGCAAGCGAGGCTCGGGCAGGACGTGACGGTCGGGTCGGCGGCGTCGAACGTGACCCAGTCGGAGAAGCCGCTGGTGAGGACGGTGACCGTCCCCGCGTTCGCGTCGACGGAGATGGGCTTCACTTCGACCCACCCCAGGGAAGGATCCTCGAGGCGGAGCACCGAGACGTTCTCGGGGTGAGCCGGGTCGATGAGCTGCTTGCTGTACGGCAGTGTGAGCCGCACCGGCGGCGAGAAGACGACCCCGCTGGGCTCGAGGTGAGCCACGGGACCGACCACGGCGGGTGCCGGCGGCTCGACGGGAACGGCGGGCGGCTCGCTGATGGTGACGGTGATCGGCGTCGACGCCACCTGTGGCGGAACCACGACCCCGGCTCCGACCAGTGGGCTGGCCGTATCCGTCACGGTCACGGTTCCACCCTGACTGACCGGGATCGGCGCCGATACGGAGGTCACGCAGGTCGCGCCGTCGCCGGTGTAACCGCTGGTGCAGGTGCAGGTGAACGCGCCCGGCGTGTTCGTGCAACTTGCGTGCGTCGAGCAACGAGCCGTGCCGTTGCTGCACTCGTCGATGTCGGTGCACTGAAAGCCGTCACCAGTGTAGCCGCTCGCGCAAGCACAGGTCGCGCCGCTGCCCGTGCCCGCGCAGCTCGCCTGAGCCGAGCAACCACTCGAGCCCCGGCACACGCCGGCGACGCACGCATCCGCTCGCGTGCACCCGTTCGCGTCGTCACAGGCGGTCCCTTCCGGCTTCGGTGCCGGGGAGGAGCAGGCCCCCGTCGTGGGCAAACACGTGCGGGCAAGGTGACAAGCGTCCGCGCCCTGGCAGACCACGCCGTCGCACTGGCAGGCGTCCCCCTTGCCATCACCGTTGGTATCGGTCTGGGTCCGGTTGGCCGTCGCTGGGCAATTGTCGGCCCAGTCGAACACGCCATCGTTGTCGACGTCGACCGCGCGGGTCGCGATCCGGAACACGATCGGGTACGGCAGACCGGCAATCAAAGGCGAATACTGGCTGCGGTCGACCTTCGCCGCCTCGCTCAGCGTGGCGACGACCTGGAGGTCCACGAGCCCGAGCTGAAGCTGCTTGGCGGCGGGTCCCGCGAGGACCCGGACGCGGTACTTCTCACCGCGGGCCACTCCCTTTGCCTTCCAGAGGATGCCGTCGAATGGGCAAAGTACGCTGGTGAACGTGGTGTCGGGACACTTGGAGATGCTCTTCACGTCCGTGCCGGAAAAGGTGTCCACTCGGGTCAGGGTACCGTCTGCGGCCATCCGATCGACGAGCACGGAGAGGTCGAAGCCCTTGGCGAGGGGGTCGTTGGTGGAGGGTGCCGACGGCACGACCGGGGGCAGCCACGCGAAGCCGTCCCTGCCGCCATGCATCTGATCGGAAATCAGCGCGCTCGACTCGCGCGCAACTCCCTCCGGCGTGCCCTCGCTCGAACAGGCAACCAGACCCAAACAAACACCTATACAGGCCGCGCGCGCCGCCCATGCCATGACACCCATGGCTGGCCTTTGTACTACCAAGCCGTCCGATTCGAATTGAACGGCTTTGCTAAATTCCGTCGCGCGCTCCGAATGGCGGCCATGACCTCCGCCTCCGGGACGGTGAGGACATCTCCTAGCGTCCAGTCCGGTGGACGCTCCCATCGCCCGCGGCGTGCCGGCGGTGCTTCGTTGCCGCCCTCGCGAGCGGCGGAAGATCAGGACCCCGGCAGCAGCGCCCTCTGCTCGCGCGTGACGTCCACGAGCCGCCCCTCGATCACGAACGGCAGCTCGCTGTCGTCGA
>CAYUAW010000292.1:0-9627 GCA_964442485.1 uncultured Polyangiaceae bacterium
CGAACCGCGTCGACCACGCGCACATCATCGACATCCACGACATCGGCGAGACGGAGGACAGCGAGCTCTACCTCGTCATGGAGTACCTGGTGGGCACGCCCCTCTCGGCGGAGATTGCCAGAGGGCCGATGCCGATCCAGCGGGCGGTCGACATCCTCGAGCAGATGGGCGCGGCCCTCGCTCGCGCGCATGATCTCGGCGTCGTTCACCGCGACCTGAAGAGCGACAACATCCTCTTGACCGCGCGCGGCGGCAGGAAGGATTTCGTGAAGATCCTGGACTTCGGGCTCGCCGCCCTGGCCCACGATCCGCGCCTGGCGCCGAAAGGCGCCGTCTTCGGAACGCCGGAGTACATGTCGCCGGAGCAAGCCCGCGGCGAGCAAGCGGGCCCTCAATCGGATCTGTACGCTCTCGGGATCCTCTTCTTCGAGATGCTGACGGGCTCCCTGCCCTTCCGCTCGAGTGATCGCGACACGCTGCTCGAGATGCAGCGCACTGCGCCCGCCCCGAAGCCGAGCAGCCTCCGCAAGGACTGCCATCCCGTCGCCGAGCGGATCATCATGCGCCTCCTCGAGAAGGATCCGCGCAGGCGCTACCGGGACGGCCATCATCTGCTCGAGGAGCTGAAGGCCCTGCAGCGCTCGCTGCCGTCCCAGGCCTGGGACAAGGAGGGTGGAGAGGCCGCCGGCGCACCGCAGCTGTATCCGCCGCCGCCTCCGCGCTCGGCGAATGTCACGGAGTGGGCGAGCCGAGCCGGGCTTTTCTCGCGAATGCTCGCTCGCGCGTACCCTTCGAGCAATGCGCCGCCCGAGGTGCTGCAGGCCCTCGCCACGGCCTGGGATCTCGCCGCGCGCGCGAACGGCCTGGAGGGCGAGATCGCCAGCCACACGCGTCGCCTCGAAGCGCTCGAGCGGCGGGGCCGCGCGCTCCGCGCGGAAATCGGACGCAAGGTGGAGGAGCTCGCGCAGGAGGAATCGCGCGCGCTCCGCGACGCTCAGGCCCACGCCGAGGAAGAAGAAGCGGCGCGCGGTGAGCTCTCGGCGGCCGAGAAGCAGGCGCAGGAATCCGCGGCGCGCGCGAACGAGGCGGACCGCGCCGGCAAGGGCTCGCGCCAGATCTACGAGCAGTCCGGCGCCGCGCTCGCGATGGTCGAGGTGAAGCGCCAGCAGCTCAAGCAGCGCGAAGCCAAGCGCGCCGCGCGCGAGGCGATCGCGAAGGACCTCCGCCGGCAGATCGAGGAGCTTCGCGCCCAGCTCGCCCGCTACGCAGAGGCCCTCGAGGAGGATCTCGCGTCGGGCCGCGAGAAGGTCGCCGCGCGCACGCGCGAGGGCCTGAAGTTCGAGGACGCCTTCACGAAGGCGACGGCGACCCTCATCAATCATCTGAAGGGCAAGCCCGAGTGCCGCGAGCTCATGAACGAGATCATGCCGAACGGCGAGGGCTCGCCCGCCGAACCGAAGAAGGACGGCTCGGGCCAGGTGCCCGCCGCGTGAAGTCGGCCGCCGTGCCGTCCTAGGCCGGCAGCTTGGCTGCGAGGAACGACCGCAGCTTCACGAGGTTCTTCGCGTCACGCCCGAAGGCCGGCGTGACGTAGGACGCCGCCCAGCCGCGCACCTCGCCCACGAAGCTCTCGGCAGCTTCTTCTGTCGCGATGACGTCGTCGACACTGCGGCCGCGCACCGTCGCACGGCCGAGCCCAGCCACGAACCGCTCGAGCCGCGGGTAGTCGACGCCGAGGAAATCCGAGACGAGCTCCGCGTCATGCGCGAGCTTCTCGAACGCCGAGATGGGCTCGACATGGCTCCCGAGGCGCGACGCCACGCGAAAGACGAAGGCGTCGTCGAGGTAGCCGAGGTCCTCGATCCCGTCGGGGATGAGATCCAGGGATTTGAAGAGATAGCTCAGCGCCCCCGCGGCGCTCCGCCGGGCGCCCTCGGGGGCGGCCGCGTCGAGTACGATCGTCGACAGGCCGAGCGCGTCACTGGCGAGCGACCTGAGCCACGCGGGGAACGCATCGAGGCATCGCGATTCGACGTCGGACATGGATTGTCCCGGGGATTTAACATCGCCTCGACGACGACGGTAGCGGTTCCGTCCCGGCTCACTTTTTCGGCACGGCCGGGTCCCCCGGGCACAGCAGACGCAAAGCGTTGCCGCCGAACACGCGCGCGACGTCACCGGACGACATGCCTGCGCGCCTCAGCGCCGCGAAGAGACGCGGAAAGCCGCGCACCGAAGCGAGCCCAACGGGAGGCTCGATGTCGCCCTCGAAGTCCGAGCCGATGGCGACGTGCTCGGCGCCCGCCACGCGAACGAGGTGTTCGACGTGGCGCACCACATCGTCGATCGTCGCGCGACCGCGCTGCGACAGGAACCGCGAATGGAAGTTCACTCCGACGACTCCTCCGGAGCGCGCGATGCCGCGGATCAGCTCGTCGCTCAGGTTCCTCGGGTGGGGATCCAGCGCGCGCGCGTCCGAGTGCGTCGCGACCACCGGCGCGCCGTCCTTGGCCGCCTCCGCGAGCACGTCGGCGACCGCCGCGTCGGAGGCGTGCGAGACGTCGACGATGCCGCCCGCGCGATCGACGTCGTGCACGAGATCGCGGCCGGCTGCGGTGAGGCCCGCGGTCTTCGGACCCGGCCCCGAGGAGGACGTCGCGAGGGCGTTGTCCTTCGTGTGCACGAGGCCGAAGAGACGCACGCCGCGTTCGACCCAGGTTCGCGCCGCCGACCTGTCGCCCGCGAGGGGCGCCGCGCCCTCGAGCGAGAACCAGGTCCTCACGGCGCCATCCTTCGCCGCGCAGCCCGGCAAGGCGTACGGGGGCACCGTCGGGATGAGCTCGAGCATGCGGGCGCGCGAGCGCTCCAGATCCTCCAGACGAGGCCCTGACGGAGAGACGTCGTGCGGGATGAACAGCGGAAGCACGACACCGGCCACGCCGGCAGCGACGAGCTCCGCCGCGGGATATTGCCCCGAGCCCTGGGCGAGCGTGCCGCCCTGGTAGTTGACGCGGTACGAGAGATCGACGTGCAGGTCGACCACCGGCGGCGACGCTTCGCGCGCGCTCGCCCCCGAGAGCGGAAGGGGAGCAAGCGCCGCGAGCGCCAGCGCGGCGCCGACGTACGCCCCCGACGCGGGCGCTGCTCCCCTGCCCTTCACATCATGCGGCCCGGCACGAACGGCAGGCTCGCAGACAGGCCGCCGTCCACCGCCCACGACTGCCCGTTCACGTAGCTCGCCTCGTCGCTCGCGAGGAAGGCCGCGACGCGGGCGATCTCCTCCGGACGGCCGCCACGACGGAGCGGATTCAGCTGACCTATCTTGTGCTCCTTGCCCGACGCCCGCGCGTGATCGAACAGCGGCTGCGTCATGCCCGTCTCGATGAGGCCCGGACAGATGGCGTTCACGCGGATGCCGGTTCCGGCAAGCTGCATGGCCGCAGTCGTGACCAGGTTGATGACGCCTGCCTTGCTCGCGCTGTACTGCGCTCCGCCGGCGCCAGAGCGGAGCCCCGCGACCGACGCCGTGCAGACGATCGAGCCGCCGCCGTGCTCCATCATGTACTTCGCGGAGTGCTTGATGCCGAGGAAGGGCCCCACCAGATTCACCTTCAGGAGGTCGAGCCAGTCACTCGCCTCGAGCGACAGCAGCGGCGTGAGACCGCCCGAGACGCCCGCGTTCGCGTAGAACACCTCGAGCCCGCCGTGCTCGCGCACGCTCTCGTCGACGAGCCCCTGGACCGCGCTCGCCTCGGAAACGTTCGCGACGACGCCACGTGCGGTGCCACCCGCCTTGCGGATCTCGGCAACCGTGGCCTCGAGACCCTCAGGCTCGAGGTCCGAAGCAACGACCTTTGCGCCCTCCGCTGCGAAGAGGATGGCGCTCGCGCGGCCGATGCCGCTCGCTGCGCCGGTGACGACGGCACGTTTTCCTGTGAGACGACCCATGGTGGGGGGCAGGGTAGCAGAGGTCGTGCGGGGGGGGAGAGGGAGTGCCGGTGCTTGTGCTCGTGCGAGAGGGAGAGGAAGGGAAGAGGTCGAGGTTGAGGGGCAGGGAGAGGATGAGGGGAAGAGGTTCAGTGTTGAGGTTGAGGGAGAGCGGGCGGGCGGGGAAACGGGGCGGGAGTGGCGCGGTGCGGCGCGGCGTGGGTGACTGCACTTCTCTCCGCTCCCTCCCGATCGTATCGTTGCAAACCTTCGACAAAGGAATGTCTCGCTCCGTCCCTCCCAACCGCGTCGGGCACGTCATCGGCGCGCGCTACGAAGTCCTTTCCCTTCTCGGCGAGGGGGGTCAGAGCGCGGTGTATCGCGCGCGTGACCGGAGGGCGGGTGACGAGGTCGCGCTGAAGATCCTGAAGCCGGAGACGAGCCCGGAAGCGACGGAGCGCATGTTCCGCGAAGCACGCGCCATGGCGACGCTCCACGGGACGGCGGCGGTGCGCGTCCTCGATCAGCAATGGACGGAGGACGGCGCGATGTGCCTGGTGACGGAGCTGCTCGCGGGCGAGCCGCTGGACGAGGCGCTCACGAGCGCCGAGACGAACGGGGGCCGCGCGGAGATCTCCTGGATCTCGGGGCTCATCGAGCCCGTCGTCGTGACGCTGCAGGCCGCTCACGGTATGGGGATCGTGCACCGCGATCTGAAGCCCGCGAACATCTTCGTGATGTCGGGCGGACGCGGAGTACGGCTCCTGGATTTCGGGTTCGCGAAGTTCACGAGGCTCCGGGGGCTCACGGCCGACGGGATGGTCGCGGGCTCACCGAGCTACATCGCACCGGAGACGTGGCAAGGGCGTCACGACGTCATCGATCATCGTATCGACGTGTACGCGCTCGGGGCGGTGCTGTTCCGCTGCGTGGGGGGCAAGGCGCCCTTCGCGTCGAAGGATCTGACGCAGATGCTCCGCGAGGTCACACGCGCTCCGCGCCCGAGCCTGCACGCGCTGCGCCCGGAGCTCTCCCCCGACATCGACGACTGGGTGACGCACGCGCTCGCCGTCGATCCGGAGCACCGCTTCCAGAGCGTCACCGCGCTGTTCCGCGCCTTCCAGCACTGCGTCTCGCGCTGACGCCGTTCTGCCGAGCCTCGCGTGAGTCGAGTCTAGTGCGTGCCTTGATCCCCGCTGTAGACGACGACGGCGAGATGCACACGGCGGTGCTCGGCGAGGATCGGCTGATCGTCGGGTGACGCGGTGTACGTCGGCGCGGTTGCCTCGAAGACGATGACGCGGGACCGATCGATGCCGCGCTGCTCGAGCAGGCGGCGGATGGTCTGCGCGCGCTCGTTCGCGAGGGTGAAGGGCTCGCCCGGCGCGGATTGCGCCTTGATGGCCACGCACTCGATGCGCGGGTTCTCCGTGATGACTTTCGCCGCTTCGTTCGCCATCTCGTCGATGGCCTGCGTCGCACCGGAGGAGTTGGCGTCGAACTGGAACGGCCCGGGCAGCTTCACCGTCGACTGCACCGTGGGCGCGTCTCCCGCGTGCTCGATCTTCGCGCAGCCGACGGGACCCTGCTGCGTGGGAGCGGTGGACGGTGGCACGTACTCGGCGATGGCCGCCGCCATCTTCGGCGCGCACGGATCGCCCACGGGGTTGTCCACCGAGCACTGTACCGACGCCTGCTTGCGCAGGAACTCCGTCACGTCCGCCTCGTCCTCGGCGGGGGCGATGACCTTCTTGTTGAACGGTGGCGGCGAGAACTCGCCCGCCTGACTCACCGGCTCGTACGTGGCTTCCACGACCACGAACGATTGCGGAAAGCGTTCGATGATCTTCTCCGTCCGCACGCCCCTGAGCGCGCACGTGCCGCGCCACGAGTCGTAGTGGCAGCCCGAGCCGGACCCCGTGTTGCACGCGCCGCCGAAACAAACGAACGCGGCGAGCGACGCCGTCTCGACCAGGGAAACCCATCGCCTCATGATTTCCGCGCAGTCTACACCGAGCCCACGGGGCGCGCGCTCAATCGTGAGGGAGCCCCGCGTCCACGGGCAGCGGCCCGAGGACGAGGCCGATGCTCGAAGCATCCACGCGCTCTGCGCGCTCCCCGGCGTCGGGGATGTCGATCTCTTCTTCGTCGAGTCCGGTCTGCGGGGCGAGCGGGATTCTCCCTCGCGAAGGGCGGCCGGCGTGCGTCACCGTGCGGTCGGTTGGTGGCTTGCCGACGCTCACCCAGATCGGATTGGTGAACGCGAACGGCGTGACCGACCTGCCCGGCATCACCTGGTCGACCGGACGATCGCCCCGCACGACGATCGCGATGAACGTATCGAAGGAGACTGGCACGTCGATCGTGCGGGCCCAGCGGAAGCTGTCGCGCGACGGCGGGGGCAGCTCGTACGAATCGACGATGTCGCCGCCGACGACCAGGTCGAGCCGCGTGGCATCGACCCAGTCAGCGGCGCGGACGGTGACGTCGAGGGGCACCGACCCGGGCGTGACCTCCACGGTGTCGCCGGGGCCCGCTTCTCCGACGTGAGCCTCGATGAAGGGGCCGAGCGACACGATAGCGTGACCCGCGCGAAGGGACGCCGCGATCTCGGCGTCGGTGGCGCCGCCGGGGCGGTCGTCGGCGACGCGCACGTACGTCCGTGGATAGCCGGCCCACTCGTTCGTGAGCTTGTGCGAATCGGAGCTGCCGACCGCGGTGTATCGACGGCCGAGGTTCAGCAGATCGAAGTACTTCCGCAGGTTCTTCCACGGGATATCGGCGCTGCCGAGCTCGTAGCCGTTGACGACCTCGATCAGGTCGAAGTCGAAGGAGAACTGCTTGCGCCAGTGTGCGCCCGTCTTCTCGTTCAGCACGGAGCGATGAAAATAGCCGTAGCCCGGGCTCCAGGGATGATTCACCTGGATGACGGCGTCGTGCGCGGTACGACGGATCGCGGAGAAGATCTCCGGAGGATCGACGGAGAACGGCGGCGCCGGGGAGCCCGCAGGCAGCGGGTATGCGTTGAAGTGGCCCCAGGTCCGGGTGGTCACCTCCACGCCTCGCGTCGCGGCGAGCAGCGCCGTCGCTTCCAGGTTCTCGATCGCCGGCTGGTAATCGGTCACGTGATTGTGATCGGTGGCGACGGCGTACTCGACGCCGGCGGTGACGAGCGACGCGACGCGGTCGGTGAGCGGCAGCTCCGAGTCGCGGCTGGGGCGCGCGTGCAGGTGCAGGTCCGCGGAGATCCACCCCGGCGTCGAGAGCTCGTGCGTCAGCGCGACACGCAGCGCGACGCCCTGCTCCGGCTTCACGTCGATGACCTTCTCCGCGATCGACCATTCGATGCCGCGGGACACGACGACGCGATAGCGACCGGGCGGAATGTCGACCCTCCCCTCGCCCGTCACCGAGTGGACCTCGTTGCCCGCGGCGCTGACCTTCGGGAGGGATGCGAAGCGCGGATCGGGGGTGCCGGCCAGACCGGTGAGCACGAGCCTCCCGGGGACGAGCTTGCCGTCGGGGTCGGTGATACGAAAATCGAGACGCTCGGCTTGCGGTACCACGAGCGACACGTCGGTCGGCGAGGGACCGCTCTTCACGTCGACGAGCGTCTGGTCCCAGCCGCCCGGCGTCTGCAGGACGAGGGTGAAGCGCGCAGGAGGCAGCGCGATGTCGAAGGTGCCGTCGTCGTCAGCGCTCTCCTTCATCGCAATGGTGCCGTCCGAGGCGATCGCCGTGAGGAGCCCCCAGGCCGGAGCGGGCGACAGCCGCCCCCTCACGTGACCGATCGGCTGCCCGGTGAGCGCTGCGGCTGCTCGCGCGACGTCCGAGAGTCCACCGCGCGTCGCGACCAGATCGCGCCGGTACGTCGTCGATTCCCCCGGAGCGAGCGTCGCCGCGGGAGCCCAGCAGGATTGCTCGACCTCGTCGAGGCCGCCCTGGAACTCGACGTCGGAAGGGGCGTCGGGGAAGACGAGCCCGTACGAGAGCGGCCCCCGACGACCGAGCCACGACAGCGCCTTGTGCCCGATACCCTCGACATCGCCGTAGCCGGGCGCGAACGTCGGAACGCCGGGCCACGCGAGCACGTCGCCGAGCCGCACGGCCAGCGGCGAGCGGCCGCGGTTCGTCGCGCGCGTGCTCACCTCGACGATGTTGCGCTTCGACGCGAAGCGCACGTCGGTGACGAGCGCCACGGTGCCCGTCGCGTCCCGCTGCGTGACGCGGATCGCCGGTGCACGCTCGCCGCGGAGCGGCTCGACGCGCTCCGTGGTCAAGGCGACGAGGCGCCCGCCGATCATCAGACCGTTGCGCATCGACTGCAGGGAGTCGTCCTCGTAGCGCGGCCCGGTGAGATCGAGCAGCGCTCCGTATTCCTGCAGGTCGCGCCCCGCGCTCCGGGCCCCGACCACCACCTGCAGCTGCCCGCTGGCAAGAAGGAGGTCGCCATCGTTCGCGCCGAGGCGATCGAAGTGCGGCACGAGCCCTTCGTCGACCTCGACCAGGGTGATCCCGGCGCCGCGGCGCAGGACGCGCGGCTCGCCCTGCAGCCGAAGTCCGGGAGCGACCGCCGCGACGAGCAAGACGCCCACGCTGATCGCGATGGCTCCGGTCGTCCCGCGGCTCACGCACTCATCTTACGAGCTTCCCGCCGAAACGTCGGGGACGTCGAGGCAAACCGGTGCCGTCCGGCAGGGTTTCGCACTACCTTCGGAGCGATGCAGCTGCGCACCGAGATAGAAATACTCGCCACGCCGTCGCGGATCTGGGGGACGCTCTCGGATTTTTCACGGTTCGCCGAATGGAACCCGTTCATCCCGCAGATCGCGGGAAAGCTCGAGGTCGGCTCCCAGCTCGACGTGGTGATCGCGCCGCCCGGCGGCAGCGAGATGACGTTTCGTCCGACGCTACTCCGGGTCGAGCCCGGCCGGGAGCTCCGGTGGCGGGGAAAGCTGTTCATCAAGGGGCTCTTCGACGGCGAGCATTTCATGCAGCTGGTCGAGCTCGGTCCCGCCCGCACGCGGTTCGTACACGGCGAAGACTTCACGGGGATCCTGGTGAAGCTCGCCGGGAACGCTCTGACGCGCACAGCCAGAGGCTTCGTGCTCATGAATCAGGCGTTGAAACGCCGGGTCGAAGAGGATGCAGCACACGCGTAACGCGTCGCTGAAACTGGAATTACACGTTGTCCGGCGAGGACCATTTACAGCCTGGAGCGAGGTGCGGTAGGTGAGTACCGGCCGGTAGCACTTTGTGCGACCCGGCCTCGCCCCGCCTTGTGCTCGCCGGCTCGAACGCGGGGTACCCCACCGCAGCAGCGGTCTCGCTGTGCACTTGGAGGATTTTGCGTCATGAAGCTCAGGTTCCCGATCGTCGTGTTGGCCGTCTCCCTCGCTGTGGCGGGTTCCCTGGGCGCCTGTGGCTCCGACAACAGCGGCAGCAGCGGCCCAAAGTGCGGCAACGGCGTCGTCGAACCCCCTACTGAGCAATGCGACGGGACGGTTCCCGCGGGCATGAACTGCGCATCTCTGACGATGATGTTGAGGCCAGCAGGTACTCCGTCGTGCGACCCAACGACGTGCCAGATCGTGGGTTGTACCGCGGCAACCGGCACCGGCGGTTCGACGAGCATGGGCACCGGCGGCGTGGTCGCCGCGGGCGGCACTGTCGCGGCGGGTGGACAGATCGGGACCGGCG
>CAYUAW010000293.1:0-3942 GCA_964442485.1 uncultured Polyangiaceae bacterium
GGGCTAAGGCCCCCCGTTTGAAGAAGTCGCGCGTCACAGCGCCGCTTCGAGCAGCGCGACGAGCGCATCCTTCGTGACGGGGCGCGGGTTGGGGTAGGGCGCGGCGGTGGCGAGCTCGGCGACGTGGTCGAGCGATTCGCGCTTCAACCCGAGGGCGCCGAGGCCGCGCTTCACGCCGGTCGCGTCCACCAGAGCGACGAGCGCGTCGACGGGCTCGCCGCCTAGGGCGCGCGCCAGGGCGACCCGGGCCGCGGGCGCGGCGGCGAGGTTGTAACGCGCGGTGTGCGGGAGCAGCGCCGCGTGCGTCTCGGCGTGCGGAAGGCCGAAGGTGCCGCCCAGCACGTGGGCGAGCTTGTGATGCAAGCCCATGCTGGCGCGGCCGAGGCACGCTCCCGCGAGGCACGCGCCGTGGAGCGCGCGCTCCCGGACGTCGAGCTCCCGGGAGCCGGCGGCGAGCGCGGGCAGGACCCCGGCGAGCAGGCGCACGGAGTCCTCCGCCAACTCGCGCATCGCTTCGTCGCACTCCGGCGCGTACAGCGCTTCGACGGCGTGTGCGAGCGCGTTGAACGCACTCGGAACCGCCACACGCGCAGGCAGGTCTCGCGACAGCAAGGGGTCGTAGAGGACGCACGCCGCGCGAACGCGCTCGTCGCGCCCCGTGCGCTTGACGCCGCCGTCGGTGAGCCCGAAGACGGGCGTCATCTCGGAGCCGGAGTACGTCGTCGGGATGGCGACGATGGGCGCCATGTGCACCAGAGCAATGGCCTTCGCGAGGCCGACGGTGGAGCCACCGCCGACGGCGACCAGCGCATCCGCGGCGACCCGCGCCGCCTCGGCGCGGCCGCGGACGGCGACATCCATCGGTACGTGCTCCTCGGCAATGGCCAGGACGCCTGCGCCGCGCTCCCCGATCTCCGCCGCGATCCGGTCCGCTTCACTGCGCCGCCCGTTCGTCGACAGGACGAGCGCGCGCGCCGACCCAAGCCGCGAGAGCTCTTCCCCGACGAGCGCGGCTGCGCCCGCGCCGAGCACGACCCGGGTCGGGCTCCCCGCGACCTGCAAGCGCCGTGTCATGAACGCGACTATGGCATACCCGCCGGGTGAAGTCCGTCCGCGTGCAGAGCCTTGACAGTCCGTGAAAGGACGCGACGATCGAAGCATGTCCACGACGAGCTCGCGCGACGACGAGCGCTATCGCGCGCAGATCGAGCGGCTCTTCGAGCGCTCGCCGTTCTACCGAGACAAGCTCCGTGATGCGGGCTTCTCGGTTGCGGGGGCCGTCGGCGGTCTCGACCGTATCGCGGAGCTACCGTTCACCACGAAGGACGAGCTGCGGCAGAGCCAGGTCGCGCACCCGCCCTTCGGCTCGCACGCCGCCATCGGTGCGGAGGAGGCCGCGCGGATCTACTCGACGAGCGGCACGAGCGGCGTGCCCTGCTACGTCCCGCTCACGCGGCGCGATCTCGGCGACTGGCGCGCCATCGCCGCACGTAGCTACGCGCGGAGCGGGCTCTCTCGCGGCGATCGCGTCGTCACCACGTACAACGCCGGGCCCTTCGTCGCGGCCGCGGCGCTCGACGCCTTCGACGACCTCGGCGTGACCCACGTCCCCGTCGGCACCGGGAACACCGAGCGGCTCGTCACGGCGCTCCGCATGCTCGCGCCGCACGCGCTGGTGTGCACGCCCTCGTACGCGCTCCACATCGCGGAGTGGGCCGCCGCGAAGGGGTGGTCGGTGAAGGAAGCCGGGCTCGGCCGGGTGATCGTCGCCGGTGAGCCGGGCGGCGGCGAAGAGACGTTCCGCCGTGGCCTCGAAGCGCGATACGGGGCCCCCGTCTTCGAGGTCATGGGGATCGGCGACGTCGCCGCGTCGCTGTTCGGCGAGTGCGCCGAGCAGGTCGGCATGCACTTCTCCGGAGGCGGCGTCATCCACGTCGAGGTCGTGGAGCCGGAGAGCGGCAAGCCCGTGCCGCTCGAGAACGGCGCGGAGGGCGAGCTCGTGTACACGCACCTGCGGCGCGAAGCGGTGCCCGTTCTTCGCTTCAGGAGCCGCGACCACGTCGTGGTGTGGAGCTCGCGCTGCGCTTGCGGGCGAGACTCGCTCCGGGTGCGGTGCATCGGGCGCACCGACGACATGCTCATCGTCCGAGGCGTCAATGTCTTTCCGTCGGCCATCCGCGAGGTCGTCGCGCGCTTCCTGCCTCGCGTCACGGGCGCCATCGAGGTCCGGCCGAAGCAGCGCGGCGTGAAGCAGGAGCCTCCGCTACCCGTGCTGGTGGAGGTCACGGGCGCGTCCTCGAACGATCCGGACCTCTCCGAACGCATCGCGAGCGAGCTCCGCTCGGCGCTGGTCTTCACCCCCGAGGTGCGGCTGGTGGCCGAGCAGTCGCTGCCGCGCTCGGAGTACAAGTCGAAGCTCGTCAGCTACGCGGAGGCGACCGAGCCCGTATCGTGAGCACGCACCGGCGCGCCTACCTCGGGCGCACGTCCTCGCTCGCCTCGTCGTCGGTTCGATCCCAGATTTCCTTCGCCACCGGGTTCCGGATCTCCTCCACGATGTGGCCGACCAGCCCGATGGCCCGGCCCATCACCGCGATGCCGCGACAGATCCTCCACTCGAACCCGAGCTCGCTCGCGATCGCTCCGATGGCGCCGGTCGCGTTCACCGGGAGCACCTTCCCCGAGGCGCGCTCCGCTTCCTCTGCGACGAGCTCCATGAGCCGGCAGTAGTCACCGAAGCGCCCGTGCTCGCGCGCGAGCGCGAAGAGGCGCGGCGTCCGCGGATCGATGGGCTTGTGCACGGGGTGGCCGATGCCTGGCACGAGCGCCTTCGTCGCCCGGAAGCTCGCGACGACGTCGGCCGCGACGCGCCGGAGATCGGGAGAAGCCCCCGCACCCGCCATGGCCTCCTGCAGCATGTGCGCGCTGCCCTCGATGGTGCCGGCGAAGACGTTCCCCAGACCGCAGAGGCCGGCCGCGACGGCAGCGTTCATCGACTCCGGAGCCCCGAGGTACGTGAGCCGCGCGGCGATCGCGCTGGGCGTCATCCCGTGCTCGACCATCGTGACCATGAGCGCGTTGAACAGCACGGACTCCGCGGGCGTCGGCAGCTCGCCCGTGAGCTCGAGCCACGCCACGTCGCCGAGCGAAACCTTGCCGATGAGATCGCCGACGAGGTCCTTTCCACGGACCCCGATCCGGTCCGCGGTGCTCCATCCCATCTCGGACCGGATCTTCTTTGGATTGCGCATGGCGAAGGGGGCGCGGGCGGCGTGGCCCCGGCAGGCGCCGATTCTAGACGCCGCGCTCGGCGGGGTCGACCCGAGTATCGGGACTAGGCGTTCTGCTTGGTCGCTTGCCAGTCGTCGAGCTTCGCGCGCGCTCCGTTCTCCCTGGGGTCGGTCGCGCGGGCGTGATGCGGCTGGCGCGCCGTGAGCTCGATGACGTACCCGTTGGGATCACGGAAATAGATGGAATGGATGAAGTCGTGGTCGGCGACGCCACGCGTGTCGATCCCCGCGGTCTTGCCCCTGGCCATCATCTGCTCGAGCACGGGGGGCTGTACTTCAAGGGCGATGTGCAGGTCGTAGTCGTGCTGGGTCTTGAACTCGAACGACATGTCGGGCGCCTCGAAGAACGCCAGGAACGAGCCGTCGTCGAGCCGGTAGAAGGTGTGCAAGGTGTCCGTCTTGCGGCCGCTCTTGCTCTCCTGGATGCGAAGGGTGCACGAGAGCGGCAGCCCGAGGAAATCCTCGTAGAACCTCCGCGTCTCCTCCGAGTCCCGACAGCGGTATGCGTTGTGATGGAGCTTTTCGATCATGGCTTCTCCCGGGACTCTAGCGCTTTCATCTGCCCTAGCCAGCGCCGGACAGTCGGGGTTCTGCCATGGTCGCGCGCAGGCGTCGATCGGTGTCTCTGCAAGCCCGTCTCGCAGAAACGCGG
>CAYUAW010000293.1:4042-9605 GCA_964442485.1 uncultured Polyangiaceae bacterium
GATCTTCGAGCTGTTACCGTCGGCGGCCTTGGCGCCGTCGTCGACGACCTGGCATGGCTTGCGGCCGGCTGCCCTCGACGTGGGCATCGGCACGTTGAGCGGGGCGGTGCTGCTCGTGGAGCTCCTGCTCACGCGCATCTTCTCAGTGACCCTCTACTACCACCTGTCGTTTCTGGTGGTCTCGCTCGCCATGCTGGGCCTCGGGCTCGGCGGTCTGGTGGCGCAGCTCGAGGCGGTCCGTTCCCGCCTCGACCGGGGCGTCGTGGCCGCCCTTTGCCTCGCGTTCGCCGTATCGGCGGTGCTTTCGACCCTGCTCGCCTTCAACGTGAGGATACGGCTCGAGATCGGGACGGAGTGGGCACGGCTGGGCCTGCTGTACACGGCCTGCACGATCCCGTTCGCGTGCGCAGGCACGGCCATCGGGTTGATGCTCTCGACCAACCCCGAGCGCGCGAACAGGCTGTACTTTTTCGACCTCGCGGGAGCCGCGCTGGCGTGCCTGCTGTTCATTCCGTTGACCGACTACCTCGGCGCGCCCACGGCGATGCTCGTTGCTGCGGTGCTGGGGGCCGTGGCGGCGATGACGCTGAGCGAGAACGCCCCACGCATGCGTCGAGCCGCGACGCTGGTGACGTGGGGCCTCGCGGTGCTCGCCGTGGCCAACGTGCTGGTCGACTGGTACGACGTGCGGGTCGCCAAGGGCGAGCGCGAACGGCCCTTCCTCGCCGTGAAGTGGAACGCCTTCTCGCGCGTGGAGGTGGAGGGGAAGGACCCGGATTTCTGGACGCCCGCACGGGGCTCCGTGGTTGGCGACAGCGCGGAGCTCCGGGCGGATTTCCGCTGGCCGGCGGTGCCGCTGCGCTACGACGCGAGCGCCGCCACCATGATCAGCGCGTTCGACGGCGACCCGAGCCACCTCGGGCACCTGCGCTACCGGATCACCGCGGCGCCGCACGCCGTGCGACGGCTCGATGACGTACTCATCATCGGCCCCGGCGGCGGAGCCGACGTGCTCACGGCGCTGCTCATGCGAAGCTCGCGCATCGTGGGCGTCGAGGTGAACCCGCTCACCGTCGAGCTCATGCGCACGCGCTTCCGCGCCTTCAGCGGCGGGCTCTACGACGGTTATCCCGGCGTGCGAATCGTCGTCGACGAGGGGCGGAGCTACCTGCGGTCCTCGCCCTCGCGATTCGATCTCATCCAGGCTTCGCTGGTCGATACCTGGGCGGCATCGGCCGCGGGCGCCCACGCGCTTACGGAGAACAGCCTCTACACGGTCGAGGCCTTCGAGGACTACCTGGACCACCTGAAGCCCGACGGCATGGTCGCGTTCGCTCGCTGGTACAACGAGCCGCCGATCGAGACGCTGCGGGTCGTCCGGCTCGCCGCCGAGGCGCTGCACAGGCGCGGCGAGACGAGACCCGGCGCTCACGTCTTCGTGACGCACTCCATCGCCACGCGGAGCCTGCCAGCACTCGCGACCATCCTCGTGAAGCGGTCGGAGTTCGACGCAGGAGAGCTCGAACGGTTGAATGCCTGGGCGCGGGAGATGGCGTTCCCCGTCGCCTGTTCACCCGGGCAGAGCGCGCCCTCGACCGATCCGTTCCGGCGCGTGCTCGACGAGGTGTCCGAACGTCGGAACGCCGATACCCCGCGTGGCACGTCGCTCGTGGACGACGACCGCCCCTTCTTCTTCAGCCAGCTCGCCCTCGGTGAATGGCTGAAGGGAATGCTCTCGTCGACGCCGTACGGCATCGTCGACCTCGGGCTCGGTGGTCAAAGTCTGCTCCTCGCGGGTGTGACGTCGCTCGTATGCCTCGTGCTCCTGCTGGGCGCGCCGCTCGTCCGCGGTGGCGGCGGACGGAGCTCGGGGCGACTCCTCCGGTCGCGACAGCGACTGCTGCTCTGGGGTCTCTATTTCGTGGGGCTCGGTGTCGGCTTCATCGCCGTGGAGGTCGTGCTCATCCAGCGGCTCGGTCTCTTCCTGGGTTACCCGACCCGGGCCCTTGCCGTCGTGATGTTCACGCTCCTCGTGACCAGCGGCGCGGGGAGCCTTTGGGCCCAGCGCATGGCGCGGCTCGGAAGCGTCGTCCGGAGTCTCGCGGCCCTGTGCGCGCTCCTCGTCGTGGCCAACGTCGCGCTTCCCCGGCTCTGCGAAGGGTTGCTCGGGGCGCACGTCGCGTACCGGGTGCTTGCCGTCGTGGCCCTGGTGGCGCCGCTCGGGTTCCTGATGGGCGTGCCCTTCGCGAGCGGCGTGCGCCTTGCAGCACGCCAGGGCGTGGACATTCCCTGGGCGTGGGCGGTCAACGGCACCGCCTCCGTCTTCGGGTCGTGTCTGACCATGGCGGTTGCCACGAGCTACGGGTTCACGGCGAGCTTCTCGTGCGGCGCGGCGGCATACGCAGTCTCCGCCCTGGCCATCTTCGGGCTCGCTCGGAGCCGCGCCGCGGCGGACGCGGAAGGCGAGGGCACCGCGAGGGCTGCGCATGAGCCGCGCGTCGAGCGCGCGAGCGCCTTCGACCTCCGGGCGACCGGGTTGCCGGTCGGAGGCGTCTGGGCGCTCGTCGCGCTCTGGCTCGGCCTCAGCGTTGCGACCACCGCGAGGGCGAGCGGCGCGAGCGAGTTCCTGCCGCCGATCGGTCTGGCGAAGCCCAGGTGGCTCCCCGTCCCGGATGCACAGGTGGAGTTCGGCGACGGCTGGTTCGGGTGGGAGCAGGCGCCCGACGGTAGCAGCTGGCGCTGGATGGGCGCGAAGGGCGTCCTCCGGCTCGAGAACCGCCACCGTGAAGAGAAGCTCTCGGTGGCGGGGTGGATGCCGCGCGCCGCGGGCGGCGAACCGCCGGCCCTCGGTATCTTCATCAACGGCACGTTCGTCGGGCGCTTCGAGACCGAGCTCTCGTTCACCCATCAGCTCACCGTCCCCGCCGACCTGCAGGGCACGGCCGAGCGATTCGAGGTCACACTCGAGGCCAGCACGACGATCCGACCGGCCAGAGACCCCCGTGATCTCGGGTTCTGCCTCACGGAGGTCCGCTGGTGACCGGACGGACAATGAACGGCCGGGTGGGCTGCGCTCAGAATGTGTAGCGGACCTGCGCCGTCGAGCAGATGGTGAAGCCCTGCGTCGCAGCGATGTCCCGCTGGTCACCCGTGATCCGTAGACCACGCGATACCCCGATCCGCGTGTCGAGCAGCAGGTCGAACGCGTGCGCCAGCGAAAGCAGGAGCTCCGGCCCTGCCGTCAGCGACGCGAAGAAGTTTCCGGTGGAGCTCGAGTCGATCTCCGCGCGGGGCGCGCTGGCCGTGGCCCACGTGTAGCCGAGCTCCCCGACGCCGACGGCGGACAACGTCGCGCGATTCAGCTCGAAGATCGGGAGACGCCCGCCGAATGCCGCTGCAGCGACTCCCAGTGTGACACGCCCGAGTCGATCGCTGTTGGCGCCCCCGACGACGTTCAGCGCCACGAAGAAGTGTGGCGTGTCGGCGACGAGCTCGCCCCCTGCGAGCAGCGTCGAGGGCCGCGTGAAGTAGCGCATCATACCGCCGGCTCCGATGGACAGGCCCGCGCCTGCCGGCGGGGTGCTTCGGCCTCCGCCGCGATCCGCGGTCGGCGCGGTGGCGGGGGCGGCCGGCGACTCCGTCTTCTTCGTTGAAGGAGGTACTGCTGCGTTTGCCGCGGGCGGTGCCGTCGCGGGTGCCTGTGCCTCCGTCGTCGGCGCAGTGACATTCGCGGCCGTGACCGCGTCTCCGGACACGGGAAGCGGGGCGCTGTCGCGCGCCTGCGTGGCACCCGGGCTGGCCCAGATGGACCGCAGGAATTCAGCGGTGAGCACGGCGAGCGCGACGGGGCGCAGCGCGGGCGCGACATCGTCGAGCGACACCGAGCGCGTCCGCGTCGTGGCCCCGTCGCGAAAGGTCACGCTTTCGACCGCCGTACAGCTCGTGCCGAGCTCGACGAGAGGGGCCGCGGTCCCGAGTTCGAAGCGGTGCGGGGCGAGCTCGACCCCCAGACGATCCGGAAGCTCGCGGACCTCGCGCAGCGAGGTGCCACACCCGTGCACGACGACCCCGATGGAGTCGCCCGGTGTTCCCGGTTCCACCGCGTGCGCCCCGCGCGCGATGAGCGACGCGGCTGCGGCAAGGCGCAGCAGCGTCCGTGCGGGACTACTCACGCGGGCTCCACCGGTTCACCTCATCGGCTCGATGTCCATCTGGAAAGTGTGCACGGTACTCGGCCGCGGCGCGTTTCGCACCCGCGGCGTCCGACATGCGCGCTCGCGCCTCGACCAGCCGTGCGCGCGCGTCCTCTTCGAGGCCGCGCGGCGTTCCGGCAGCCAGCGAGCGCTCGAACGCCTGCGCCGCCGCCGCGGGCTGCCCCAGAACTTCCAGGTAAAGTCGCCCGAGCGTGAAGCAGGCCAGTGCCGCTCGGTGCCCTCTCGGTTCGAGTGCGACGGCGCTTTCCAGCAGGCGCGCGGCTTCTTCGGGATGCCCGGACCGGCGCGCGTGGTCGGCTTGCTCGTAGAGGCTCGCAGCGGGAGCGACGGCGGGCGCGCCGGTGGCCGCGGACGCGACGGTCGACCCGGCCGACGTGGACCGAGCCGCGCCCGCCGGTTCGGTCGTGGCCGCCGGCGCCGGGGCGGCGGGTTCCGGCGGCGCATTCCTGATTTCGCCTGCGCCGCGCGGCGACTCGACGGGCTCGGCGGGCAGGGCTGCGGCGGCCGGTCCGCCCTGTGCCACCCGCATCGACTCGCCCGCGGTCAGCCTGCGCACGCGATCGGGCACGCCTTCCCCGCGGACGAGCACCACTCCGTGGCGCACGTCGACGACGAGCTCGTTCGGGCGACGCTCGAGCGAAAACTGAGTTCCGACCACTTCCACGGTCGCATTACCGCACTCCACGACCCAGCGGCGCGGGCCCCCGGGCTTCACGGAAAAATCCGCGTGCCCCGTCGATAGATGCGTGACGAACACGTGCCCCGTGTTTTCCAGGACCGACAGGCGGGCCCCCTTCCGCATATCGACGCGCGAGCCGTCGGAGAGTGCGGTCGTCTGCGCGATTTCCTCCCCGCCGGAGAGCGGGTGCTCGGGCGTTGCGCCGACCACGGCGAGCGGAACTTCGCCTTCGTGGTTGCCCGGAGCGCGGAACCACCCGGAGCCGATGACGAACAGGACGAGCAGCGCGGCCACCGACAGTGACGCGATGACCGCCGGCCGGCGCACCCGGCGTGCGTGGCGTCGCTCCTGGATGCGCTTCCACACGGAGAGGATCTCGCCCTCGGTGGTGCGTGTATCGAGCAGCTCGCGGAGCGGGCGGGGCAGGGGCGTCACGGCACACCCACGCTTCCGAAGCGCCGAGCCACCCGGGACTCGGCGGCGAAGATCCGCCGCTTCGCCGTCGCGAGCGAACAGTTGCAGAGCGCCGCGACCTCCGTGAGCTCGTGGCCCTCGACGTGGCGGAGCATCCAGGGGACGCGGAGCGCCGCGGGGATCTTCGAGAGCACGACGCCGAGCGTGGCGAGATCCGCCTTCACGTCGAGAGGTGCGTCGGACGAGACCAGCGCCT
>CAYUAW010000294.1:0-9599 GCA_964442485.1 uncultured Polyangiaceae bacterium
GGCGGGGGGAGCAGTTCGCCGAAGGCGAAGCTGCGGGGGGCTAAGGCCCCCCTTGAAGAGCGCCCTTCACGCTTTGACGAAGAGCGTGAAGCGCGGCGGCACGATGTGGCTGCCGCGGCACACGGGGCAGCGACCGGGTCGGCTCAGCCGGTCGCGCTTCTTGAAGGCGAACCCGCAGCCCTCGCAGCGTGCGGGCTCTATCTCGAGCCGCTCTCCGTGCGCCTTCGCCGTCTTCTCGAGGTGCTCGAGGTGCGCGACGATGTCGCGCTCGGCGATGCTGGCACGCGCCGACAGCTCGTGAGCGGTGAAGGGGCCCTCCCGGAGCACGTCGCGGAGCGCCTGGCGCGCCGTCTCGCTTCGCCCCGGAGTATCGCGGCTCACGCGACGACCGGCAGCGGAACGTGCTGCGGCGATGAACGGTAAAGGTGCATGGCGTCGTCCACGCCGACGATGTCCCCGGCCTCGAGCGCGGCCCAGACGTTCTCACCGTGGAGCGGCTCGCTCGACAGGATGCAGTGGTTCACGCGGCCCGAGAGTGTCGGCGCTTCGCACTCCGCCGACAGGCTCTTGCAGACGCCGCGGTCCGAGCAGCGCGTCTTGTGCGTCGAGAGGTAGAGCTCCTTGCCGCCCTGAGCGGCGACCAGGGTCTCGCCGTTCGTGACCAGCACGGTGAGCGATGCTTGCGCCGCGCTCGTGTCACACACGGCGCGCACGGTGGACGTCATGGCACGGACGGCGCGGGCGAGCTCCGCGGCGGTACGCGGCGACGGCAGGGGCGCCTTCGCGAGCAGCTCCGTCAGCAGGATGAAGAAGAGCACCTCGCTGTCCGTCTCGCCCAGGATGAACCGCCTGAGCTGGGGTGCGACGAGCCCCAGCAGCGCCTCGCGGTGCTCCTCGAACCCCGGGACGTCGCCGTTGTGGGCAAACACCCACCTCCCGTATTGAAACGGGTGACAGTTCAATACCGTCTTGTCACCGCGGGTCGCCTTCCGGACGTGAGCAACCACGGTCTGGCTCGAGACCACGCCGCTCAGCCGGTGAAAGAGCTGGTCGCCCATCGCGGTGATGGGGTTCCTGGTCACGTGCGGACAGCCGTCGACGTAGAACGCGACACCCCAGCCGTCCGGGTGCTGATTGCTCAGCGCGCCGAGCGCATTTTCTGCGGCAAGCAGCGAGCGGTGGACCTGGCTCGGAATCACGCTGCGAAAGCCGAAGAGGCGGCACATTGCGCCCCTCGAAGATGACACGACCTCGCCGGCGAGGCCAACGATCACACTATGTAACCGACGCCTTCCCCGCAAAACGGCCTGGAAGCTCGGCCCCCGGCCACGCTTCCGCCAGATGTCGTCGGAGCGTCCGTTCGACGCTCCGCGAGCACCTCGTGTGTCCCTAAGAGCGTCGAAATCCGTGTAGCATCAACTGTCGTGAGCGACTCCGGCCTGGCGAACGCCCTCGCGGGGCTCGTGATCAGGTCGGAGACCAACCCGGGGGTTCGATACCGGCTGGTCTCGCCGCTGGGCGAGGGCGGCATGGGCGTGGCGTTCTACGCCGTGCGCGAGGCGCGCGACGGCGTCGCGCCCGCGGTCCTGAAGGTGGTGAAGCCCGACATCGTCGGGACGGCGGGGCCGACTGCTCTGCTCATGATCCAGAAAGAGGCGATCGCGCTCGGCCGTCTGAACGAGCGCGTACCGCCGACGCCGTTCGTGGTCCGGTTCATGGACACGGGCACCGTCGTGCTTCCGACAATGGGCAATCTCGAGCTCCCCTGGATCGCCGTCGAGTACGTGCACGGCGGGGTGGAAGGAACGACGCTCGAACAGCGCGTGCTCTACAGCGTGCAGAACACGCGCTACGCCTTCGACGCCGCGCGCGCGGAGCGCACCATCGATTGCCTCGCGGAGGGCCTGGTCGCCATCCACGACGTCGGGGTCATCCATCGAGACCTCACGCCGGGCAATATCCTGTGCTGCGGGTTCGGCGCGAACGAGGTGCCGAAGATCGCCGACTTCGGCATCGCGCGCCCGAAGGGCATCACGGCAACCTTCGGCTACGTCATGCTCGGTACACCGGGATACGCCGCCCCCGAGCAGTCGTTCTCGAGCGAGGGCGAGGTCGGGCCGTGGACGGACGTGTTCAGCTTCGCGTGCCTCATCTTCTTCGCGCTCACCGGCGAGCTCTATTTCGACACCAACAACTTCGCCAAGGCACTGCTGCTGCAGCGTGACACCAAGCGGCGCACCTTGCTCTCCGCGGCGGCGTTGAGCCCCGAGCTGCGAGATCACCCCGCCCTCTGTCGCTCGATCGATCAGATCCTCGCTCACGGGACGACCGTCAATCCGACGCATCGTCTGCCGGACGCCCGTGTGCTCGCCCGCAGCGTGCTGCCGCTGCTCCACGCGGCGAACGGAGTGCGCAGCCAGCGAGCGAGCGAGCGCCTCGTAGCGAGCATGGCGGGTCACGAGCAGGCGCCCGGGCGCCTCGCGTGGACCGTTCGTCACCCCCCGGGAGACGATCGACTGGTGCGCAGCGTGGCCTGGGACGGCGACGGACACTGTCTGGCCGTGACCACCGACGGGCTGCACTACTGGAACGGGACGAACTGGCTTCCCGCACGCGCGGGACGGCTCGACCCCGACGCGCTCCGCTCGGTCAGCCTGCTCAGACCCGGTTGCTGGTTCCTGAGCGGCGAAGGCGGCCTCCTCGCGACGCTCACGTCGTCGGGCGAGCCGCGGCTCCTGCAAGCGCCACCGGACGCGAGCTTCACGCTCGCGAACGGCGACCCCGACGATCTCGCGGTGGTCGTCGCCGAGCAACCGGGCACCGCGCCAATGCTCTACTCGCTCGCTGCCGGCCGTCTCTTCCGGCCGCGTGCGCTCGAAGGCGTGCGCACCGTCACGTCGCTCGCACGGCTCGACGACGCGCGGTGGCTCGTCGTCGGTAGGACGACGGCGGGTGCGGGCTTCGCGGCAGTGCACTCCGCGATCTCGTTCGACACGACATTCCTCCCGACACCGAGGACCGACGCGCTCACCGCTGCGGCGGGCCACCTCGATCGCGGCTTCGGTGTCGCGGCGGGCCGTAGCGGTGCGGCGGTGCGCTTCGACGGCGCGATCACCACGCCCTTCGTCCTCGACGACACGCCGGATCTCGCCTGCGCGGGGATGGACGTCCAGGGGCGCGCGTGGGTCGGTGCCGCCGGGCGGCTGTGGTCTCAGCCATGGGCAGCGCGGGCGCCGTGGCAGCTCGCCTGGGAAGACGCGAGCTGGACGACGCCGTTCGTGAGCCTGCGCGCCGACGTCGGAGTCGTATCGGCGATGACGGTCGATGGCGCGGTCCTCGAAGGCCGCATGATTTGAGGCTTCTCGCCTCACGTAGTGCATCGATTCACCTGAATCGATGCATGTCACGACGGTCCGTGCTCGAGTCAGACGGGCCCGTGGCGCAGGAATTTCGAGGCCCTCACCAGTCGGGGGACTCGAAATTCCCATCGCTTCAATGGACTCGAGGCGCAAATGTCACCGCCCTGGCGAATCGTGAGCGTCCGCACTATGCGCGCACCATGCTAGATCAAAGGGCAGCGCGCGCGCGGGCCATCCCGGGCCGCCCGAAGCCCTACATGGCCCAGCCCCTTCGCCGAAAAGCCGAGCTCGACGCCGCGCTCGACGCCATCGTGAAGAGCTACGAGGGGCCGCTCGAGATCAACAACCTGGAGAGCGCCGCGCTGCCGAACCGGCGCGCCGTGATCGAGGCCTACAATCACCTGGTCCCGGCCATCTACATGGGCTTCTACAGCCGCCGCGGTCTCTGCCTCGAGAACCTGCGGGACTCGATCAGCGAGCACCTGCACCCGGCGTTCGCCGGCTTCGTCGAGCAGATCGCCCGCGCCACCGGCTACGAGCACAGCGTCGGCCGCGGCTCTGGTCCACACTCGGAGGATTTCGCGGAGGGCGTGGTGCTGCGCCTGTTCGAGCGCATCCCGGAGCTCCGGCGCCTGTTGAACACCGACGTTCTCGCGGCCTACGAGGGCGATCCGGCCGCGAACAGCATCGAGGAGATCGTCTTCAGCTACCCGGCCATCCGCGCGATCACCGGGTATCGCATCGCTCACGTTCTCTATCGCGAAGGGGTCCCGATGATCCCGCGCATCCTCTCGGAGCACGCTCACTCGGAGACGGGCATCGACATCAACGCGGGCGCGCAAATCGGCGAGAGCTTCTTCATCGATCACGGCACCGGCGTCGTCATCGGAGAGACGAGCATCATCGGGCGCAACGTGAAGATCTATCAGGGCGTCACGCTCGGCGCGCTCAGCCTGCCGCGCTCACGCGAGTCATCCGGCGCGTTCAAGCGGCATCCGACGATCGAGGACGACGTCACCATCTACGCCGGTGCCACCATCCTGGGTGGTGACACGGTGATCGGACGCGGCTCGGTCATCGGCGGCAACACGTGGCTCGTGAAATCCGTCGAGCCCGGCTCGAAGATCTTCGGCCGTCCGCGAGAGTAGTCCCCGGCGCTCACTTTTTGGACCATGTGCCGAGCGCGACATGCTTTGAGCATGTGTGTCGTCAGTTTGCTCTGCGCGTCAGATCGTATTCCCGAAATTCTCTACCCGGATCGTTTTTTCCGACCGACCGGTACTGAGGTCTCCACTGTGCGACCAGTGGCGCCGACGGGTAACAGACCTGAGACGGGGTCGGACCGTCGGTGCGGACCCTCCTGAGGCCCAAAAAGCCCTGGACAATCGGCTGAGAGGGGCTGAAACTATGACCCACAGAACGTTCGGTACACCCGAAGAAGGCAGGCGAGGCTAATGGCACTCCGTGGAACTACTCTCTTTGTACTGGCCGGGCTTTCCAGCTCCGTGATCGCGTGCGGTAGCAGCGGGGGTACGGACAAGACGGCGAACCCGGCTGCGAGCGCCCCGGCGGCCTCATCCACCTGCGACCCGAACGATCCGAAGATCCCGTGCTTCAAGGACAAGGCCGAACCGTGCGGTGACGGCTACAAGACGGACTTCCCGGGCGACGAGCTCTGCCTCAAGCCGCCGACGGACGGCCTTGGCTTCCAGCTCCACGTCGGTCCGGACGACTACACCGACCCCGATGTCGTCAACAACTGGATCCTCCCGCCGGGCGGCTTCCCCGGACAGGGGCCGGATACGAACTGGTGCTACTACATGAAGACGCCCAACGATCAGCCGATCTTCACGGCTGAGTACTACGCGCACATGCGCCCGGGCTCTCATCACTACATCATGTTCGGCGTGAAGGGCGACGTGGCGGATAGCACCGGCCCGGATAGCTGTGCGGCACGTAACTCTCAGATCGCCGGCGGCGCGAACTTCCTCTCGGGCGCCACGCGCGAGGTCCAGAATGCGGCCATGTTCGGCGACGCGGCGGAGGACAAGGGCCTCGGCTCGCCGATCGACGCACACGCGCAGCTCAACATGAACCTGCATTTCGTGAACATCGGCGATCAGCCGGTCCTCGAAGAGATCTGGGTCAACATGATCGAGAAGCCGGCCGACGAGGTGACCAACATCGTCAAGGCCATCGAATGGCTGGGCGGGCTCACGATGGCCATTCCGCCGCACCAGAATCAAACGCTGCAGAGTCCCGCGGATGCATGCACTTCGCCCGCGGACATCGACAGCGTCCGGATCCTCGGGGTGACGGCGCACATGCACGCGAACACCGTTCGCGTCTCGATGTTTCACCAGGCCCCGGGTGCGACCGACAAGGAGCTCGTGTTCGACGATTTCAGCTGGTCGGAGCCGACGGTCTGGCTCTTCAACAGCAAGGTCACGAACCCGATGCCCGATCGCACTGCAAGCAAGTCGGGCGCGCCGATCAGCGGCATCTTCAACGTCACCCCGCAGGACAAGCTGAGCTGGGAGTGCCAGGTCGAGAACAAGACGGACTCGACGCTGAACTTCTCGGACAAGGCGTACACGGGTGAGATGTGCAACGTGTTCGGCATGTACGCCTCTCCGAAGGCGACGCACCCCTGGTCCTGCTTCTTCTAGACGTCGGTTTCCCCGCCTCCCCTTTCTTCAGATGCACCTAACCGTCCGCTGTGTTTCCGTAGCCATCTTCGTCGGCCTCATCGCTTCAGCGTGTTCATCCGACAAGAGCACGGGCAGCACAGCGGACGCCGGTGGGGGGGGCAACAACGCTGGTGGCAGCCCAGTCACCAGCGGGACCGGGGGTAAGGCCGGGGCGCCTGCGGCGATGTGTTCGGCCGACGCGGGGGGCGACCCCTGCCGGAAGTGCCTCGCTGATTCTTGCTGCGATGCGTACAAGGATTGCGTGGGCGATGCGACGTGCAGCAAGGCGTTGACGACGCACATCGCCTGCTTCACCACGCCGGGGGAGGAGCCGTCGTTCTGCTTCGGCAACTTCAGCCGTGCCCTGCAGGGCGACGCTGGCCAGGCAGCCGGGCTGAAGCCGATCCCGGTCTGTATCATTCAAAACTGTGCGATGGCTTGCGGCGGCCCCGGCGTCGTGTAACGGAGCCCTTCCGCCGCTCTTCGAGCGGAACCGGGACTCTTACCGCGGGCCCGGGATGTTCCCTGGCACGGTCCGGGAGAGCGTGGTAGGAGCAACCTCAGCATGGGCTCAATGAGCGCCGCGCACTGGGTGATCGTGTTGGTCGTCGTCCTTCTGGTCTTCGGCCCGAAGCGCCTTGCCTCACTGGGCAAGGGCATGGGCGAAGGTATCCGCAGCTTCCGGGAGGGCCTTGCCGGCGATCCCGACGAGAAGCAGCGTCACCCGGAAGAGCGCGCGATCGACAAGGACAAAGCGAGCCACGATCAGGCTCCGTACTGAGCGGCAGCCACGGTTTGCGTGGGCCGCGCTTCTGACTTTCGCGTCGGGGCCACGGCAATTGCCGCGCGTTAACGACGCCTTGCGTCGACATCCGGTCCGCTGCTCTGATGCGCGGACAGGAGACGCACCATGTCCATTCTGACGGAGTTCAAGGAGTTCGCGGTCAAGGGTAACGTCGTCGACCTCGCCGTCGGCGTGATCATCGGCGCTGCCTTCGGCAAGATCGTCACGTCGCTCGTCACGGACGTGATCATGCCGCCGATCGGTCTCGCGGTCGGCGGGGTGAACTTCACCTCGCTCGTGTTCACGCTGAAGGAGGCGGAGGGAGCGACCCCTGCCGTGGCGATCCGCTACGGCACCTTCCTGCAGGCCGTGTTCGATTTCATGATCGTGGCCATCAGCATCTTCCTAATGGTGAAGGGCATCAACCGGCTGAAGCGCGAGGAGCCGAAGCCGCCGGCACCGCCCGCAGAGCCGCCGAAGCAGGAGCTGCTGCTCACCGAGATCCGCGACGCCCTGAGGGAGCTCGCCCGCGCCGGGGCCGCGCGGAGCTGACCGCTCGCCGTGTTTTTCGTCCTCTCGAAGACCATCGACGTCCTGCTGAGCCCGCTGTCGTGGGCGCTGCTCGTCCTGCTCGCGGGGATGGTGCACCGCCGAGGCGTGGTCCCGCTTTGGGCTCCGCTCGGCGCCATCGCCATCCTCGTCTTCTTCTCGCTCGAGCCCGTGTCGAATGCGCTGGTGCGCCGGGTGGAGCTCTCGGCTCAGCGCACCGATCGGCCGGCAACGACCTACGACGCGGTCATCCTGCTCGGCGGCATGCTGCAAGACAGGCCGACGGAGTGGACCGGCATGCCGAGCTACAACGAGCACGCCGAGCGCGTCCTCACGACGTTCGAGGTGCTGCACGCGGATCACGCGAAGCAAGCCATCATTTCGGCCGGCAGCTCGACGCCGGACTTCCCCGTCATAGAGGCGCGGGTCGTCGCCGCGCAGCTCGAGCGGTGGGGCATCGAGCGCTCGCGCCTCATCGTCGAGGACAGGTCGCGCAACACGCGAGAGAACGCCCTCTTCTCGAAACAGCTCGTCGACGCGCACCACTTCAAGCGGCTACTCCTCGTCACGAGCGCCGCGCACATGCCGCGCGCCGTGGACTGTTTCCACAAGGCGGGGCTCGACGTGGATGCGCTTCCCGTCGACTACCTCTCGTACGATCCGTCGCAATCGTCGGGGAGCTTCATTCCGCGTGCCGGCGCCCTCGCAGACAGCGTCGCGGCGCTGCGTGAGCTCGTCGGGAGATGGATCTACAAGCTGGTCGGGTACGGCTGAGCGCGCGTCCGCCCTTCTGCGTCATACGCTGCGCGTGAAGGCACCAAACCCGAGCGGATAGGGGCGGTCTGCCCGGGAACGACGGGGGAATGCTATTTTGCGCATTCGGGTAGTCGCGCAGTCGAACGGCGCATCTAAGGTGGCGGAGCGAACTCAACCGCCGCGCAAGGACGCATGACCTCACACAGAGCTTCGACACCCATCGTTTCCTCGGTCGCCATCTCGTTCGCCGTCTGTTTCGCGGTGGCGTGCAGCTCGAACACGAACTCCGGGGGTGCACCCGGTGCGGGCGGCTTTGCCGGCACATCGCCCGGCGCTGGCGGCGCGCTGCCGGGCACGCCGGGCGCGGGCGGCACGAGCGTGCCGGGCGGCGGCACACCGGCCTTCGGCGGCACGGGCACGACGAACGGCGGCTCACCCGGCAACGGCGGCACGCCCGTGGCAGGCGCACCCGGCGCGGGCGGCGTCGTCACGATGGGGAGCGGCGGTGCGAACGTGGGTGGCGGCGGTGCACCCGCGGTCGGCGGCAATGCCGGCACGCCGGCGATGGGCGGCGCGAGCGGAGCGGGCGCGGGCGGCAGCGCTCCTTTCACGTGCCCCGCGACCTCGACCCTGCCCATGGGCGAGACGACGCAGACCATCATGGCCGGCGGGGTGTCGCGCAGCTACATCCTGCACGTTCCGGCCAAGTACACCGGCAAGGATCCCACGCCGCTCGTCGTCGACTGGCACCCCATCCTCGCGACGGCGCAATTCGAGCGCGGCAACTCCGGCTACGCGGCGCTCTCCGACACGGAGGGCTTCATCGTCGCGTTCCCGCAGGGCATCGACAACGCATGGAACATCGGCCCGTGCTGCACGACGTCCCGCACCGTCGACGACCTCGGCTTCGCGAAGGCGCTCGTCGACAAGCTGAAGAGCCAGGGATGCATCGACCCCAAGCGCGTCTACGCGACCGGCTACTCGATGGGCGGCGGCATGACGCACTATCTCGGCTGCAACGCCGCCGATATCTTCGCCACCATCGCGCCGTCGGCGTTCGATCTGCTGGAGGACAGCGAGGAGCCCTGCAAGCCATCGCGCCCCATCAGCGTGCTCGACTTCCGCGGCACCGCCGACCCGATCGTCCCCTACGCCGGCGGCGCGTCGAATCCTCCGAACGGGCTAGCTGTCACCATCCACTTCCTCGGAGCCGTCGCCACCATCCAGAAGTGGGCAATGCTCGACGGCTGCACCGACACCCCCGCGATGGGCGCGAACGGCTGCCAGACCTACTCGAAGTGCAACGCAGGCGTCGAGGTCACGCTATGCACCGCGCCAGGCGGCGGCCACGTCACCGGCGACGCCGCACAGGGCTGGGCCATGATGAAAAAGCACCCAATGCCCTAGGGGGGCCTTGGCCCCCCGCAGCTTCGCCTTTCGGCGAACTGCTCCCCCCGCCGC
>CAYUAW010000295.1:0-1074 GCA_964442485.1 uncultured Polyangiaceae bacterium
AGGTGAACCGTCCGCTCGTGAAGAGCGCTCGCCGCACGATTGGCGACGTAAGCTCAGCTTCGACGCGCTGTACGCTGTGGCGACCATCACGATTGTAGTCGCAGGCGTCCTGGTGCGGTCACGGGGCGTCATCGCATTCCCCTTCTGGCTCGACGAATGTTCGTGGGCAAACTTCCTGATGGGAAAGCCGCTGGTGGAGCTCCTCATACGTCCCATCGGCTTCATGGCGCTGAGCAAGGGCATGGCGGTCGCCTTCGGCCCGAGCGTGGTAGCCCTGCGCTCGGTTTCGTGGGTCGCCGGCGTTGCGACGACGGTACTCGCTCCCTTCCTCGCACGGCGGCTCTTCTCGACGAAGACGGCGCAGCTGCTGTTCGTCGCCGCCGTTGCGTTGAACTCCGAGGCCATAGATCATGCGAAGGAATTCAAGCCCTACTCGCTCGGGCTGTTCCTGCATTGCTCGGTGCTGTTCCTCACGCTGAGGTATCTCACCACGGCAAGGAGGCGCGACCTGCTCATGGCGCTCGCCGTCGCCGTCGCCGCGGTCCTGTTCACCCAGGACATCGTGTTCGCGTATCCAGGTACTCTGCTCGCCATCGCGATTTTCGCCGCCCGGCAGCGAAGATGGCCGGACGTCGTGGCGACCGCGCTCGCCGGCGCGACTGCGCTCTCGCTGATCGTCCTCCAGTATGTGTTCATCTGGAGCAAGCTCGCGAAGGGCGAGAGTGATGCGTGGGGTCACAAGTACCACGTCTTCTTCACTGGCCGTGATGCGGGGGGGGCCTGGCTGGCCTGGGCATTCCCCAAGTACCTGGGCCTGGCAGCGTTCCCGGGAGTCACGCGGTTCCAGTGGCACGCCGCGTGGATCACGAAGACGCACCTTGCCTTCCTGGTGTCTCTATCCTCGTTCGCCTGGGTCGCGCTTCACGTGCTCGGCGTGATCTGGATCGTATCCAGGAAGCGTGTGTTCCTCGGACTCCTGCTCCTGCTTCCGTTGCCGCTGATGGCGATCCTGAACCGGGCCGGGTTCTGGCCATTCGGCGCATTCCGCACGAATCTATTCACCTTGCCTTACAC
>CAYUAW010000295.1:1174-9540 GCA_964442485.1 uncultured Polyangiaceae bacterium
TCTTCGTGAGTAGCGCGGGAGAACCGGAGCAGCTCTGGAGAGCGTCGCTCTAGCTTGATCAGTATGATCATTTCCCCCGGACGCGCCCGACGTTGAGCGTGACCAGGCTCACCTCGCGTCCCGCCACGGATGTCACCCGTCCTCACGTGAAGAGAAACATCAGCCAGAACATGACGTCCGCCGCTGCCGGCGCGAGCGCCACCCATCGCGCACGCCCTTCGAGCAACACGAACGCGCCTGCGCCGCCGAGCATGGCATTCCCGAGTGTGAGCGCGCCTCCGATCAGGAACCGGCCCGCGCCCTCTATTCCGTTCGCCGATGGGTAAGCGGACTGCCAGTACATCGAAACGCCGGGTCCGAGCACGAGGGCGGCGACGACCAGGACCGCTGCTGGCCACCCGGGCAGCGTAGGTACGAGACGCCGGCGCACGAAGAGCGCGAGCAAGAATGCCAGAAGGAGCAGCGCTCCTACCTTTTCGAGCTGGAAGAAGGTGGCGTCGAAGTCGGAGTTTCCGCCGGCGATGTCAGACATCGCACGATCGTAGTACGACGCCCGTGTCGCAAATGCGGCCCTTCCATCGCGCCTTCGGCAAGAAACTGGCTGTCGAGCTGGCTGGCGCGATCCATCCCCGGATAGCACGGGGCACGGTCGACCGACCATCGGTCGGCGGTAGCGACGCATCGACGCAAGCCGTGCGCTGGTATCGTCCTTGCTCGTGAAGCGGTCCATGACGCAGAGGCATTCGTGGGGGCTCCTGGCGATGTTCGCGATGATATCGGCGTGTGGAGGCCGCACCGTCGACATATCGACGGACGGAGGCGTCGATCGGGCGCCAGATGGAATGCGACAAGCTGGCGAACCGGGCCCGACGCCGGGACGAACTGGCGACGACACGGCGGACTCCAGCGTTGCCCGGTCGCTGTGTGAACGCATCCGGGACAGCTATTCCAGTTCCAGCTGCTCGAACCCGGCGGTTGCCGAGCCGGCGTTCGAGCAGTGCTTGACCGAGTTCCAGAAAACGACCGCCGCGTGTGAGGGAGTGCTCCGGACCGCGTACGAGAGCGTCATACGCCACCAGTTGACGTGCGACGACGCATCGTCGAACGACATTTCCACTGCTGACACCGACTACGCCATCTGCATGAGCGGTGGGAAGTGCTCGAGCTCGGGCGGCGGCGCCGAACATCCCGCGACCGTCGACGACCCGCAATCGCTCTTCATGGACAGCAACCTCTGCCAGTGCGTCGACAGGAAGTGGGACACCGTTGACGGCAGGTGCACCGACTTCCACTCATGCGGAACCGTGTGCTGCACCTGCCCTGGAACCACCTTCCAGTACACCGCCGCCGCCTGCGACCTCTCGGCGGGAACGAACGCCGGCACCTGCCCACCCCCCGATCACGTCTGCGACATGACCCGAGTCTACTGCGTGCACGCCAGATGAACGCGACCACACCGCGGACTCACTCCAGGTGTCGAAGCTGAAAACGTCACGGAACCAGATGTCCGTCTCCTTGCGAGCCGGAGCGCGACCGAGGCGTACTGCGGGGCCTCGTGAATCGCGGCGGTATCGTCGTCGAACGCACCATGCACGGGCTCGCTGCACCGGGCGGGTCGTGCTCCGAGGCAGGGCCGCTATCAGACTTGACAGGTCTTTTACATCTGACCAGAATGGTCATATGGCCTCCGTTCCGATCACCGAGCTGAAGGCGCACCTCGCGAAATATCTCCGGATGGCCCAGCGCGGCGTGGAAGTACTGGTGCTCGAGCGCGGCGTCGCCGTCGCCCGGATCGTCGCGATGCCGCACCGTGATGAATCGCAGGATGCGGGCATCGACAGCCTGGTGCGCGCAGGGATCGTCCGGCGCGGCGCAGGTCAGATTCGCAGCTTGCTGCGCCGGAGGCTTCCCGTGTCGACCAACCTGCTCGGGGCGCTCGACGAAGATCGCGAGGATCGTGCGTGAGGTACTGGGATACGTCCGCGCTGGTGCCGATGGTCGTGACGGAAGCCGGCAGCGAGCTCGTGGACGACTGGCTCCGGTCGGATGACGGAGTGTGCACCTGGGGGCTCACACGCCTGGAGCTGAGCTCGGCCATCGAGCGGCGCGCGCGCGAAGGTCTCCTCACCGCCGCTGGCAGGCGCGACGCCTTGAAGCTCGTCAACGACATCGCGACAGCTGCAACCGAAGTGCTCGATCTGGAAGCCGTACGAATTCGAGCAGCGTCCGTTCTAGCGCGCCATGCGCTGCGCGCCGCAGATGCGGCCCAGCTCGGCGCTGCACTGGTCGTCTCGAATGCCGGCCTGCCCGGGTTGCCCTTTGTCTGTCTGGATCGTCGCCTTGCCGACGCCGCGTCCCGCGAAGGCTTCGACGTGTTGACCTGGCCGGACGAGCCGTGACGACGGCAAACTAGACGCGCGCGTCTACTTCGACCACGTGCCGGCGCCGACGTCGAGCTTCCAGCTCGGCAGGTAGGTGGGCAACGAGATGTTCGTTCCGCTGAACACCAGAGGCTGAAAGACGTAGGTCGCCTGGTTGTTGTGCTTGCCGGGAGCGCTCGTGTCCTGGTTGCCGTACCAGTGATCACCCCAGTAGACGTAAGTGGTTCCCTGGCTTCCCGCGACCGGGACGACCCATGTGCTCTGCGTCATCCAGGTCAGCTTGCCGGCTGGTGCGAGGTAGCCGTGATACGCCCACGGACCCGTCATCGCGGGGGCCGTGGAATAGAAGTCGTCGTTGGCGCGCCAGCCCGTCTTGTCGGAACCGATCCAGTAGAAGGTGTTCCCCGCCTTGAACACGGTCGGCGCCTCGATGCCGCCGGTCGTCCCGTTCACGGCGCCGTATTGCCTGGACGACGCCCAGCCATGGCAATCCGTGGTGAGCGTGTAGACCCAGCCGCTCTCAGTGACGACGTAGGCGCTGTCTCCGTCGGTCAAGGCGCTCATGTCGCTGTGCGCGGCGATCGCACCGGCAGAGTTCTTCAGAGGGCCCTGATAGGCGTACTTTCCGTTGACCGTCGAGGAGGTCGCGAAGACGACCTCCTTGTCGGCCTGGTACGTCGTGTCGGCAGCGTGCGCGTAAAGAACGTACTCACCCGTGCTGGGGCAGCGGATGATGTGCGGCCGCTCGCCCTTGCGATTGGGCCCGAGCTCGCCACTTGCCTGGACGGGCAGAATGATGCCCTCGTTCTTCCAGGTGGAGAGGTCCTTCGACGAGTACATCGAGAAGCCGTTGAAGTCGTTGTCCGTCGTCGTGCTCGAGAAGTACTCGCCGTGCAGGTAGAAGGTGTCGCACACCCTGATGATGCCGCCTCCGTGCGCGTTGACGGCTTTTCCGTCCGTGTCGACGAACGCGATGCCCGGCGGATCGGGGGGCGAGATGCTCGTCGTCGTGACTGGATCGGTGAAGACTCCGATCTGCGAGCCGGCGGCGACCGAGCAGCTCGTCGTGCCGCCGGAGCCCGCGCCGCCCGTCGCACTCCCGCCGGCGCCTGCGCCGCTCACGCCGCCCGCGGCGTTCGTGACACCGCCGCTCGCTGCCATCGCACCGACGCCGCCGCTGCTCGAAGTCCCTCCGCCGTTCGAAGTGCCCCCGCCGTTCGAAGTTCCTGCGCCGTTCGACGTCCCGCCGCCGCTCGGAACGGCGTTGCCGCCAGAGCCCGCATGGCCTGCAGTGACGATCGCGCCGCCCGCCCCGGCCGAGCCTGGGACTCCCGCGCTCCCCCCGTTCGCGGTCATCTCCGGCGCGCCGGCGTTCCCAGAGTCGCCTCCACCGCCGGCGGCATCTGTGCCGTTGCCGCTGCCGCTGCACGCGAGCAGCACAGCGCAGGCGGCCGCGAAAATGGGCGACCCCGACAGCGTCACGAGTTTGTTTTGAAGCTTCTGCAATGCTGATTCGCCCGAGACCGTGTAGTCGCTCGAGGCCGGTTTTGCAGGTCAATAACCTCTCGGCATTCGCCCCGCCTTCGTGCCAGCGCTCACCCCTGGCATCGACACGCTGCGGACCTATGCACCCCGCATGCACGCGAGCGGAGCCGGGCAAACACCCCAGAGCGAGGCTTCGCGGCCGCGGCGGGAATCGGCGGACGCGTTCCAGAGCCTCCCTCTCGTCGTCCATTCCGTTCTTCACGACGTTCCACTGCGCGACGTGACGGTCGTGGACCTGCCGAACGGCGGCGTGGGGCGCACGGTGGCGGACGTTCAGGCGCTGATGTCCGGCGGCGCGGGGAAGGCGGCGACCTGGCCGACGCGCGCGCTGTTTGCGGTGCGGCGCCACGTGGGCCGCATCTTCCGCTGGGATTCGCAGGAGTCGTCGCGGCGGCATCCGTCTTATCGCGACCGCGTCGACGAGGCCGTGTTGCGGCGCTCGGTCGCTCGCACTGCCGGCAGCGACAAGACGTTCGAGCCGCTCTACCAGCTCGACAACGAGTCGCTCGTCGAGGCGCGCAACGCCACCGTTCACGCCTTCATGTCCGTCGTGCTCATGCCGCTGGAGAAGGGCTATCGATTGTACTGGGCCGTGTACGTGAAGCCCGTCTCTCGCTTCACGAGCCTCTACATGGCCCTCATCGAGCCATTTCGCCGATTCATCGTCTACCCTGCGCTGCTCTCCGCCGTGCAGCGCAGGTGGGCCGAGCGCTATGCCACTCAGTGAATGGTTCGCGCCGGCTGCCTCGGCAGCGGTGGCCGTCGTGCGAGGAGCTCCTGCGCGGTGGCGCGCAGCACGATGGACGTCTCGGTGCTCCTCAGCACGTCACGGAGCTCTTCGCGTGTGCACAGGCCGAGCAGCGGCATGATGAGCTCGCACGGGGAACCGGGGTTGAGCAGCACCGCCATGCGGACACGGGGTCGGCTGAGCCATCGGTGAGACTGCACGAGCTCGCGGAGCGCTGCGGGGCGCGCAGGGCGGATCGTCGCGATGCGGATGGCGTCTTCCTCGACCATCTTCGGGTTCTCGAGGAGTTGACGGATGACGTGCGGATGAGGATCGACGCAGAGCTTGTCGATGGCTCGACGATCCGGTCGTCGCGCGAGGCTCTTTCGTTCCCCGAGGGACAGCTCGCGCCCGGTTCCGTAGTCCGGCACGCGCAGCTCCTCGATGGCCGGGGCGTGGATGCTCGGCGGCGGCGCCGGGCGGGTCAGCCGTTCCAGGCTGAAGAGGCTCTGCGCGGCGGCTTCGCGGCGCAGCGATTCGACGACGTCCCGGTTGTCCGGGCGGACGAGTATTAGGGTGACAGTGAGCAGGACCTCGTGCGCGCCGGGGTCGGCGGCCTCGTTCTGCTCCATGATCTCGTTCAGGAGGACCGCGCTCGCGGCGCTGCCCAGGCCCTCGAGCTCCGATTCGAGCCAGCCGACGCGCAACGCCGAATCCTGCAGCGAGAGCAAGACTCGTTTGAGGCGGCTCGCGTCCATGGCCTGACGGGGAAGAATAGCGGGCGACGCGCCGGCCGTCGATCCACCGCCATCGGCCCCGCGCTAAGCTCCGACCCGTGCCCCACGAGCCTCCGGTCGACAGGATCCGTCGCGCGTGGCGCACTCGCGAAAGCGGGGCTGCCGAGCAAGCGCTGCTCGCGCTGTTCATCGCGGCGATCGTCGGGGGGGCGCACCTCGCGCGGTTCGGGACGGCGTGGGCTCGCGCCGCGACCGCCGCGGGGATCGTCGGCGTCGTGGTGTTGCAGTTCCTGCAATCTCGCAAGCGACGGCGCGAGAGCGAGAGCACGCGGCGCGCCGTCCAGCGCATCCTCGTCGCGACCGACCCCGTCCTCGGCGAGCGCGCGCTCCGCGCCCTCGCTCTCGTCGAACGCGCGGACGTCGACGAGACGTTCGGCTCGAAGGAGCTCGCCGCGCTCCACTTCACGCGCATCGTCGACAGAGCGTCGAACGAGATGGTCGGCGCGGCTGCCGGGCGCCACGCCGAGCGACTTCGTGGCGCCGCCCTGGCCCTGCTCGCTGCCGCGCTCATCGGCGTCGTCGTGGGTCCGGTCCGCGTCGTGGAGGGGCTCGACGTGCTCGCGGCGCGCCACGGGCGCGCGCCGCTCACGATGAGCTGGCTCGCGACGCCGCGCGTGTTCGCTCAGCCGCCTGCGTACACGCGTGAGGGCGAGCGCTCGCTGCTCTTCGGCATCGGGGTGGCGCTGCCGAAGGGCACCGTCGTGACGGTGCGCGGCGTTCCTCGGGAACAGGGGCGCACGCTCGTCTTCACGGACGGCACGCGGGAGGAGCTCTTCGCCGACGACGGCGTGGGAGGCGTGGTGGCGCGGTTCACCGTGCAGGACAGCGCGTCGCTGCGCGTCGCTGCGCGCTTCGGCGACGTCCGCGTGGACGACGAGGACAGCATCGACGTCGAGATGGTCCCGGACCGGATGCCCACGGTGGAGCTCGAGGGCGCGCCACGGACGATCCGCCTCGTCGAGGTCGACAACATCGACGTCAAGTGGGTCGCGCACGACGATCACGGGCTGCGGGAGGTGGATCTCGTCCTCCACTCCGGGGCGCGCGAGGACCGGCGCGTGCTCGAGCGATTCGACGGCGAGACGAAGGTCGAACGCGGCGGGCAGGTCATCTCGGCGCGCGATCCGTTCCTGCGCCGGATGTTCCTCCCGGTGGAGCTCACCGTGGAGGCGAAGGACAACGACCCACTCGAGGGGCCAAAGTGGGCCAGGAGCCAGCGCATCGTCCTGCTTCCGCCGGATCTCGGCCAGCCCGAGGCCGAGCGGCTCACGGCGCTCATCGGCATTCGCGACGAGCTCGTCGATCTGCTCTCGTGGCGCGCAAAGCAGGAGGAGGAGAAGCCCGCGGCGCGCGCGGCCGCCTTGCACGAGCGGCTCGCAGACCTCACGCAACACGCGAAGAAGGCCCTCGACGCCGCGTACGCCGGCGCGACCATCGCCCAGGGGTTGCGCGCTTTCTTCGTCGGCCAGCTCGACCGTCTCGGGCGCGGGCGCGGCGATCCCACGGAGGTGGACATCGAGCGCGTCGTGGTCGCCGCCGACGTCGCCGTCGCCGCGCTCGGCGAGCGCGACGCGGAGGACGTCGCGAAGCGCCTCGGTGACGTCGCGGAAGAGGCGGCCCTCTCGGCGCGCGCCGCGCGCGAACCGGAGCACAAGCACGACGGCCTGCCGCGCCTCGACGCCGCTCTCGCGACGCTCGACAAGGGTGCGGCGCGGCTCTCCGTGCTGTCGCTCCTCGGGCGCGATCTCGGCGGCGTCGCGCGGGGGGACACCGGCAGGGTGCGTCGCGCCCGCGACGCGGGCGACCTGATGGCGGCAGAGCTCGCGGCGCTGCACCTCGCCGAGCGTCTGCGCCGGCCCACGCCGTCCTTCGGGGCGACGACCGGGGGTGGGCACGGTCAGGGTGGCGGGGTCGAGTCCGGACATGGCAACTCAGGTGGTCAGGGTGGGATGCCCTCGCCGTCGGACGCAGACCAGGCCTTCGACAGGGCCGCGGACGCCATCCGCGCGCTTGCCGAGCAGCACGAGAGCACCGTGCGCGGCGCCGAATCCGCACTGGACGACGCTCGCCGCACCGCCGCGGAGGGCGCGGACCGCGCGGAGGCGAAGCGCCTGGCCGACAAGGTGCGGGACTCGGTCGACGATCTGCCGCTGCCCGGGCAGGATCTGGGCACGCCGCGGGCCGCCGCTGCGCTCGCGCGGGAGCACGCGAACGCCTCCGCCCACGCGCTCGAGGAGCTGTCACTGAAGGAGGCCTCCGACAGCGCGGAGAGCGCGCTCGGCGCGCTCGATCAGGCCGCGAAGCGCATGGACCCCGACGACGAGCTCAGGAGCCGCTTCGACGGTGCCCGGCGCGCGCTGAACGACGCGCTCGCGTGGGCCCGGCGTGAGGCCGAGCGCCAGCGCGGGCAGACGGACGGCAAGGCGAAGAACGCGCTCGAGCAAGCGGGGGACACCGAGCGGGACCTGGCCGAGCAGGCAGGAAACCTCGCCGCCGACAAGGGCGACAAGGGCGCCGCGCTCCCGCGCGAGACGGCCGATCGCCTGGAGCGCGCGGGCAGCGTGATGCGCGAAGCGGCAAGGGAGCTTGCCGCAGGGCACGGGCAGCGCGGCGTGGAGCTCGGACATGAGGCGTCGCGCTTGCTCGAGCAATCCGGCACCGGCCGCTCGAACGACCCCGAGCCCGACGAGCGCCAGCGCGAGCAAGCGTCGAGAGGCCCGGAGCGAAAGGCGCACCAGCCCGAGCGCGGCCCCACCGGTGATTCGATCGCCATCGGCGGCGACGTCCCGTCCCCCGACGAGCACGCCCGCGCCGAGGAATTCCGCCGCCGCGTCCTCGAGGGCCTTGCCGGCGACAAGAGCGAACGCCTCTCCCCCGCCGTCCGCCGCTACGCCGAGGGTCTCCTCCGATGACCCG
>CAYUAW010000296.1:0-1820 GCA_964442485.1 uncultured Polyangiaceae bacterium
ACGCCGCCGATGTCGGCGAGGTCTCCGTCGATCCCGCCTCCCGGAATCGGCTGCTTCAGGAGCGGGGTGCCGAGCGCCCCCGGGTCGGACTGATCGGGGAGCTTGTTGCTCTCCGGCGGTAGCTCGAGTCGGCTCAGCCGTGTGCCATCGTTGTTCAGCAGCGGAACGGTGTGCATCGCGCCGAGCGACGTGCTGCCGCTCGGCAGCTGGATCTTGGAAGAGAGCGCGAGCCGCACCTCGAGCCCGGCGGCTCCAGCCGGGACGCGTAGCCGTCTCTTCGCGAGCTCCTTCAGCGCGCGCGCGGCGACGTTTCGCCAGTCCGCGACGTTCGACGACACGCGCGTCGGCCTGAGCGCAGTCACGAGCCCGGTCGCGTCGATGGTCGCGACGAACTCTGCCTGGCCGTTCACCGGCGAGGTGACGAGCAGCGCGGCGTCGCGCAGCGCGGTCACGACTGCGCCGTTTCGCGACGCGCCGGTCGCCCGGTCGTGCTCCATCATTCCCGCGACCAGATACCGCTTCAGTCTTTGCTCGGCGACGCGTGTGCGATCCGGCACGTCGCTCGACGCAGCAGGAGGCGTCGGGGGAGCTGCGGGTGCGACGCCGAACCCTCTCATGCCGAGGAACGGGTTCGCGCTCCCGATCCCGAGCGCGTCGAGCGAGAGGCTGCCGCGTGGTGCTCCCGGTTCGCCCGCGGCGCTGCCGATGGGCGGGACGGCCGCGGTGTCTGCCGGGGCGGTCTCGGCGGTCTCCGCGGGCACTGCCGGCTCGGAGACGACGGCATCCTTCGTCGGAGCGTGACCCAGTGCCGCAACGCGTTCTCGTTGCGCGGCCACATCCGCTTGCGCCGCTACGGAGTCGTCAGCTGGAGTAGTCGGCGCGTCCTCGACGAGCGATACTTCTAGGTAGTCGCGCGGCTCGTGGTGTACCCTTGCAGGCAGCGCTGGATGCCTCAGCGCGAGCGCCATTGCGCCGTGAAGCCCGCCCGCCACGCCGAGCGCGAGCCAGAAACGGCGCTCCCAGACCTGGGCGCTCGAGTGCTCCGGCCGTGCGGCGCGGACTCGCACCGGCTCGACTTCGTGCGCCACGGCTCACGCAGGTGCCACGAAAGGCGCTGCCCGGCAAGGCTGCGGCTGCCGAGCGCCCGACGCTCAGTCCTCGAAGCCTTCAGGTAGGGGCTGCGGGCCGGGCACGATCCCTGCGATATCCGGGTCGACCCCATCTTCGCCGGGCGATTTCGCGTCGCCCTTGCCGCGTCGCTGCTGGCGCCGCTGCTCCTTGTCCTTCTGGCGTTCCTGACGCAGTTTTTCTTTCTGACGCTTGTTGATGGTCATCATAGGTTTGGGGGAGTTCTAGGGTAACAGCAGTAGCACGCCGCCGGCCGTCCGGGATCCGGGCCGCGCCTGGCCGCGTCACTTCTACTCGAAACCGTACTCCAGCACGCCGTCTTCTTTGCCATTACCCGTACCGAAAAATTGAGGGCGGCGCCGTGGTCTGTACACGGTCGCCCCGTGTGGTCCGGGCCGGACCCGCTCATTTTTCTTGTCCCCGAAGGTGGCTCGCGAGTGGCGTGTGTGCGAGCGAGGACTTAGCTTCTTCCTCGGCCGCTCGAATCAGTTCGAGTCGTCGACCGGTGCATGCCGCGCACGGGTCCAGAGGGTCAGGGATGCAATCGCTCGACAAGATCGCTCGAGACGTGCTGGACACCCTTCAGGAGGGCTGCCAGGTCATCAGCTTCGAGTGGAAGTTCCTGTACGTGAATGACGCGCTGGTTCAGCAGGGCCAGCTTCCGCGCGAACGGCTGATGGGTCGCACCATGA
>CAYUAW010000296.1:1920-9506 GCA_964442485.1 uncultured Polyangiaceae bacterium
CTCGTGCTGAATGAGGTGCTGTTCAGCATGGACGCGATGCTCCAGCGGATCCTGGGGGCGGACATCGATCTGATTTCACTGCCCGCCCGGACGCTCGGCAAGGTGCGCGTCGACCGCAGCAGCATCGAACAGGTGATCATGAACCTGGTCGTGAATGCTCGCGACGCGATGCCGCACGGCGGGAAGCTCACGATGGAAACAGCCGACGTCGTCCTGGACGAGGAGAGCGCAAAGCAAGCATTGGGGCTCGCTGCAGGTCCTTACGTGATGCTCGCAGTCACGCGTCCTGGAGGCGCGAAACGCCGGCGAGGCGCTCATCCACGCCGAACAGTTCCGTGGCGTCATCCACCTGCTCCTCAGCGACGTCGTGATGCCGCAGCTGAGCGGGCCGGAGCTCGCCAATCGCCTTCGTCTCTTGCGGCCGGACATGAAGGTCCTGTGGATGTCGGGCTACACCGACGACAGCATCGTCAGGCACGGGGTCCTCGAGTCGAAGGTCGCCTACCTGCAGAAGCCGATCACAGTGCAGTCACTCACCACGAAGGGGCGCTCGGTCCTCGGTGGGCCGGGAGACGCCGACTCGACGCCAGAACCGGCGTAAAGTCGCGGTTCGCGCCGCCATGAAGATCCACCTCGTCGCCTTCGATTGTGACGGCGTGCTCGTCGACACCGAGCCCGTGGTCAATCGCGTGTTCGTCGAGCTGGTCGCCCGAACCGGGCCGAAGCTCGACGTCGACGAGTCACTTCGCCGCTGGAACGGCGTTTCCATGCGCCGGCGTATCGCCCAGGTGAGCGACGAGTACGGCTGGGTGACTCCGCCGACCTTCGAGCACGAGTTCGACGAGCGCCAGCGTGACGCTCTCCGCACCGAGCTGCGCGCGGTGCCGGGGGCGGTGGCGGCGGTGCGCGCGGTGCGGACGCCGCGTGCGGTCGTCTCGAACGGCAGCCGCGACGAGATGACGTTGAAGCTCACGCAGGTCGCGCTCCTCGACGCCTTCGCGCCCAATCTCTTCAGCGCCGCGGACGTCCCTCGCAGCAAGCCTGCTCCGGACGTCTACCTCCGGGCGATTGCGACGCTCGGCGTATCCGCGGAGGCGGCGGTCGCCGTGGAAGACAGCGTGCCGGGGGTCACCGCCGCGCGTGCTGCGGGCCTCACCGTCTTCGGCTATGCCGGCGAGAGGGACGGAGAGCCACTCGCGCGCCTCGGCGCGCACGTCTTCCACGATATGACCGATCTTCCGGAGCTCCTGCGAGGGGCCGGCGTGGACATCGCGTAGAGCCCGCCGAGCGAAGGGAAAGCTCACGCCCGCGCGCGGCGTCGTGGTATTTTTCCCGCAAAAGGAGCTTTGCATGCGGTACGGCAAGCACGTGGGAGTATGTGCGCTCATCGGGGCCCTTGTCGGCGGCACGCCGAGCTGCGAAAGCGACGGGTCGAGCTCTCGCTCCGCGCAGAGCGACGGCGGGGACGATGCGGCGGTAGACGGCGGAAAGCACCTTGCCGAGGCGGGCACGCATCACTCGATGCCCGAGGCAGGAACGAAGCGCGACGCAGCCGGGCCCGAGGCTGGCCGACTGGACGTGTTCGACGCCTGGCGCGAGGTGCAGAAGGCGCTCGACGCGAGCCCCGACAACCTGCCGGCGCGCGCGGACGCGCTGGTCCTCGCGAAGGATCCACAGAAGATCTTCGAGTTCGTGCGCGACGAGATCGTCACGTATCCGCCCGCGCCGGACGGCCTCGACGGCGCGACGGACGCGATCCGCTGGGGTACCCGCGGGACCCTCCGCGGCGGCGCGGGGACGCCGCGTGAGAAGGCGGATCTGCTGGTGGAGCTCTACACGCGCGCGGGCTTCGATGCACAGGTCGTCGGTGGCACCGCCGATCCCGCGAAGCTCGACGGCAAGAAGCTCCTCTTTCGCAGCCTGGAACGAAAATACGCTCCCGCCATCACTGCGGCCGATGCGACGCGGTGGCGTACGGTGCTCGGCACCGACCCGCCGAAGCCGCTCACCGGTATCGACCAGGACGGCTCGCAAGCTGCGGCGGTCGCAAAGAGCCTGCTCGACCTGCTGCCCACGACTCTGACCGCGCCCTTCGACTTCACCCTGGGGACGATTCCACTCGTCAGCGTCAAGGTGAACGGCGTCCCGAAGTACGCAAACCCGCTCTCGCCGGACGCCGCGTTCGGCGATTCGCTCACGAAGGCCACCCCGACGCCTCTCGGTGCCGCGTCCGACCCGCCTGCGATCTACGTGAAGCTCGAGGCCGTGCGCGCGAACGCCCCGTACGACAAGTTCACGCTGGTCGAGCATCAGTTCGACGCGCGCGACGTCGTCGGTCGGAAGATCCACGTGGGGTTCTCGCCTCCCGTCGACACCGCCGCGCTCGCCGGGCTCCCCATCAAGAACGTGGAGGCAGTCGTCCCGAGCATCTCCGTCGCGGGCCCCGATCTGACCACCGACGACAAGGATAAGCTCGCGGCGGTCGGCAAGCCCGTGTCGCTCGGCGGCGACGTCTACGATCTCGACGGTTCAGGCAACGTGACGGTGAACGGCACGCCCCTCCCCGAGCCGTCGAGCGATCCCAAGGCCGCGTCGAAGGTCGCGACGGTGGGTGCGAGCGCGAACGGCTCCTCGTATCCCCGTGTCTCCCTCCACGTGAAGGCAGAGGACGGGAGCGGCGGTCAGGTGTCGAAGCTCCCCGCGGGCGCGATCACCGTCGAGGATGGCGGCAAGCCCGTCTCGTTCACGATCACCCAGAACGAGGCGCCACCGCCGAAGGTCGCGCTGCTGTTCGACGTGTCGTCGAGCTTGCCCGCGGAGTTCCGTGGCGCGGGTGACGTCACGGTCGGCAACCAGATCGTCACCGCGCTCTACGCCAAGTATCCGAAGGCGAGCGTACGCGTGGGCACCGTCGACTTCGGGGTGATCTGGGCGGCGGATTCTTTCGCGTCGACCCTCGTCGACGCGAAGGCCCAGGTGCAGACGCTGACCACCGCGTCGGGGAGCTCGGAGCTCTGGCAAGCGCTGCACGACGCCGACTCGGAAGGACCGACCCTCATCGTGCTCGTCACCGACGGCGCCGCGACCGACACGCTCGAGCCCCAGTACCGCGACGCGATAGCGACGGGCGCGCCCGTCCTCACTCTCGGCGCGGGAACGGTCGTCCAGCAGACGCTGGACCAGATCGCGACGCTCTCCGGCGGCAAGAGCCTGCCGGTCACCGCGCAGGCGGACGCCGTCAACGCGGTGCTCGGAGAGATCGACGCGCGCGCCGTCCAGGACTACGTGATCTCCTACACCGCGCCCGCGGGCTCCGGCGCCGCCACCAGCGACGGTGGCAGCGAGCACACCGTCACGGTGTCGATCAACGGCAAGGACGCTACGGCGACCTACGACGAGCCCGCCGTGCCCGCCGTGCCACCCGCGCTCGCGGGGCTCTATCTCACCGTCCGCGTCGGCACCCGGGCGGCGACGCGCGCCGTCGCCGGGTTCGAGAACGGCTTCACCACCGGCGCCCAGTCCGTCGCGCCCGAGGTGCTCGAGGACGTCCGCTCGCTGCTCTTCGGGCGCATCTCAATCGCCGTCGAAGGCGCGTCGCCCACGGCCTCCGTGGTGCTCGGCGACTGGATCGCCGACAAGCTGACCCTGGAATCCGTGTTCGATGCCGCGACCGCGGGCGACAAGAAAGGGACCCTCGACGCGCTGAAGGCCGGGTTCAGCGTGACGCCCTCGAAGCTCCCGTGGGCACAGCCGCCCCTGCGCGACTCGCTGACGAGGGATTCACTCACGTTCGAGACGATGCCGCGCATCGCGACGCTCATCCAGAAGACGCACAGCGGCGGCCCCGTCACGCGGCAGCTCGATCTGTTTCCCCTCCAGCAGTTCGCGACCGCCACGGCGGATGCGCGCACGGCGTTCGAGACCACCCTCACGGCGACCGCGGGGCTCGCCGTGGCCGAGGCCGGGATGTTCGGGGGCTCGAGCACGATCAAGGCGTTGAAGGGCGCCACGCTGACGACCAACGCCGCAGGTGCGCTGCGGGATCAGACCGGGCTCACGCCGGAGCAGAGCCTGAAATGGGCGGCGCTCGAGGAGCCGTTCGACACGTCGTACCAGCTCGTGGCGCCGCTGAAGCCCGGTGCGTTCTGGGCCGTGGACGAGAAGACGGGAACGGTTACGGGCATCCTGCCGGACGGAAGCGGCGGCGGCGTGGAGGACGCATGCAACACCTACGATCAGGCGAACAATCTGCTCCAGCTCGCCAGCCTCCTCGGCAGCCTCGAGGGCGTGAGCGTCGGAGGCTGGGTCGCCATCGCCCAGTGGGAAGTGAAGTACCTCACCATCGCGACCATCGTCATCGAGGGCGGCACGCCGACAGGTGACACGGATTTGTCGAACCCCGCCGTGGACATGGGATGCGGCATGCTCGACGACGCGCTCGGCGATCTGGTTCCAGGGCTCGGCACGTACGAGCAAGTCGTGAGCACCGCGGACTCCCAAGGGCTAGACACCGGTCTCCCGACCGTGTGCGGCGGCGGCATGGGCCCCTGCGGTTAACGAGGAGGATACGGCGACAAGCTGGTCGGTGCCTTGTATGATGCGCCCGTGACCTCCGGAAAGACGCACGAAGCCCACGACATTCCGCTCGCGGAGCGAGTCGATTACCTGACGATCATCGCTTCCATGGCCGGCGCCGACGTGTCAATCGCGCCGGAGGAGTTCGCAAAGCTGAAGGAGCTCTGCCGTGCGCTGGAGCTCCCGCCGGCCGAGACGCAGCGGGTGCTCGACACGGCACATCGTCCGACGCGTACCGTCGAGCGGCACCTCGACTCGCTGAAGTCGTCGCAGCTCAGGTTCACGCTGCTCTCCGATTGTCTCTCGCTGGCGTACGCCGACGGCGAGTATGCGAAGAGCGAGCGCAACGAGATCGCGTCGCTCGCGCGGGCCCTCGAGATCGACGACGCCCAGCTCTCGACGCTCGAGGACTGCGCGCGCGCCCTCGCGGAGGCGCACGCGAAGGAGCATCCCAACGACGACTGGAAGGCGAAGGGCGAGAAGCTCGCGCAGCAGCTCGCCGCCGTCGGGATCCCCATCGGCGCCGTGGGCGCGCTGTCGGCCGTGGGGCTGTCGGCGGCGGGCATCTCCACCGGTGCAGCGGCGCTGGTCATGGGGATAGGCGTGGCGAGCGGGCTCGGCGCGGTGCTCGGCCTCAGTGTGGGGACCGTGATGGGGATCCGCTGGCTGCACGACCGCCTGACGCACGCCAAAAACTGAACCACGCGCGCGACCGGCGGGCCTGCGCCCGGGCACGCGTCTTGCTCGCCTTCGTTCCGATGGACGGCGATAGCCGCTACCACGATCGAAGACACGCTGGTCGCGTCCTTGCGTCGCGACTGGATCGCTACGCCGACGCTCGCGATGCGCTCGTCCTCGCGCTCCCGCGCGGCGGCGTGCCCATCGGGTTCGAGGTCGCGATGCGCCTCCGTGCGCCCCTCGACGTATTCATCGTGCGCAAGCTCGGCGTTCCCGAGGACGAGGAGCTCGCGATGGGTGCGGTGGCCTCGGGCGGAGTCCGGGTCCTGAACGAACCTCTCGTGGAGGCGCTGCAGATCACGAACACGACGATCGCGGCAGTCACCGCGCGCGAGCTCGACGAGCTGGAACGCCGCGAACGCGCCTACCGCGGTGACCTCCCGCCGCTCGAGCTTACCGAGCGCACCGTCATCCTGGTGGACGACGGGCTCGCCACGGGCTCGACGATGAATGCGGCGATCCTCGGTGTGCGTCAGCGCGGGCCGCGACGCGTCATCGTGGGTGTCCCCATCGCCGCTCCGTCGACCTGCGCAGAGCTCTCCGTGCTCGTCGACGACATGGTGTGCGCTTCGACGCCGGAGTTCTTCACGGCCGTCGGGAATTGGTACGCGAATTTCGAACAGACGACCGACACCGAGGTACGCACGCTCCTCGACGCAGCGCGTGCTGACGCAGAGTGGCGCCGCGCGCCACTGACGAACGTCTAGAGAGAAGTTACCGTCTACCGTCGCGGCCCGAGCTTCGAGCGCTGTCGCGCACCGAGCGCAACGGCTGCAGCCAGGCCGATCATCGCGAGAAACGCGGGGATCCGCGCGCCGGAGGGGACCACCGTGAATACGAGCGCCGCAGCGATCGGTATCGCGAGGGGCAGAAAGACGAGGGGCGGGCGCACGGTCGAGACACTACACCAGGAACGACGCCGTGCGCGCTCGTCCGACGTGCCGGCCGCTCGACGCGCGTCGCGAGCGCAGCGGCAAGGTATCGGGTCCACGCGGTTTCGCGTACTGTCCGGCGCCATAGATGCAGAACGAGACGCGTCCGGCGGTGCTCACCTGGGTCGGACAGCGGCGTAGCCGCGCAGCGGAAGTGTTCCGGACCACCGTTGCTCCCGCGCTCCTCGTGCTGGTGACGCCGGCGGCGGTCATCCTGCTCTGGCTCACCTGCACGTATCTGGACGGCTCGTTGCTGCGGCTGCTCACCGCGGACGGCGCCGCGACCATCGTGCATCACTTTCCCCTTCCGAGCTGGATGGCGGTGAAGATCATCGTGATCTTCTCAGCGTTCGAGCTCGCGCTGCTCGAGCTCTTGCCGGGCAAGATCCACGAAGGGCCCGTCACGCCCACCGGGCACCGGCCGCGCTACAAGCTGAACGCCATGCCGGCCTGGTTCATCACCCACGCCGCGTTCTTCGGCGCCTCGTACGGGCTCGGCTGGTTCTCCCCGGGGATCGTGTACGAACACCTGGGCGAGCTGCTGGTCACGCTGTGTGCGGCGTGCTTCGTGCTGTGCTGGCTGCTCTACTTCAAAGGCGTGTACGCGCCTTCGACCACCGACGCGGGCACGTCGGGCAATCCGATCCTGGATTACTTCTGGGGCGTCGAGCTCCACCCCGCGGTGCTCGGCGTGAACCTGAAGCAGTTCTTCAACTGTCGCATCAGCATGATGGGCTGGAGCTTGATGGTGCTCTCGTTCGCCGCGCACCAGCGGCAGGAGCTCGGTCACGTGGCGAGCTCGATGCTGGTGACGGTCGTGCTCCAGGTCCTCTACCTCTTCGAGTTCTTCAGCTGGGAGGGGGGATACTTCGCGACGCTGGACGTCATGCACGACAGATTCGGCTACTACATCTGCTGGGGTGTCCTCGCGTGGGTCCCCGGTGTTTACACGATCACCGCGCAGTACCTGGTGACGCATCCGCGCGAGCTCGGCTGGCCCATGACGCTCGGCCTGCTCGCCATCGGCGTCGGTGCCATCTGGGCGGGTCACACCGCGGACGCGCAGCGCAAGCGCGTGCGCGGGACCGGCGGGGACACGACCGTGTGGGGCCGTGCGCCCGAGATGATCCACGCCGAGTACACGACCGCGGACGGCGAGAAGCACGAGAACATCCTGCTCGTGTCTGGATTCTGGGGCGTCGCGCGGCACTTCCACTACGTCCCCGAGCTGACGCTCGCGCTGACGTGGAGCCTGCCCGCGGGCATGACGCACTTTCTGCCGTACTTCTATCTGATGTTCCTGACGATCCTGCTCGTCGATCGCGCGGGGCGCGACGACCT
>CAYUAW010000297.1:0-8233 GCA_964442485.1 uncultured Polyangiaceae bacterium
CCCCCGCCGCCTTCGGCGCGCTCGCTCCGCTCGCGTAGTTCCGGATCTTTGATGCCTCGGGGACGGCGTCCCCGCCGATGGGAATCTCCTGAGGAGACGCCGCGCTCCTGCGGCGAAGAGCAGAGGAAGCCACGCGAGCGAGGTGGCGCGCAGGGTGCGGCCGTGCAGCCCCGGTGCGCTACCGATGCTGCACGTGCTGGCGGGGCGCGCTGCTCCTGTCGCGCCCGAGCTTCGGGCCGTCGCGTTGTCCCCGCCGTCTATCGCAAGCAGAGCCACGGTGGCGTCGACGGCGCCCCGCGGCGGCGCGTCGTGAGTCGCGGTGCCCATCGGAGCCGACGTCCAGCGGGCGCCGGCTTCTCCCGCGTCGTCGAGGCCGTCGCTCGCCGGACTGCGCTCGCCGGTGTCGGCTCGTGCGCGATCCGCGAGCGGCCCACGTGACCCTGTCTCGCGCGCCGGGACGGCACCATCGCCGTCTTCCTTTACTCCGCTCTTGCGGTTCGCGAAGGTCACGAGCTCCTCCAGCGTACCGTTGAACTCGTCGACGTCCACGGTCGTGCCGACGCCGTTCACCCGATCCGTCCCCTTCTGCCAGAACGACCAGCCGCCCCATCGGGAGGGAAGCTCGGGGCAGCTCGTGTCGTAGTTCGCCACCCAGAGAGGCCGATCGCCGAGCTCGTTGCCCTGGAGCGCGTCCCAGAAATATGCCGCGCCGTAGACGAGCGGACGCTTGCCGGTCCCCTGCTCGATTGCATCGAGCCAGACGCGGTACTTCGCGAGGAGCTCCGCGGGTGCCAGGTTCGAGCGAGTCTCCGCGTCGAGCGCGACGGGCAGATCGAGCGGACCGAGCCTGCCGACCTTCTGCACGACGAGGGCCGCCTGCGAGGCGGCATCCTCCGACGGCTCGAAGTACTGATAAGCGCCACGGAGGAGCCCCGCGCTCTCCATCTGCTGCCAGTTGTCGTCGAAGCGACCGTCCGGGTGCGCGAGGCCGTCGCTTACGCGCGCGATTGCGAAGCGGAACCCCGCGCCGAGCACGGCACCCCAATCAATCACCCCCTGATAGTACGAGACGTCGATACCCTGCACGGTGCCCTGACCCGCGCAGACCGTGAGCGCGGAGCGTGACCCGGCGACGTCCCCACCCGTGGGCGCACACGCCGAGAGCGCACTGGCGGACCAGAGCAGTGGAACGAGACACCGAGCCAGGACCTCTGAGCCGTCGTCTGCCATCGGGAGACGACTCGGTCAGCAGCGTCTCCGAGTTGCGTTGGGATTCGACGATTTCGGGCCACGGGCACGGGCACGGGCGGCGCGATCGTGGACGTGGGCGTCTAGAACTCGCACTGCTGGGACGACATGTTGCACGTCGAGCCCGGTGCGGCGAAGACGCAGATGTCGCCGACGTAGTTCCCACAGGGGTCGCCGCACGACCCGATGGTGTGCTGATAGCAGAGCTGGCCGCCCGGGCAGTCGGCGGAGGTGACGCAGCGGCAGCTGAAGTCGTCCGCGATGCCGTTGCCGTTCTGATCTATGCCGTCGCAGCACTCCGTCGGGTAGGCGGCGCTCGCCGAGCAGTCCTTGTCCGCGCAATCGACGCTGCCGTCGCAGTCGTCGTCGACGCCGTTCGTGCACGCCCCGATGCCGAGCTCCGGAACCGCGTCCTTGCCACCGTTGCAGCCCTTGCACTGTGGAGTGGTGGTGCAGTCGGTGTCGGCGCAGTCGACGTAGCCGTCGCCGTCGTCGTCGATCCGGTTATTGCAGATCTCGAGCGGCTTCGCGTTCAGGTTCACGTTCAGGACGTAGTTTCCGATGTCCGGACCGCGGAAGGGATCCACCGTGAAGCCGTCGACGAAGATGAAGTAGTTCCCCGGCTGCAATGTGCCGAGCGTCAGCGCCGAGCTGTGCCCGACCCCGCCGCCGTCGTCGTCACAGCCGATCTCCCGTCCCTTCCCGCATGAACCGAGGCGGACGTAGAGGGCGGTGTCGAAATCCGAGCCGCGAGTGTCGAGCGCCACGTTCGCCGGCGCGGTCAGGAGCAGACGGAAGACGGCTTCCGGCCCTGCGCCGCCGCAGGTGCCCGCGTCGTTGGCGGTGAACCCGGTGGTGTTCCCGGTGAAGGTACCGCTCGCGGTGACGAGCTTCGCGGTGAGGCAGTTCGAGTGCGTCGCCTGGCAAGCGGGATTCGTGGCGCAGTCCGGGTCGGCGCAGTCGGCGAGCCCGTCGTGGTCGTCGTCGATGCCGTTGTTGCACTGCTCGGCGGTCGGCATGCAGTTCGGCTCGAAGCGACAGTTCGAGTCGGCGCAATCGATGGCGCCGTCGCAGTCGTCATCCTGGCCGTTGTCGCAGATCTCCGTCTTGCACTGTGCGCAGAACGGCGACGCCGAGCAGTTCGAGTCCATGCAATCGACGAGACCGTCGCAGTCGTCGTCCATCTTGTTGTTGCAGTTCTCGGCGACGCCCGGCGGCTTGCACAGGCAGGCGGGGAACACACTGCAGCCCGGGTCGGCGCAGTCGATGAGGCCGTCGCAGTCGTTGTCCACGCCGTCCATGCAGTTCTCGAGGCCGTGGCACGAGCACGCCGGAGCCCCCTTGCAATCCGTGTCGGCGCAGTCGATGGCGCCGTCGCAATCGTCGTCGATGCCGTTGCCGCAGTCCTCGGCCATGCTGGCGACGCAGCCGCACGCCGGCGTCGAGGCGCACGCCACGTCGTTGCAGTCGAGCTGGCCGTTGCAGTCGTCGTCGACGCCGTTGCCGCAGTCCTCGGCTCCGCGCACGACGCAGCCGCAGTTCGGGTTCCCGGCGCACGCAGGATCGTTGCAGTCGGTGACGCCGTTGCAGTCGTTGTCCGCGCCGTCGCCACAGATCTCCATCGCCCCCGGGTGCGCGAGCGGATTCAGATCGTTGCAGTCGGAGCCGCCGCACAGGGCGGCGTAGGCGCCGTCCCCGTCCTCGTCGCGCTCGCCGAAGACGCACGTCCCCTGATTGCACCGCGGCATCTCGCAGAAGTCGTTGCTGATGCAGTCCTCGGTCGTCTGGCACTCCCCGCCGAAGCCGCCCGAACCGGCGAAGCCGCCGTCGCCGCTGAAGCCGCCGACGGCGCCGAATGCGGCCGAGCCACCGCCCCCCGAGAAGCCACCGCCCCCCGAGAAGCCGCCGCCGCCCCCGAAGCCTCCGGCGCCGCCGTCGCCACCGAAGCCCGCGTTGCCGGAGCCGCCGCTGTTGCCGCCATGGCCGCCGCCCGAGGTGCCGCCGTCGCCGCCGCCGGAGGTCGCGCCGGAGCCCGAGAACGCATTCAGGTCGAGGCCCGAGCGGCTACATGCGCTGAGACAGAGGAGCGCCGCCAGAAGCAGCACGAGCCACGGCCCCGGATCTCTTCTCGGCTCCGACCGGTACCTCACTCTCCATTCTTTGCCCCAGAAGCGCGCGGGCGTCGAGTGCACCGTTCGTCGAGGCGCGACCCCCCTTTATGGGCTCAACTCACGCCATGACGCGCGGTAACCCCTTCGTCTGCCGGCGATCTGGGGGAGGTTCCGCAGGTCACCTGCTGCAGGGGAGCCGAGGGCCGTACCCTGGCGTCGGGCTCCTCAGCCTCGCTCGAAGTTCACTCGTTGCATGTGCAGCGCACGATGCACTCGCTCACGCATGTGATGGCGTTCGGGTCGTCATGGCGTCGCCACGGACCGGTGCAAACGAGCGCGGCGGGTGTGACGCGCTGCGCACTCCCGACGTCGCCGTCTGTGACAATTTGCAACGCCCTCCGTCGAGCCGCGGGCTCGACAATGGGTGTAGCTGGCGCGCCGTCACCGGACGGAGCGTGGCACGGTGAGTGCAGCCTTCGGCGCTTCGCAGCATCGCCCATCATGGAGAAATCCGACCAGCCCGCGCGTACCGCCGACGGACGACTTCGCATCATGACCTACAACGTGCACGGGTGCGTCGGGAGCGATCTTCGTTTCGACCCGGAGCGCGTCGCGAAGGTGATCGCTCGGGCGTCGCCGGACGTGGTCGCCCTCCAGGAGCTCTTCGTCGAGCACCCGCGGCGCCGGAATCTGCACCAGGCGGCCTGGCTCGCGGAGCGGCTCGACATGAGCTTCGAATTCGGCTCTGCGCGCGATTTCGAAGGGGGTGGGCACTACGGGAACGCGGTGCTGAGCCGCCATCCGCTGCGCGCGCTCCGGGCCGAGTCACTGCCGCGGCTCTTGCCGGCGCTCGAGCCACGAGCGGCTCTCCACGTGCAGCTCCGCACATCGTGGGGGGAAATCGATCTCCTGAACACACACCTCGGTTTGCGCCGGCTCGAGAGGAGCCTGCAGACGCGCGCTCTGGTCGAGGAGTGGCTCTCCCACGTGACCACCCGTTCGACGTCGATCCTCTGCGGCGATCTCAATGCAGTTCCCGGGTCTTCGGTGTACGCCACGTTCACGCGGCTCCTCAAGGACGCCGAGCTGTCCGAGCACGGGCGCCCCGCGGCGAAGACGTGGCCGGCGCTGTTCCCGCTGGTGCGGCTCGATCACGTGTTCGTCGCAGGGGGGCTCGAGGTGGTGGGCTGGAACGTGCCGCGCTCGCTCGCCGAACGCTTCGCGTCGGACCACCTGCCGGTCGTCGTCGACGTCACACCGAAGGAGCAGGCTGCTTGAACCGCATTCTCGCGCCGGGTCGGAACGCATGGCAGCTCGAGCCGGTCACACAGGCCGGCGTCCTCGTCGACGCCTGTGACTATTACCGCGCCTTCTATCAGGCGATGAGCGGAGCAGAGAAGTACGCGCTGCTCGCGGGCTGGCAATTCGACAGCGACGTCCGGCTCCTGCGGGGCGACGACGCCACGGGGGCGCCCTGGCCCGTGGAGCTCCTGCTGTTCATGGAGGCGCTGTGCAGGGAGCGGCCGAGCCTGCACGTCTACGTGCTCGCGTGGGACTACAGCGTAGTCTACACGCTCGAGCGCGAATGGATGCAAAGTCTGAAGTTCGACTACGGCCAGAGCGAGCGCATTCGCTACGTGCTCGACGGCAAGCACCCGGTCGGCGCGAGCCACCATCAGAAGCTGGTCGTCATCGATGGTCGTCTCGCGTTCGTCGGCGGCGCGGACATCTGTGACGGGCGCTGGGACGACCGCCGTCACGCGAGCGTGAACGCGGAGCGCGTCAACCGCCACGGCGACCCTTACAAGCCGTATCACGAGGTGATCGCGTTCGTGAGGGGCGGCGCCGTGGGTCGGCTCGAGCAGGTCTTCCGCGAGCGCTGGCGGCGGGCTTCCGGCGAGGATCTCGTTCTGCCGGAGGTCGACGCCGGCGCCGAAGCGAAGCAGCTCGACTTCGAGAACGCGCTCGCGATCGACGCATCTTCCACGGCGATCGCCCGGACGTACCCGGCGTACGAGGACGAGGGACGTGAGGCCGTTAAGGAGATACGGCTGCTCTACGAGGACGCCATCGCCGGGGCCGAGCACCTGGTCTACATCGAGACGCAATACATCACCTCACGAGCGATCCACGAGGCCCTGCTGGCACGGCTCGGGAACGACGCCATGCCACGCCTGGAGCTCGTGCTCGTCCTGCCGCACGGCGCCGACACACTGAAGGAGCAACTCGTGCTGGGCGACGCGGAGAACGGGCTGCTCGTGTCGCTGGACCGCGCGGCGCGCCAGAACGGTCACACGATGCGTATTCTCTTCAGTGCACCGAGCGACGGGGCGGAGGCGTCTCCGCCGACCTTCATTCATTCGAAGCTCCTCATCGTCGACGATCGGTTCATGACGCTCGGGTCCGCCAACTGCACGAACCGCAGCCTCGGCGTCGACAGCGAGCTGAACCTCGCGTGGGAGTGCGAGAAAAGGCGCGATCCTCTGCAGAAGGGCATCGCTCGCCTCCGCGCGAGCCTCCTCTCGGAGCACGCAGGAATCCCGCACGACGAGCGACTCGAGCGCATCGATGGTCTCGTCGAGCGCATCGACGAGCTCCTCGCCGAAGGCACGCGGCTCCGTCGTCGACAGCTTCCCGAGCTGCCCGAAGGCAGCGAAGCCATCCCGCTGGTGCAGCTCGCCTTCGACCCGGAGGCGCCGCCGCTGGAGGGCGCCCTGGCCGAGCTCTTCGGTGAGGCAGCCGAGGAGCCGTCAGCGCTCGAGCCCGCCGGCTGACGTGCTCACAGCGAAAGGATCTGGCGCGCCGCCCGAGCGCCGCTCGCGAGCGCTCCGGCGACCGTGCCGAGATGTTCCGGGTCGGTGGCGTCGCCTGCGAAGAACAGCGTGTTGGCGACCGGTGTCGCCAGCGCCGACAGACAATCCACGCCGCCGGGCCGCACGTACGGATACGCGCCGAACGCGAAGGGATCGCGACTCCAGTCGTGGTGGTGTGCTGCAACGAGCGCGTCGCGGACCTCGCCTGGCAGCACGGCGCAGCACTCCGCGAGATCCGACGCGACCTGGTCGAGCAGGTCACGCGTGTCCAGCGCTTCCATGGACTTCGCCTTGGCCCCACCGATCCAGGCCGTGACGAGGCGTAGACCCGGCGCACTTCTCTGCCAGAACGTGGGGAAGTTCCCCTGGGGAAGATGGAAGAAGTCGGCTTCCGGGAGCGCCTTCAGGAAAGGGCCATCCCGCAGGACGAGCACCAGCTTGACGACGTGCCCCATCGCGAGCTTCGCGAGCGGAGCGTCGAGCGCGCCGACGTGCGGCGAGAAACGGATTCCGCTGCCCTCCGCAGTCGACTGCAGCACGCCGAGGGGTACCGTCACGATGCATCGCCGCGTCTCGAATCGAGTGACGGTTTCGTCGCTTTCACGGACGGTGAGCGAGCAGACGCCGTCCGGTCGCCATGCGACCTCTTCCACAGCCGCGCCGAGCCGGAGATCGACCAGGGCGCGGGGGATGCGGTGGAGCAGCGCCTGCGACAGCGCGCCGTAGCCGTTCGCGGGTCGCATCTGGACGTCCTCGCTGCTCAAGGCTCTTGCCTCGCGGGCCAGGTTCCGTACTCCGGCGTCGTCGATGGGCGCCGCCTCGAACCCCTCGACGATCAGGCGAAACAGCTCCGCGTCGGAGCTGCCGAGCTCCTTCCGCTTCAGGTATTCGGCCGCCGACTGGTCCGGCTCTTCATCCGCGCCGGCGAGGAGCTTCGAGTAGCGCTGCCACATGTCCTTCATCGGATGGAACTTGCCGTCCGAGAAGCGAGCGTGCGTGTCGGCCACGCGCTCGACGGCCTCGTCCGCAGCGTCGGCAAGCGCCATGGTCGGCTCCGCCGCACCGTGTATGAACTCCGCGCCGAGCTCGAGCGGCAGGGGGCATCCCTGCTCCAGCACCGTCATCGTTCGTCCGCCGGTCCTCCGGCGTGCCTCGAAGATCCGCACGGCGACCCCCCGCTGGGTCAGGTGATGCGCTGCGATCAGCCCCGCCATTCCGGCGCCGATGATCCCGACGGGAAGCTCCTTCGATGAATCCATGGCCGTACATCGAGGCAAGGGGCGAGCCAGCGCTTCCCCATGCGGGGCTCTCTCCGGTTTCCGGGCGCCGGCCGAAAGAGAAACGTGCCAGGGCAAGTGGCATTTCGCCACGTCGCGCTCGGCGCGTCGGCCCTGTTCAGCCCGCTGCCGTGACAGGCCTGAGTGACCGGCGCTGCTCGACGCTGAGCACTTCCGGCTCGACCACTGGTCGCCCGGTGCGCGCGTCGAAGAAGGGCGACGGACGATGCGCACCGGCGACGAACCCGCGAAAGAGCCTGGTGATGGCACGCGCGATCACCGAAACCGGTGCGGACGGGTGCGCGCCCGGCGGCAATCCCCCGACGGCGAAACGGCCTTGCACCCGCGACGTCACGGGACCGAGCAGCGCGTCCCTGGGCTCTCCGCCGACGCTCTCGCCGATGAACGATGCGACGATGCCGACGAACGGGACGCGTGGAGAGGGGAGCAGGTTGCCGATAGGGGTGCGGCAGCAGCCCGTATAGAAGCGAAGCATCCCCTTGTCCGAGAGGCGCACGCAACGAAGCTCGGATGCTTTCTCCGTGATGGTGACGCGCGACGGGGTCGTCTGGAAAATCTCCGTCCCTCCCCGTTCGTCCACGGTGTCGTCGCGGCCCAGGAACCGCGCGTACGCCTGGCAGTCGTCGCAGTAGCAGACGATGTGGCTGCCGGTGGCCGGCGACACGTCGCTCGCGACGCCGCGCACTGCACCACACCGGCACTGAAGGTTCAGTGAACCACTCACGACGGGAGCATAGCGTCACGCGATGCCGACGGAAGTCAC
>CAYUAW010000297.1:8333-9425 GCA_964442485.1 uncultured Polyangiaceae bacterium
GGCGAATGGCACGAGAGTGACGCGGGCTGAAGCCCGCGCATCTGGCAGCACGGGTTGTCAGGTGCAGAGCATTCGTCCGGCGTGAATCCACAGGTGCGTGAAAAGCTGTGAGCAAAACGCGCCGTCACCTTCCCGTAACCGGCCTTGCTCCGCCTCGAAACTGAATCGCAACGGGCGCTGATCGTTTCTTGCGCAGTGAAACCGGAAAGGGCGAGAAACGCGCCTACAGCCGATCTGCAGCGTGGAGCAGCACGCGCTGCACGTTCGAGGTGATGGCGTCCCCGTGTCCGAAGAGGAGCATCTTCAGGTCTGCGCGCTCGGCCTGGGAAGCCAGCCATTGCTTCAGCCGCGGAATGTCGCGGAGCTCTCGCCAGCGGACGGCGCGCGCGACGCCGGGGCCGCCACCTGGCGGCCCGAGGAAGCGCAACGCCGCGCCGAGAAACCCGTGAAGTGAGACATTTCCGAAGCTCTCGCAGATGCACAGCGCGTGGCTGCCCCCGGCAGGGAGCTCCATCACCACGTCCTCGTACGTGTTGCCGGGAAGCACGTACGCGCAAATTCCGCGCGCCTGGAGCTCGCCGAGGCCGCCATCCACAGCCACGCTCGGCACGTGCCTTGGATTCGCGGCGAGGACGCGAAGGGACGGGTAGCGTTCCTTGTAAAACGCGGCGTCCATCTGGTGACGCCGGTGCGGAATGACCATGACGGCGGGCCGGCCCAGCGCTTCCAGCGCGCGCATGCCGTCTTCGTGCATCGCGATGACGCTGTAGAGGACGAGCTCACCGTTTGCGTCCCTGAAGATCGTCATGTTGCGCGGCACCGGGAGTTTCAGTGACCCCTTCAGTTGCCACAGACCGGGGGCCAGCTGCACGGGCGCGCCGTAGGGGAAGATGGGGTGAGTCATTCGTCGCGCGTCGCGTTCCACCGAGCGCGTCGCCCAGATCTTACTCATGGGGTCGAAGGATGCGAGCGTCGAGGTATCGCTCTGAAGTCGCTCTGCTCAGTAGATTCCCATCGACACCGACGTCGTCCCCGAGGCATCAAAGATGCGGAACAACGCGAGCGGAGCGAGCGCGCCGAAGGCGGCGGGGG
>CAYUAW010000298.1:0-9413 GCA_964442485.1 uncultured Polyangiaceae bacterium
CGCACCGAGCATCACTCGTACCTCAGCGCGTCGATGGGATCGAGCTTCGACGCCTTCTGGGCGGGGTAAAGCCCGAAGAGGACGCCCACGAATGCGCTGAAGCCCACCGCGACGAAGGCGATGTCGGGCCTGAGGACGAGCGTCCAGCCGAGCTTCTTCGCTAGCCAGCTCGCGACGCCCGTCCCGAGCAGGACGCCGACGAGGCCACCCATCATGGAAAGCGAAACGGCCTCCACCAGGAACTGCGCGAGGATGTGCCAGGGCTTGGCGCCCACTGCCATGCGCACGCCGATCTCCCGGGTGCGCTCGGTGACGCTGACGAGCATGATGTTCATGATTCCGATGCCTCCCACGAGGAGCGATACGATCGCGATCGCCGCCAGGAGCGACGTCAGGGTCTGCGTGCCCTGCTGCTGCGCGGCGGCGATCTCCGCAAGATTGCGGATGTTGAAATCGTCGTCGTTGCCCGCCCCGAGGTGGTGACGATCACGCAGGAGCCCGGAGATGGCTCTCTGTGCGCGGCTGGTGTCGTCCGACGAGACGGCACTGACGACGATCATGCCGGCGATGAACTTCTGCAGCCCGCCCTGGATCTTCGCCTGGTAGGTGGACACCGGGATGAACGCGGCGTCGTCGTAGTCCTGTCCCATCGGGGACTGCCCCTTCGGCGCGAGCACGCCGATGACGCTGAACGGAATGGCGCGGATCCGCACGGTCTGCCCGATGGAGGCGTCGGAAGAGCCGAAGAGCTTCTCCGCCACCGTCTGCCCGAGGACGATCACCTTGTTGCCGGTGTCCACGTCGGAGTCGCTGATGAGCGACCCCGTGCCGAGCGCCCAGCTCCGGATGGTGAAGTAGTCCGCGGTGGTCCCGGTGATCTGGGTGTTCCAGTTCAGCTCTTCACCGACGATGGAAGCACGCGTGTTGAGCTGCGGTGCGGCGGTGCGCACGGAGGGGATCTCGGTCTTGATCGCCGTGAGGTCGTCCCAGGTGAGCGTCGGCATGGAACCGAACCCGCCCATCACGCCCCCGGAGGTCGTCGACCCGGAGGTCACCATCAGGAGATTCGTGCCCATGGCGCTGAAGACCTTCTCGACGCCGGCCTTCGCCCCCTCTCCGATGGCGACCATCGAGATGACCGACGCGACGCCGATGACGACCCCGAGAGCGGTCAGGAACGACCGCGTCTTGTTGCGCATGAGCGCGCGCGTGGCGACCGGAAGCGTCTGCAGGATGTTCATGCGCCGTGCTCCTGGGCGAGCTCGTCCTTCGCCATACGCGGCGTGCGTCGCTCGTCGGAGAGGATCTTCCCGTCCTTCACGACGATGACGCGTGACGCGAACTCGGCGATGTCCGGCTCGTGGGTGACAATCAGAACGGTGAGCCCCGTGCTCCAGAGCTCCTGGAACAGCGCGATGACCTCCACGCTGGTGTGCGAATCCAGGTTGCCGGTCGGTTCGTCGGCGAGGATGAGCTTCGGCGTGTTCACGATGGCCCGCGCGATGGCGACGCGCTGCTGCTGCCCGCCGGAGAGCTGGGACGGACGATGATCGAGCCGCTGCCCGAGACCGACACGCGTCAACGCCTCCGCGGCGCGGCGTCGTCGCTCCCGCGAGCCGACGCCCGCGTAGACCAGCGGCAGCTCGACGTTTTCCATCGCGGTCGTCCGGCTGAGCAAGTTGAAACTCTGAAACACGAAGCCGAGCGTACCGTTCCTGACCTCGGCGAGCTCGCCGCGGCCGAGCTTCGACACCTCGCGGTCGTTCAGGAAGTACGCCCCGGAGGTCGGCTTGTCGAGGCAGCCGAGGACGTTCATCAGCGTCGACTTGCCCGAGCCCGACGAGCCCATGATGGCGATGAACTCCGCCGGCTCCACCGAGAAGGAGACGCCGTCGAGGGCGCGGACCTCCACATCGCCGAGCGAGTAAACCTTGTGAATGTCCTCGAGACGGATGAGCGACATCGGGCGACTCCCTCGTGCCGCCTCAGAATCCCCTCGGGAGCCGGGTCGGCGCGGCCGCCGGAGCCGCCGCCGTCGGAGTCTCCGTGAGCGATTCCGTGATGACGGTGTCGCCTTCCTTGAGCCCGCCGCTCACGACCTCGGTGAGCGAGCCGTCGGTGAGGCCGATCTGGATGTCCACCGGCTGCGAGCGCAGGCCGGCGAGGCGGTACACCGTCCGATGATCCTTCGGGACCGGTGCCCCCGCACCGCGCGGCGCCGCCGAGCCAACGGGCTTCGCCGCCGTCGCCGGGCGGTAGCGGAGCGCGGCGTTCGGAATACGAAGGACGTCGGTGCGCTCGGCCGGCGTGAACGTCACCGTGGCAGTCATGCCGGGCTTGAGCAGGCGTTTGCCGTTGTCCACGTCGATCACCGCGTCGTAGGTCACGACGTTCTGCACCGTCACCGCGGCGTCGCGCACCTGGCGGACCGAGCCCTCGAAGCGCTGCCCAGGGTAGGCGTCGACGGTGAACGTCACGTGCATGGCCGGCGTGATCTTGCCGACGTCGCCCTCGGCGACGCTGGTGTCGACCTGCATCTTGGTGAGATCCTGCGCAATGGTGAAGAGCACCGGCGCCTGGAGGGACGCCGCTACCGTCTGGCCGACGTCGACGCTGCGGGAGATGACGATCCCGTCGATGGGTGAGTAGATCGTCGCGTACTTCAGGTTCGCCAGCGCCTGGTGCAGCGACGCCGACGATTGCTGCACCCCGGCGACCGCCGCGGCCACCGTCGCCTTCGCGATGTTGTAGTTGGCCTCCGCCGTGTCGACGTCCGCCTGCGCGATGAGCTTCTGTTCCCCGAGCTGCTTGGCGCGGGTGTACTGACGGTCTGCGTCCATCTCTTGGGCCTTCGCCTTGTCGACCTGCGCGCGCGCAGAAGCGTCGTTGGCGCGGGCTTGCTCCACCGCAGCCTGGAAGAGCGTGGGCTCGATGGTCGCGACGATCTGCCCCTTTTTCACCAGCGAGTTGAAATCGACGCGGATGGACTCGATGCGGCCTGATACCTGACTACCGACCTGGACGGTGACGAGCGCAGAGAGCACCCCCGTGGCGGTCACCCGCGCCGCGATGCGACCGCGATCGACGGTGACCGTCGAGTAGCGTGGCGGCGGATCACGCCGTGAGCGCACGTATCGGAGGACCCCGAACGCGACCCCCGAGACGACCAGAACGGCAATGAGCCACGGAAGCGCTTTCTTCATATTTATTGAGCCGGACGGTAACGACGTGAAGGCTAGTACGTGTCCCGGCCGTCGGGTTGTCCGGATCCCGGCATGCGGGATGGAACGCCCGGAAAGAGCGGCTCCTTCGCTATTTTTCAACCGGCTCCGGAAGCCGGACGACCGCCCCGGGCCGCCTCCGCGTCGTCGCAGACGCGAGACTTTGCCAGCAGCGCGCCGCGCCGGCCACACCGCGATGACAGCGCGTCCAGCTCACTGGACACGTGCTTGCAGGGCCTCTGTGATCTCCACGCCCGCGCGGTTCACTTTTTTTCGCGAGCGCACGTGCAGGAAGTGCGTGACGACGCGGCGTGCAACTGCACCGATCGTTCAACGGATGTTGCACACCGAGTGCTGATCATTCACCGCGCCGCACACTGTCGCGCGCTTGAAGGTCTCTTCACGCGTTCGACCGATTTTCGCCCGTCGCGCGCCTCGAGCAGTCAATCATTTGCGCTCTCGTCTACATGCGCTGCTGCCTTTTGACAGTGTGTGGACGAAATCCGAACGGTAGGTCGACGCGGCAGCTTTTCTGCCTGATTTCATTTCGAAAGGGTGACTACCAGTGCGTCTCGATCGCCCCCACTCGCGCGTGAGCGGTGGTCCGAGGCATTGAACAAGCTGCAAACGGACTCTTCCAAAGCAGCTTCAGCGAGAGGTGAGAAAAAATGAACCGTTCAACGAACACCGTACACGCGCCGTCGTGGTCGATCCTGGCCGCATCTGCCCTTGCACTTGCCATGGCTTCCGGCTGCAGCAGCGGCCAGAGCACCGGGTCGAGCTCGACTACGGGGACGTATTCCGCGGAGCTCTCGACCGACCTGGGGGTTTGCTCGGTCGCACACGACACCTGCATGCAAGCCGCCGATGGCGACGTATCGAAGATCGATACCTGCAAGACCGAGGCGAGCGCGTGTCACGACGCCGTGACGGCGGCGCGTCAGGAGATCCACACGGCCATCCGCGCCTGCGCCACGACGGCCAAGAGCTGTTTCCAGGGCGCAGCCGAGGCAGGGATGGATGCGCGGAAGATGTGCGGCCAGGAGCTTCGCTCCTGCGTGGAGATGGCGCTGCCGCCGCCTCCGCCACTGCCGCCGTGCGCCGCCACGCTGAAGCAGTGTCTGTCCACTTCGGGTGACGGAGGGAGGACCGCCCACGAAGCGTGCCTCACGACCTTCCACTCCTGCGTGGAAGCGACGCTGCCGCCTTGCATGCACGAGCTCGCGTCGTGCATCGACGATCGCACCGAGCCACCGCGCGCGTGCGAGCGACAGGCGGAGCAGTGCAGGAAATACCGCTTCACGCACGACGGCGGACTGCCGCCTGCGGCAGGCGGTTCCACGGGCAGCGCGGGTGCACCCGCTGGCGGCGCACCCGCTGGCGGTGCAGGCCCCGGCCGCGGCGGTCGTCCGGGCTTCCCCGGCTTCGGCGGTTTCCCGGTGCCCGGTCGCGCCGGCGCGCCGAGTGGTGGCGGCGGTGGCGGCGCAACGGGCTTCGGCCCGGGGCGCGGGCATCCCTGATACGTGTGTGAACGTCCACGCTGCGCTCCTCTCGAAGGAGCGCGGCGTTGGATCGCCTTCGAGCCGATCTTCACGCGCTGCCCCCGTTGCCGTGCAGCTCTGCGAATATAGTCCGTCAGAGCTGATTTTCCGGGGTGCGATTGGCCGTTTTGATTGGCTAGAGAGACTAGCGAACGGATCGCTTACGTGCGATCAAGTGGTCGGCGGCCTGTGGTTGGAAAGGATACGGCTCGTATGTTAGCGCGGATCACGACGCAGCTAGGGGGCGCTGCTCGCCCTCTGACTTCCGATCCGGACGCCTGCTCGCCGGTCTTGAGCAGTGCATCGGTCACGTGGGCGGGGCTCCCTTTCGACGTCTTCCACGTGCGTTCGGCCGAGAGCTTGAACCTCGTCGCGCCGCCCGCAGGAGAGCACGGCCTCTTCGTCGTGCTCGACGGCGCCGCGGAGCTCGTCTTCACCGTCGACGGCGAGCAGGTCACGCACACTGCGGCGAAGGGCACCATCTCCTTCCTGTCCGGTGACGACCGCAGGACCGTGGAGCAAATGACGGGCTCCATGGAGGTCGCCGTGCTCCAGCTTCCTCACGATTGGTTCGAGCGAGCGTTGCTCGTGGGGCCACCGGATGGCTTCGGCCGAGCCGAGCCGCTCGAGCAAGACGACACCATCACATCCATCGTGCAGACCATGTGCCGCGAGGTCGCGGCGGGAGCGCCCACCGGTCGGCTCTTCGCCGAGTCACTGTCGCTCGCGCTCGTCAGCTACGCGGTGGAACGCGTGCCGCCGTCCCGGCTGCGCGTCCGCGGTGGCCTTTCGGAGGAGCAATGCCGCCGCATCCGCGGCTACATCCGCGACCGGCTGCACCAGGATCTCTCCCTGGTGGAGCTCTCGTCGCTCGTCGGCCTGCGCCCGCGCCAGTTCTCGACGCTGTTCCGTCGTGCCTTCGGCACCACCGCGCACCGCTACATCATCGCCCAGCGCGTCGCGGAGGCCGCACGCATGCTGGGCAGCGGCGACGACAATCTCGCGGGCATCGCGCTCCGCATCGGCTTCTGCAGCCAGAGCCATTTCACCGCGGCGTTCCGGCAGGCGTTCGGCGTGACGCCCGGCCGTTACGCCGCGGAGCTACGGAAGAGCAGTGCGCCGCCGCCTCCGCTCAGCCTCCAAGAAGACTCCGCGCCACGACCTTGAGCTCGAGGATCGGCTTCACGCCTTCGAAGATGGGCAGCACCTGGGCGTCCACCACGTAGCGGCTGATGGCGTACTCCTCGGCGTATCCCCAGCCGCCGTGGAGCAGCTGGCCGAGCTGCGTGACCTCGACGGCGACGTCGCAGGAAAATAGCTTCGCCTGAGCGGCGAGCGGGCCCGCGCGGCGCTCGTCCTCGTCCATCGCCAGCGCCGCGGCGTAGGTGATGGCGCGGGCCGCTGCGAGCTTCGCGGCCATCTTCCCGAGGTGATATTGCGTGAGCTGGAAATCGATGATGGGGCGCTTGAACTGCGTCCGTTCGCCGACGTATTCCGCCGTCTTCTCGAGCGCCGCCTGCGCGACGCCGGTGGCGCGACCGCCGGTCTGCAGCCGCCCTGCGCTGAAGCCCGCCATCTGCAGGTAGAAGCCGCGTCCCGCGCCCTCGGCCTCTCCGACCATGTGATTTGCCGGAACGAAATAGTCCTCCAGGCTGAGGGTGAACGAGTGCATGCCGCGGTACCCCGGCGTGCGATCGGCCTTGCCCTCCATGGTGCCGCCGCCCGGCTGGGAACAGGAGAAGGAGTGTTCGCGGCTCGTCGTCTTGGGCACGATGAAGAGCGAGAGCCCCTTCGCGCCCTTCTTCACGTCCGGATCCGTCCTCGCGAGGAGGGCGAGGATGTCCGCTCTGCCCGCGAAGGTGCACCACGACTTCGCGCCGTTGATGACGTAACCGTCGACGCCGCCGACGGTGCGGCGCTCCGCGCGGCACGCGACCGCCGAGACGTCGCTGCCGACGTTCGGCTCGGTCACGGAGATCCCGACCATGAGCTCCCCCGACGCGATCTTCGGTAGCCACTCCTTCTTTTGCGCCTCCGTACCGCCCGAGAGAAGCGCCTTGGCGAGGATCTCGGGGCGCGTCACGAGGGAGCCCGCGCCCGCCAGCGACCCGCGTGACAGCTCCTCCGTCGTGAGGATCATGGCGAGGTTGCCCATCTCGAAGCCGCCGTAGCGCTCGGGAACCGAGAGGCCGAAGTAGCCGACCTCGCCCATCTTCGCGATGAACGACTCGGAGACGAGATCGTCGTGGCGGTGGATGTGCTCCGCGCTGGGGGCTACCTCGGCCTCCACGAACTGCCGCACGCTCTGCCTCACCTGCTCGAGCGTCTCGTCGAGAGGCACCGCGGCGCGGCCCTTGTCCTCCGCCACCTTGCGGCCGACTTCCCGGACGGCGCTCTCGTGCCCGAGCCTCCGGATGAGCGCGCTCACCTCGGCCGTGTAGATCGCGTCGACGTCCGCGTCGGTCAGCCCCAGGTCCTCGACCACGGGACCGAGACGGTCGCGAACGCTCGTCGCGAGCTCCGCAGCGGCCACCTCGGCGAGCTTTTCGAAGTACGGAATCGAGCGGGCGCCGAAGCCGTCCGTGAGGGTGGCGAGCTCCTGCGCGGCGCGCGCCTCCGTGGCGGCGTACGCGACGCGCGACGACAGCACCTGGTAGTCGTCGATCTTGGCGCCTTTGTCGGTGATCGTCGTTGCACGAGTGACGGCCTCCCCCGAGAGGCGAACGGCCGCGTCGACGATCTTCCTGCATGCGTCGCTGATGCTCATGATGACGACCCTACCCACGAAATCCCCCGTTCGTCACGAGGGTCCGTGTCGAGCCCGATTCTTGCTCTTGCGCTCACGGTACGAGTCGATGAAAAGTGGTTGGGATGCTAGCGGCTCTCTGGGGAGCACTCGGAGCCGGCGCGGTCGTCCTCGCGCTCGTCGCGGCCTTCTGCCAGTTCGGAGCCATCCTCGTCGTGCGTCCGCGCCCGAGCGTCTCGGTGCGCGCAGTGGGAGTCGCCGGGGCCTGCGCTCTCGTCGGGCTGGTACTCGGCCTCATCTCGCGTCACGTCGCCTGGTACTTCGCAGCGCTCGCGAGCGCCTCGACCGGCTTCGCAGCTCTCTACCTGATCGCCCTGCTCGGCTCCCTGCCGGAATTCGAGCGGCGGGACATGAACTCCGTGGTGCTCAGCGTCTCGATCTTCGGTGGCTGGCTCGCCTTCACCATCGCGCTCTGGGCGAGCCCGTTACCAGGGATCGTGGACGCGCTGAATTTCTGGGTGCATGTCGCCGAATGGCCGTTCAAGCCTTAGTTCCCCTTCCTCCTCCTCGACCTCCGTCCCAGGCTCACCCCTCTCCTCCCGCAGCCTCGATCGCAAGATCCGCCAAGTGCCGTCCGCTGCCCCGGTGGTAGGGTCGCGGGCGATGACGACCGAACGGGAATTTGCGCTGTTCGACACGGCCATCGGCCGATGCGGCGTGGCCTGGGGCAGCCGGGGGATCGTCGGGGTTCAGCTTCCCGAGGGCGGGGACCGCGCGACCCGCGACCGATTGCGGGCCCGCTTCCCGGACGTGCAGAGCGGTGAGCCGCCCGCTGACGTGCAGACGGCGATTCTCGACATGCAGGCGTTGCTCCGTGGCGAGCCGCGCGGCCTCGACGGGGTTGTGCTCGACCTGGAGCGCGTGCCTCCGTTTCATCGCCGGGTGTACGCGCTTGCCCGCAGCATCCCGCCGGGACAGACCCTTTCGTACGGCGACATCGCCGAGAAGGTGGGCTCTCCAGGGTCGGCGCGCGCCGTCGGGCAGGCGCTCGGGAAGAACCCGTTCGCGATCATCGTGCCGTGCCACCGGGTGCTGGCTGCCGGAGGTCGCGTCGGAGGCTTCTCCGCGAGCGGCGGCGTCGCGACCAAGCTCCGCATGCTCGCGATAGAAGGCGCCCGACAGGGCAGCGTGAAGGCGCAGTTCGAGGGCGACGGCGCCTTCGGCTTCGACCCCGACGCCGCAATCGCGCACCTCCGTGAAGCGGATCCCGATCTTCGCCGGCTCATCGACGCCGTGGGGCCGTTCCGTATGCAGCTCAAGCAAACACCGAGCCTCTTCGGAGCTCTGGTCGAGGCCATCGTCTATCAGCAGCTCACGGGCAGGGCCGCCGCTACGATTCACTCGCGGCTCTGCGCTCTCTTCCCCCGGGCGCACTCGGGTCCGTCCGCGGAGCAGATCTCGCGCGCCACGGAGGAGCAGCTCCGGAGCGCGGGGCTGTCGCGGGCGAAGGTCCTCGCGCTGAAGGATCTCGCGGCCAAGGCAAAGGCGAAGCGCATTCCGACGCTCGCCGAGGCACATCGCCTGGACGACGAGCACCTCATCGAGCGCCTGACGGAGGTACGCGGCATCGGTCGATGGACGGTGGAGATGCTGCTCATGTTCCGGCTCGGTCGACCGGATGTCCTTCCGGTGGACGACTATGGCGTCCGCAAGGGCTTCGGCGTGGCGTTCCACGCGGGCGAGATGCCCGGAAAGAAGGACGTGGCCGCGCGCGGCGAGCGCTGGAAACCGTACCGGTCCGTCGCCAGCTGGTACCTGTGGCGCGCGGCGGAGCGCGGCAAGGCCGCCGAGCGTCCGAAGACGCCGACCAGCGCGAAGCCCGCGAAGAACGGCAAGCCCGCGAAG
>CAYUAW010000299.1:0-2008 GCA_964442485.1 uncultured Polyangiaceae bacterium
TCGGCGAATGTAGTCTCGGAGACGAGATGTACGGCGAGCTACGCGGATCGCGCATCGTGCGAGCTCCGTGACAGGTGAGGTGCTGCGTCAGCACGCCGAGTCGGCGGCATGGCATACTCAGCTCTGCAGATCTTCCATGAAAGCCGCGCCGCGAAGTACCAGTGAAGCAACGCCGAAGCGTATCGGTCGCTACGACACGTTCCTGCAGATCGAGGTAGGCAGGCTCGCAAGCGTCTACCTGGCTGGTCAGAACGAACAAGCCGGGCAGTCGCAGCTCGTCGTCGTGAAAGTGCTGCGACGGGAGGCTGTCGAGGACGATCACGTGCTCTTTCTCTTCAGGGACGACGCGCGACTCGCGACTCGCCTTCAGCACCCGAACATCGTCCGTACGCGAGAGGTGGTCACCGAGCCGCCCGACTGTCTCCTCGCCACGGATTACCATGCCGGGCACTCGCTGCTGGAGGTGCTGCGCCGGCTCGGGCGACAGGCCGTTCCCGTCGACGAGCACATCTACGTCCTGACGAAGGTGCTCGCCGGCCTGAGCTATGCGCACGAGCTGAAGGATGAGCGCGGGCAGCCGCTGGGCATCGTGCATCGAGACGTGAGCCCGGCCAACGTGCTCCTCTCGTACGCCGGCGACGTGAAGCTCATGGACTTCGGGATCGCGAGGGCTTCGGGCGCGGTCGTGGCGACCCAGGATGGAGTCGTGAGCGGCAAGGTCGGGTATGCCGCACCCGAGCAGTGCCTCGGCGAGCCGACCGATCCGCGGTCCGACATCTATTCCGTCGGCGTGATGCTGTGGGAGGCGATCGCGATGCGGCCTCGCTCCTCCAGCGAGACCTGGCAGTCCGTCCACCAGGCGCGCCTGGACGACGCCGAGCCCGAGCTCGAGGCGGTGTGCCCCAACACACCGCCCGCGCTCCTTTCGATCGTGAGGAAGGCGCTCGCGCGTGACCCGCGCGACCGCTACGCGAAGGCGCGCGAGTTTCAGCGAGATCTCGAGAAGTACCTCGGCGGCAAGCCGGGGCTCAAGATCGGTGCCGCGCGCATCGCCGCGTTGCTGAAGCCCCACTTCGATCAAGATCGGGCACGGCGTCAGAGAGAGAGCAGCGCCTTCTTGAGCACGCTCCGCGGGAGTGCAGCTGCCTCGCCGCGCCGGGTCCTGGCCGCCGCTCCTCCGCCCGCACCCGAGCAGACCGCGGCGCCTCCGGTGCCTGCGCCCCGGCACGAGCCGGTCATCGTGGAAATGGAGACTCAGGTAGAGCTCCCTGTTGCGGAGGCGTCCAATGAAATTGCGATGCCGCCCGCGGTTCCCGCAGCGCGCCGCTCCATCGCCGGGCCTCCCCCGCTGCCGTCGGCGATCAAGTTCAGTGCGGGGCCACCTCCGCTGCCGTCCGTGTCCAGGGCGCCCTCACCTCCGCCGCTCCCAGCTACGAGCGTTTCCCCAGCCAGGTCGGTAGCGCGCTCGACAGTGCCGACGAACGCGGACCCGCTCGTCCGAGTCACCGGGATGAAGCCCCGCGTCGGGTCGAATGCCGTCGCGATCGTTTCGGATATCCCGCCGCCACCCCGGAGGAAGGCGCGCGTGGGGCCCGCGCTCGCAATCCTTGGAGCCGCGCTCTGCTTCGGTGGCTTCGTGGCGTCGACGATGCACAAGAGCGGTCAGCAAGCGGCCACTCCGCTGCCCATCGCTGAAGCACCGCATCCGGAGGCGCACAAGCCGAGGGCGCCGCAAGTGGAAACCGTGCATGTCCGCATTTCGGTCGACCCGCCCGAAGCAGTCGTCCGGCTCGACGGGCGTGTGCTCGATGGCAATCCCTCCACTGCGAGCCTCCCCAAGGACAACGCCGTGCACGAGCTCATCGCATCCGCGAAGGGCTGCAAAGACGCGAAACAAGCCATCCACCTGAACCAAAACGTGGACGTGCTCGTCGCCCTGAAGCGCTTCTGGAATTACATGCCGCCGCGCGTGAAGCGGCACGCGGGCGATGCATCGGCTGTAGCGGCT
>CAYUAW010000299.1:2108-6817 GCA_964442485.1 uncultured Polyangiaceae bacterium
GCGCGCATCGTGACGGGCGGGCTGACGTAGAGCAAGGTCGTGCCGTCGGTATCGTAGACGTAGAATTGTCCGGTCTCGACGGTGTCGCCGTTCGTCATGCCGATGTGGATCTTGTCGGGGCCCGCAGCGAGCTCGGGGTCTCCCCAGACGCTGCTCAGGCTCGTGTTGAGGAACGATACCTTCTTCTGGAGCCACCGCACGAAGATGCTGATGTCCGTGAACCCCGCACCCGCGCCGTAGAGCATTCCGTAGATGCGAGATCCATCCTGGACGAGGCTGGTCGAAACGATGGCCGACTCGGCACAAAGACCCGCCGTTGAATTACTCAGATTGCAATGCGCGACGTCTGGGTTCGTGAAAATGGCGTCGACCGTTGGAATACTGTCTAGTCTGGTATTCACCGTGAGGTACGCACTGGGGCCGTTATACATATACGACCCCACGTAGTAAGTGGTCCCGCCGTAATTGAACGACTTGAAGTCGTTCATGATGACCGGCGTACTCGGCGTGATATCCCCTATATACGTGTAGTTAACGAAGTCGCTGCTGGTCGCGTGGTGAATGATTCCTTGCTGAGCGGCGGTGTCGATGTCGTCGAAATAGAGGTGCCAGACCCCCGTCGCGTCTCGGAATACTACGTTGCCCCCATTGACGTTTGCGGTGATCGCCCAGGTCGAATAGCCGGTCATGTTGAGCAGGTGTGCCGTGTCTGGTTTGCTCGGGGTCCAGTGCACGCCGTCGGTCGATGTGGAGTACGCTGGCCGATTCTTGCCTTCGGTCGTACTGGTCCCTACGACGGTATAGACCATCCTCCAATCGTTCGGGCCAACGTACAATGGGCAGTCGTTGTTGACGTCGTGGAAGTTTGGCTCCACGTTGGTCACTGCGAAGCTGCGCGCACCGAACGTGATGAAGTTGTCGTTCGTATTGGTTTCATAGAGCTGATCACCCCAAACGCTCGTGCCGTCCAGTCCGCCATAGTAGACGTTCCAGCTCGTCGATCCCGTCTTGATCGCAAACGGAGCGTAGATATCGCTGTGATTTCCTGGATTCGGAACGATGAGAGGACTCACCTCGTCGCGGTTCCAGTTTCCGAGCTGGTCGGTTCGGTCGACGGATTCGGAGCCAATTCCTTGGATCTCGATCCGGTTTGCAGTGCCGTCGTTCCCGACGACCTGCCACGAATCGAACAGCGCGTTGTAGCCTGCTCGTACCTCGGCGAGCTGAAAGACGAAATTACCGGCGCCATCGCCTCCCAGGGTGGTCGCCGTGATCCGGAGCCCGTTCGCGGAAATGGTCGAAAACGGCAGGATGATCCAGTCGCCGCGAGTTGGGGTCGGAAAATTCGTGTACGTGCGGAGGAGCACCCAGCTCGAGCCGTTGGAATAGTAGACCGAAAACTGTGTCGGAAACCCGAGTGCAGGATTGTTCGATGTCTGTGTACTGGCGTAGCGAGGCAGCACCTTGATGTAGTTGATCGGCTTGAAGCCCTGCGCCCACCAGTACGCGATCCATTCGCTGTTGGCGGCTCCAGCGTGGGTGGAGCTGCTCCATGACGTACCAGGGTCGCCGTCGGCGGTGTTGGTCGCCGGCCAAAGCGCGGACGAAGTGTGCACACCGTTCGCATCGTCGGTAGGAGTGTAGTCGATACCGCCGAGGTCCGGATCGTATCCGGCCCCGACTTCTGCGAGTTGAAAGACATAGTTGCCGACTTTGTCGTCGCCGAGGACCTTTACCGAAATCATCAGTCCCGCGGTGTTGACCATCGCGGGGAGCGTGAACGTCAGAGTCTGCGTGGTTGGGCGCGCGTAATGAGTGTACCCGCGGGCAGTTTGCCACGTACTCCCGTTGGCCCAGGAGATGACGAATTCGAATGGAAAGCCAAGAGCGTTCGTTCCGTCGAAGCGGGTCGTGAGCTTTACGTAGTTCACGGGGTGCGACGCATCGAGGTGAAACTGGATCCACTCGGGGTTCTGAGCGGTCGGGTGAGTGGCGCTCCCCCACACCGTCGAAGGGTTGCCATCGAAGGCGTTGGCGACCGCCCACTGACTTCCGGAATGTGTCGACGACGAGTTCGCGCTAGCAACGTGCCAGTCGGTCGGAGTAGCCCGTGCTGGAGGACTTTGCGCGAGCCATAGCAACGCGATGGCGATTGCGAGCAGCGAGCGAACGAGCGTCCTCGAGTCGAAGCAAGTGAACGGCAGACGACGCTTCGTCGCGTAGCAGGACTGCCGTCGGGAGATTGGTCCCGATGGCGTCCGAGAAGCTCGTGAGATGGGACGCGCATTGATTCTCATATCGGGTGTCCTTTTGGGTGCTCGCGTCGCGGCTGGCGCTGCGCGCCGGCCAGACCGGCTGGAGCACGATTCAGGCCATCTGAATGTCGAGTTGCCGTGACTCGTCTTTCGCGTTTGAGCGTGAAGGAGGCGGCCATTTCGTCGTCGGGGGGTGTGCTCGATGCGCGGCTCGAGATGCGCGCGCATGGGCGCGCACGCGCGCGCGTCGCGCAGACGCCCTACTGGGTGCAAACCGCGTGCGGATTCAGGAGCAGGCTGCCCGCGAACCTGGCACCCCCGTTCGCGAGATTGAGCTCTTTCCCGCTTCCGTCGCAGAGGTCCATCTTCCATTCGGTGCAGATCGAGCACGGCGTGTGGGTGGTGGTTTCGGCGAGCTGCGTACCGTTCCACTCGTAGTCGGTCTCGCTCGTACCCGCAGGGTTGCAGACCTGAACGTGGCACGGGTGCACGGTCTTCACGAAATTCGACGCCACGTTTTGCAGGAACGGACCCGGGTTGTCCGTCTTCACCGGAGCCTTCGTGGTTGCCGTCGATGCGAGGACGCACGACAGGCGCGCCGAATCGGGGTCGCTCTTCGGGACCCCCTTCACGAGATATTGATTGATGCCGGTCAGGTAATCCCCGTTCGCCTCGGTCGACCCGGTGAGCCCGTCGCGGTATTGCATCGATACATAGCCGGGCACCGTGGTCCCCGCCGCGACCGGAGCCTCGCGATCACCGGTGTCTCCGAGCGAGAACGAAAACGAATCGGAGATGGGTCCGAGCAGGTCGGTCTCGATAGTGACTTTTACCGTTGCCGTCGCCTTGGATTGGGCGCTCAACGCGGTGTCGACGACCACGTTCCCGAAGGCTCCGATGTCCGTGCCGAAAACATGATGCTGTCGGACCGCGAACCCGTCGCGAGCGGCGAGCGAAACGGTTGCGTCGACCGTCACCTTGGCAACCTCCGCATCGAATTCGGCGCTCACCTCCAGGCTCGCGGCGGTCGTCGCATCGCCGCCGCTCGCGATGCTGGTCGACGTCGTGTTCGTGATGACGTGGTTCGGCTCGAGCGCGGTCGAAGCCGTCCCTGCCGACGACTCGTCCGCGCCCCCCACCTCGGGAGCGCCGGGGCGACCGAAGTGCAGCCAATTGTTCAAGATGTCGAAGAATATGAAGTTCTGCGTCGCGCAACCCGCGCCGAACTCGTGGCCGAAATATGGCAGCGTTCCGTCGGTGCCGCTCGTGATGTCTGTCGGGCATGGAAGCGCGTGATCGAGCTGGAAGAGCCCTGCTCCAGCCGACCCCGCCTCCGAGCAGCCCGAGGATTGTAGACACGTGTTCCACGTCGAGTACGAGTAGTTCACGGGCAGCATGTTCGTGTCGTTCGTCGGCGAAAAGTAGATCCCGTTGTTCGTCATCGACCGAGTCGGGGCAACGCTGCCGAGCGTCGGCGTGATCGTCACCATGACCGGCCCGACGGGGATGGTGACGCTTCCGCTGATGTCCCAGTCGATGCCCGCGGATTGGACGTGCATGTAGCTGCCGAGCCACGGTGAGCTCCCGGTCGTCTTTTCGCTAGGGAACTTGAAGTCCATGTCTTGAACTTCGAGATTGGCTCCGGCCCCGAAGAGGTAGAACTTCCCGACTCGGCGGGCCGTGAGGTGCGCGTTGGGCGCGTCGCGCGTGGTCACGTTGAACTGCGACGTCACACCGAACCGCCCGAGGCTCGACGATAGGGTCCCGTCAACCGTCGCGCCGTCCGAGTCCGCGATCGAGCAAAAGAAGGCGCCCCCGGTGACGGCGGGCACGAGCAAGAAGTCCTCGAGCGAGTTCGTGAGCGCCTCCGAGCCGTTGTAGTAGAGGTCGTTCACCTGATCGGTGCTGCAATGCGCCTGCAGGTTCACGGATGGGACCTTCGGGAGCAGGTATTGCTGTACTCCGGTGATGAGTGGGCAGACCACGCTCAGTGGTGAGGTCAGCGTCGGGTTGGCGAAGCTGCCCGCCGACAATGCTTCGGAGAGGGTTCTCTCCTGACCCTCGCCGCCGAGGTCGGCGGGACGGGGATCGGCGGGAGAGGTTGCGTCCGCGCCGCACGCTGCCACGCAGGGGATCGACATCGCGGTCGCAAGAACGGATAGAGACGGGAAGCGGAGATTTTTCGCATTCATCGTGGTGTGTCCTCCCGGCGCACCCCGTGCACGCCACATGCCAATTCGGGCGGCGACGCGCGTCGCGCTGGCTGCTCGCGGCGCTTCGTCCGCATCCGTGAATCGCGCGGGCGGCGCGATCGGATGTTCAACAACGCTTCGTACGGAGCGCGCTGTGCGTTCGCAGTTCGCGGCCCACCGATGCGCGCGCACGCGCGCGCAAATGCGCGCGCGCACCCGAACCGTTCTCGGAAGGCCCCTCTTCCCAGCGCGAGAGCTGGGA
>CAYUAW010000299.1:6917-9373 GCA_964442485.1 uncultured Polyangiaceae bacterium
GTTGGGCTCAATCGCTCCCCGAATAGTTCAAGCCGAATGTTGGGCCACCCCCGACCATCATCTGAGCGGACCCGCCCTTGGAAAGCCGCGCAGGCTTGGTGGCCGTCAGATTCGACGACTGATAGGTAATGCCATCGGTCCCGAGCATGAAGAGCCCGAACGCGGCAGGGCTTCCTACGAGCGAGTGTGCCCAGAGCTCGGCCCCCTGGTCGTATGCCAGGTGACCAGCCGGATCGTAGTAGACGAGCTCTAGCGGTGAGCCAAAGCCGAAGCTGAACGCCACGCCGTTTCCTATTCCACCCCAAAGTTCACGCACCGTGGCGATAGGGTATAGGGGTGAGTAATCGAGCACTGTAGTCCAGGTCGCGGAACCATTGGCCAAGTACATGACACTCTCGCGATTGCTCGGGATCACGTAGATGCCATCGTTGCTCACCGCCACCGCGCTGACGGACGGAGGTCCGCCGAGGGGCGTTTCCTGGTACGTCCCCGTCCAGCGCACCAGACCGTGCCCATTGGTAACCGCGACGAGGCCGACACCCAGCGAGCTTCCCCAGGTTCCTCCCCGGGGACTGGCGCCTCCGAAGAGGAAGACATCGTCGAGCGGCGGTCCACCGGACCAAACCCAGCCCGATGTCGGTGAGGTTGCCCGCCACAGGAATCCGTTGGCGTCCACGGCATAGGCTGCCTCGTCGGTGACGACCAGCTTGGCAACATAGGACGTTATGGTTCCAAGCGCAGGGAGTGGACCGGTGTCGACCCAGCCACCCACCGAGCCTGGCATCAAGAACACGTGCTCGGACGTTGCATCGACCATGGCCGCTCCCCAGCCGCCCGCGGCCAGGTGCCGGGCGGCCCGGTTGGAGGATATCCATTTCCCAGACCCGGCGTATTGCGTGACGTTACTCCATCGGGTGTTGGCTACGCAGCTACGCTGGAGCGGCGAGTAGTACTTTGCCACGGAATACCAGGGCGCGCTCGCCTCGAGGCCACAGCACACGTCGGAGATCTCGTGGTCATCGCCGGCAGGGATCGATGTGTTCGGCACTTCAGGGCTCAGGTCTGCGTCCTCGTCGGGGTCGGTGATCGCCTCCGCGAGTTCGTGGGAGAATGCCGTGATGTCCGCGTTGTCCACCCAGGCGTAGTAGAAACGTTCGTTGTTGTAAGCGTCGAAGTGTTGGTGTTGGCCACCCATACCGGGATGTGCGCTGTTTATGAACCCAGGCGGGTAGACCACGATGTAGATGGTATCCACCCCCAGGACCGGCGCTGGGACGTATCCATTGATAATCTCACAGACGATCATGGATTGGACGTCTGCTGACGTCACCCAGTTGGGACCTTGCGCGTGGGCTCCGTTCAGGGTGCACCAGTTCGGGTTTCCCCCCATCGCCTGCGGGGCGTAGCGGGAATTCACGTCCACGGTCGGGGCAAGCTTGGCTGCTGAAACCGAGAGACCCGAGGCGTCGCTGTACTCTCGGAGCCTGGTGGTGTACGGTCCGTCCAGCAGGTCAACCGCCTTGGCCTCGAAGGCCGCGACGTCCGTTGTGTGCCAGTTTCCCCAGAGGATCGGGACCACTTCGGGGTGTCTGAGTATCTTTCCGGCTGATTTTACGGCCACGTTGGTGGATGCGACACAGGCCCCTTCAGCTGTCGTCGTCGTCTCCAGAACGGCGATGGCGGCGAGGGCGCAAAGCGATATTTTCATATACGGTGGACTCCTCTTCTCGTGACCCTGGGTGGCGCGCCGATGTGTCCTCGCGCGCGAATCGGTTCTTCGGTGTCCGACGGCCGGGCAATCTTCCGGAGACGTGCGAGGGCAGGGGCCCCGTCAAAGGACAGCCAGGACCATGCCTGGAAAGCGAATCGTCCTTGCAGTCTTCGCGACGGTCTCGACGTTGAGCATCAGAGGCATGTTTGTTCCGTAACCGCTCTTCGAAGTGGCCCCAGTGCATTCAGCGATCGTCGACCTGGGCCGAGTCGCCGTGCCCCTCGGCGCGAGGAGCTCTTCGCGTCGTAGCAAGCGGCGCGCCGTCCGACGCAACGCACCCTGCCGGTGAAACTGACGCACGCCTGACCAATACGCGTCGGCCGAATCATCCCGGCGCGTGCGCGCGCACTCGCGCGCATGCGCGCGCGGCGATCGAAGCAGTGGTCATCCAGCTCGGGAACATTTCGGGGAAGAACGAGGCCATCGCCGAAGCGGTGCGCGCGATGATCCGAACGGCGCCGCAATATGACGCAATTCCCGGCACTTAGGCGAGTTGCGGCTCGTTCGCGGTTCGAAGGATACGTGAACTTTCGCCCGGGCCTTTGGCTCTTCTGGCCACCTCGAGAGTTGCTGCTCTCGGGCCTTCGCTAATTTCGGCGGGCGCGCCCTCTACGCCGCCACTCTCCGCGCGGCCCAAATCTTCGCCGGTGATCGGTGAACGCCGCCGATCGCGTCCCTGCGGTCC
>CAYUAW010000300.1:0-3521 GCA_964442485.1 uncultured Polyangiaceae bacterium
GCCCGGTCGCTACACCGAGCTCTGGTTCGAGCCCTCGACCGTCGGCGAGTTCCCCCTCTTCTGCGACCAGTACTGCGGCACCGGGCACTCCGCGATGATCACGAAGGTCGTCGCCCACAGCCAGGCGGACTTCGACAAGTGGCTGGTCGACGCCGGAAACAAGATGGACATGATGCCGCCCGAGCAGCTCGGCGAGAAGATGTACAACCAGCAGGGCTGCGCGGCCTGCCACTCGCTCGACGGCTCGCCGAAGACGGGTCCGTCCTGGAAGGGCCTGTTCGGCAAGATGGAAACGATGTCCGACGGCAAGACGCTGCACGTCGACGAGAACTACATCAAGCAATCCGTCCTGGATCCCCAGGCCGAGATCGTCAAAGGGTTCCCGCCGGCGATGCCCACCTTCAAGGGCAAGCTGAGCGACAAGAAGATCGAGGGCATCATCGCCTTCATCAAGGCGCAGAAGTAGGAACAAGCAAATGGCGTCCACCACGACCACTGCCGACGTCGCGCCTCCTGCCCACGGCGCAGACGACAACTACCTGACTCACGACAAGGGGATCGCCTCATGGCTCCTCACGCTCGATCACAAGCGGATCGGCGTGATGTACTTCTGCTGCGTCATCGCGGCCTTCGCGCTCGGCGGCTTCTTCGCGCTGATGATCCGCACCGAGCTGTGGGCGCCCGGCCGCACCATCGTCGACGCCGACACGTACAATCAGCTCTTCACGCTGCACGGCGCCATCATGGTGTTCCTGGTCATCGTGCCGGGCATCCCCGCCGCCCTCGGGAACTTCGTCCTGCCGCTCCACCTCGGCGCGAAGGACGTCGCGTTCCCGAAGCTCAACCTGATGAGCTGGTACATGTGGATCACGGGGGCGATCTTCCTCATCAGCTCCCTCATCGTCAGCGCCGCCGACACGGGCTGGACGTTCTATACGCCCTACAGCACGACGACGCCGACCGCGGTCATCCCTGCGCTCGCGGGTGTGTTCGTCCTCGGGTTCAGCTCGATCTTCACGGGGCTGAACTTCATCGTGACGATCCACAAGATGCGCGCGCCGGGTCTCACCTGGTTCCGCCTGCCGCTCTTCGTCTGGGCTCTCTACGCGACGGCCATCATGCAGGTGCTCGCGACGCCGGTCCTCGGCATCACCCTGCTCATGCTCATCGTCGAGCGCGCGTTCGGCATCGGCATCTTCGACCCCGCTCTCGGCGGCGATCCGGTGCTCTTCCAGCACTTCTTCTGGTTCTACTCGCACCCGGCCGTCTACATCATGGTCGTCCCCGGCTTCGGCGTGATCAGCGAGCTCATCCCGGTCTTCTCGCGCAAGCGGCTCTTCGGGTACAGCTTCATCGCGCTCTCGAGCGTCGCCATCGCGATCCTCTCGTTCCTCGTGTGGGGCCACCACATGTTCGTCAGCGGGCAGTCGGTGCTCGCCGGCAGCATCTTCAGCGCCATCACGTTCCTCATCGCCATCCCGACGGCCATCAAGGTGCTGAACTGGATCTCGACGATGTACAAGGGGTCCATCCACCTGGACACCCCGATGCTCTACGCCCTCATGTTCCTCTGGGTGTTCACCATCGGCGGCCTCACCGGCCTGTTCCTCTCGACGATGAGCACCGACGTGCACTTGCACGACACGTACTTCGTCGTCGCTCACTTCCACTACGTCATGATGGGCGGCGCGATCACCGCGTTCTTCGGCGGCCTGCACTACTGGTGGCCGAAGATGTGGGGCCGCATGTACAACGAGAAGACGGGTCGTATCGGCGCGGCTGCGGTGTTCATCGGGCTGAACCTCACGTTCTTCCCGCAGTTCATCATGGGCTCGCGCGGGATGCCGCGCCGTTACTACAACTACATCCCGGAGTTCCAGCCGTTCCACCAGGCGTCGACCATCGGCGCGTTCATCCTCGGCATCGGCTTCATCGTCACCACCGTGTCGCTGATCCGCTCGCTCCTGAAGAAGCCGGACGCGCCGGCGAACCCCTGGGGCGCGAACACGCTCGAGTGGACGATCTCGTCTCCGCCGCCCTACTACAACTTCGACAAGATCCCGCACGTCGTCGAAGGCCCGTACGAATACGCTGACTGGGAATACGACGACAAGACCGGCGGGTACATCCGCAAGGCGCACGAAGAGGCAACATGACCGACGCGACGGCAGACGCCGTTCACGGGCACGGCGGCGGACACGGGCATGACCCGATTCACGCGGCGAACCCGTTTCTGGCTCATCATTTCGACACGCCACGACAGCAGTTCGAGGCCGGGAAGTTCGGCATCTGGCTGTTCCTGGTCACGGAGATCCTGTTCTTCAGCGGGCTCTTCTGCGCCTACACCATCTACCGGACGCTCGATCCGGACGTGTTCGAGTGGGGTCACTACTTTCTCGACACGAGGCTCGGTGCGCTGAACACCAGCGTGCTCATCTTGAGCAGCTTGACGGCGGCGTGGGCGGTCCGGAACGCGCAGCTCCAGCAGGTCCGCGGGCTGATCATCAATATCGTGATCACGCTCCTCTGCGCCTCGACCTTCATGGTCGTGAAGTACGGCGAGTACAGCCACAAGTTCCACGCGGGTCTCCTCCCCGGGAAGTACTTCCAGCCGACGGAAGAGGTCTGGGAGATGCCCTCGTACGAGCGGAAGAACGGCCCGCCCCCGGAGGGCTTTCTCGACGGCAAGCCCGAGGGCATCGAGAAGGCCGAGAAGCTCATCACGCGCGGTCATCCGTACAAGTTCGACCCGCCACCGCACGCGGCGCGGTTCTTCGGGATCTACTTCTGCATGACAGGGCTCCACGGTATCCACGTGCTAGTGGGGATGGGCATCTGGATCTGGATGCTGACGAAGGCGGTGAGACGGCAGTTCGGGCCGACTTACTTCGGGCCCGTCGACTTTGCCGCGCTCTACTGGCATCTCGTCGACTTGATCTGGATCTACCTGTTCCCGCTGCTCTACCTGATCGACTGAACGGGAAGCCGAGAGAAGACAATGGCTCACGACGAAAAGTCAGCGCACGACGCGCACCACGACGAGATCGCCCATCCCATGAGCATCGGCATGCTCGTGGGCGTGTGGGCAGTGCTGATGGTCTTCACCGTACTCACCGTGACGCTGTCCCAGCAGGGGCTCGGGAGCCAGGCGAGCTTCATCGTCGCGATGATCATCGCGACCATCAAGGCGGGGCTGGTCATGGCGATCTTCATGCACCTGTGGTGGGACAAGCGCCTGAATCTCTTCGCCTTCCTGGGTTCGTTCCTCTTCGTCATGCTGTTCATCGGGATGGCCCTGACGGACAAGAGCGAATACAAGCCGGACCTCGACCGCAAGGCGGCGGACGACGCCGCCCAGGGCGCCGCGAAGTAAGCCGCAGCGCGCGCGACCTGCGACTCCGACCGCATGGCCGGAGCCATGAGGGAGCGAGTTCCCGAGGCACTGGTCGAGGTGCCCCGTCCAGTCGAGGTCGGTGAAGACTGACTCTCCGGTTTCAGTCTTCGTTCAATTTGAACGGCAG
>CAYUAW010000300.1:3621-9333 GCA_964442485.1 uncultured Polyangiaceae bacterium
CGGGAGCTTCCTCATCGTTCGAGATGAACGAGAAAATCAATCCGGGAGCTTCCTCATCGTTCGAGATGAACGAGAAAATCAATCCGGGAGCTTCCTCGTCGTTCGAGATGAACGAGAAAATCAATCCGGGAGCTCTGGCTCGTTCGCAGTGAATGACGGAAAGCAGCCGGGAGCTCTGTCGCGTTGGACTTGAACGCGGAAGGCAGCCGGGAGTGAGCTGCGGTCAGCGGGCCCACAGCGTGGCGGCAATGGCCTGTACGCAGCGGTCGATGCGGTCGCGTGCCTCGGTGTGCTTGCCCGAGACGCCGTCGGCGATGAACGAAAACGCGACCGGGCTCTTGCCAGGGGGCGCGAGCACGTAGCCGCTGAGCGCCACCACCTGATCGAGCGTGCCGGTCTTCGCGCGCACGATGCGCTCGGCGCTCTGGTCGCGGAAGCGCGACCGGAGCGTGCCGTCGACGCCCCCCACGGCGAGCTCGGCGACGAAGTCCGCGCCGATGCGCGGGCTCGTGTAAGCGTGTCGCAGCACCGTGGCGAGCGTCCATGCGCTCACACGGTTCGCGTCGAAGAGCCCGGAGCCGTTCGTCATGCGAAACCCAGGGTCCAGAGCGCCGAGCTCCGTGAGCCACGCGCTGACGGCGTCCGCGCCGTCACGGCTGGCTGCGGGTGCGCCGTGCGAGACGCCGCCGAGCGTCTTCAGCAGCGTCTCGGCGTAGAAGTTGTCGCTGTTCTTGCCGAGCTCGCGCACCAGCACCGCGAGAGGCTCCGACTCGACGTACGTGATGCGCGAGTGAATCGACGCGCCGCCGAGCCCCACGTCGCCCTTCACCTCGATTTGCATCGCGCGCAGGACGTCGGCGAGCACGTAGCCGGCGAACCGTCGCGGATCGTCGACGCGCTTCGAGAAGCGGAGCCGCGGCGGGCCCTCGCCGACGAAGCCGCCGACGTCCGCCGCGAGACGAGCGCCGCTCGGAGACATGGTGAGGCGGACGCCGTCGCCGGCGGGAGCCGCGCGCGTCGTGACGGAGCCGCGCACCTCGACGAAGCCCGGCGGATCGAACCACACCGTCGCCGCCGAGCCGGCCTTGCCCGGCACGACGTTCAGCGTGACGGAGTTACGCTCGAGCGACACGGCTGACACCGGTGCGCGGAAGGGAGCCCACTCGTTCGGCTGCGAGGCGAACGCCGGCGGGACGTAGTCGTCGTCGAAGCGGCTCTGATCGACGAGGATGCCGTCCACCTTGCGCACGCCGAGCTGCCGCAGCGCGCTCGCGAGCTCCCAGAGATCCTCCGTCTCGAGAGACGGGTCGCCGTCGCCGCGGAGCACGAGCGGCGCGATGCGGTGGTCCTCGATGTGACCGAGCAGCGCGGTCGAGTAGCGAAAATCCGGGCCCAGGCGATCGAGCACGGCGGCTGCGGTGAGGACCTTCGTGTTCGACGCGGGGTTCAGCGCGCGATGCTCGTCGGCGCGAGCGACGAGAGTGCCGGTCGCGACGTCCATGACCGCTGCCCCCGCGTGGCCGCCGATGGCGCGCGCCCAGTCCGAGAGCGCCGTGACAGCGCTCGTGACGCGTGCGTTCGGATCGCTCGGTGTGCCGGCTACCGCCGCGGGCGGCACCTCCGGCTTCCTTCCCGGCGGCGCCGCCGGCGCCTCGGCGAACGCGGGCACGGCAACGAGGAGCGCCGAGGCCGCGGCGGCGGCGCTCTGCAGGCGGCGGCGCCGCGTGCGCGGTCGATGCGGCCTCTCGCGCGTGTGCGTGCCCGTCATGTGCGCGATGCTATCGCAGAAAGACGGGATGTGAAGCGCCGCGCGAGCATGCCATCATGCCCAATCTTTTGCAGCGAGGCGAGCGTGATTGGCCGCTGACACCCGAGACCTGCGTTCGCTCGTCGCCATGACGGCGCTGGGCGCCGCGCTCGCCTCGAGCGCGTGCTCGGCGCGCGGCGAAGGCGGCGGGGAACGCCCCATCGAGGTCGTCGTGGCGACGGAGGCGCAGACGCTCGACCCGAGGTTCGCGACACGCAGCCTGGACGTGAAGATCACACGGCTCGCGCATGCGGGCCTCTTCGGGCTCGAGCCTTCGACGCTCGAGCCCGTGCCGCTCGCCGCGGAGCACGCCGAATGGACGGACGCGCGCACGCTGCGAGTAACGCTCCGCCCGGGCGCGCGATTCCACGGCGGCAGCCCGCTCAGTCCCGGGGACGTCTGCGCGACGCTCGCCGCCATCCGGGACCCGGCGCTCGGCAGCCCGCACCGCGGGATCGTCGCGGCCATCGGGGGCTGCGCGGCCGACGGCGCGCACGTGGTCACGCTGTCGCTCGATCGCCCACGCGCCACGCTCCTCACGGATCTCGAGATCCCCATCCTGCGAGCCGACGAGGCGCGGAGCCCGCCACGGTCGGATGGCGCGCTCGACGGCCTCGGTCCCTTCGCCATCGCCGCCGTGGCGCCGGGCGAGGTGACCTTGAGCCCCGCGGAGACGGGCATCCTGCCGCGGCCGCGTCACGCGGTCGTCGTGCGCACGGTACGCGACGAGAACGCGCGCGTGCAGCGACTGCTCTCCGGGCGCAGCGACGTCGCGCCGAACGCCGTGTCGCCGCAGCTCCTGCCGGCGATCGCCGGTCGCGCGGGGCTTCGCGTCGTCTCGCGCTCGGGCGCGAACGTGACGTACCTGCTCTTCCAGAACGACCGCGCGCCGTTTCGCGACGTCGAGGTGCGCCGCGCGGTGGGCGGCGCCATCGATCGCGACGCCATCGTGAAGACGCTGCTCGCCGGGCGTGCGACCGTCGCGGCCGGGCTGCTCCCACCCGGACACTGGGCGACGCCAACCGCGGTGATGTCGAGCGCGCCGTCACCCAAGGCGTCGCTGGACGTGCTCACGAAACTCGGGCCGGTCGAGCTGCTGACGAGCACCGACCGGCCGCGCGTCACGATGGCGCGCGCCGTCGCGCAGATGCTCGGCGACGCGGGCCTTTCGGTCGACGTCGTGCCGCTCGATCTGGGGGTGATGTTCGCCCGCCTCGACGCCGGCGACTTCGATCTTGCGATGCTTCAGATGCCGGAGCTCACCGAGCCGAACGTGCTCTCGTGGTTCTTTCACCCGCGCGGCGTCCCCGGCGAGGGCGGCCAGGGGAAGAACCGAGCGCGGTATCGCAGCGCGCTCGCCGGCGAGCTGCTCGATCGCGCGTCGGAAGCCGCAGACCGCGCGCTTCGTCGCGAGATCTACCGACAGCTCGCCGACACGATGGCGGTCGACCTGCCCGTCGTTCCGCTCTGGCACGAAGATCAGGTCGCCGTGGTTTCGGAGCGCGCGCGCGGCTTTCTACCGAGCGCGGAGGGACGCTGGCTCGCGCTCGCGGGGCTCGAATGATGCCGCTTCCGCGCGGTGCTTGCGTTCGGACGCGGACATTGCCATAGGCCCCCGTCCCCATGGCGAGCCCGCGAAAGCATGGCCGTTTCGTTTCTCGCGTGGCCGCCGCGGCTCTCGTCTCCGCGTCCCTCGTCTCCGTCCGGGCGGCGCGCGCCGACGAGCCCGTCCAGCCCGAGGTGGACCTGAATCCGTCGACGTATCCGCCGCCCGCGGCGCGGCCGAATCTGATCCTCGTCGGCGCCGGCGTGACGGCGGCCTGGTACGGGATTGCGCTCGCCAGCTCCTACGGCTGGAAGCACGCAGACTCTGCGTCCTCGCTCCGCATTCCGGTCGCCGGTCCGTACATGTCACTCACGAAGACGCGCTGCGGGAGCGGAGAGACGAACTGCACGACCTTCGCGCTGGTGCTACGCACGGTGATCACGAGCTTGAGCCTCGTCGGTCAGACCGGCGGCGTGCTCGCGATGCTCGAAGGCGCCTTCGTGCCGACGAGCGTCAAGTCGCCCGAGGCCGTGCGGTCGAAGCCGCCGGCGCGACATGTAGCCGTTGTGCCTACACCGATGAGCTCCGGCGCGGGCGTCGCGGTGTTCGGAGAATTCTGAAAGCCTCTCGACATCTGAACGGACGTCACTGAATACCTGGTGCAGTCAACCATGAAGAATGCTAAGAGGTTCGGGCATGGAGGTTCTCCGGTGAATCGACGAACCAAGTTCGTCTTAGTCACCGGCGGTGTCGTCTCGTCGATCGGCAAGGGGCTCGCTTCTGCTTCCATCGGCGCGCTGATGGAGGCGCGTGGCCTGCGGGTCACGCACATGAAGCTCGATCCCTACATCAACGTCGATCCCGGAACGATGTCGCCGTACCAGCATGGCGAGGTCTTCGTCACCGACGACGGTGCCGAGACGGATCTCGACCTCGGACACTACGAGCGGTTCGCGTCGTCGCGGCTCAGCCGCAAGGCGAACATCACGACGGGCCGCATCTACGAGACGGTCATCTCGAAGGAGCGGCGCGGCGAATACCTCGGCGCGACCGTCCAGGTGATTCCGCACATCACCGACGAGATCAAGACGCGCATCAAGGAAGCGACCGACGGCGCCGACATCGCGATCATCGAGATTGGCGGCACCGTCGGCGACATCGAGTCGCTCCCGTTCCTGGAGGCGATCCGGCAGCTGAAGGTGGAGGTAGGGCCGCAGAACGCGGTCAGCGTGTTCGTCACGCTGGTGCCCTACATCGCCTCGGCCGGTGAGCTGAAGACGAAGCCCACGCAGCACTCGGTGCGCGAGATGCGCGAGATCGGCATCCAGCCGGACATCCTCCTGTGCCGGTGCGACCGGCCCATCCCACGCGGGCTGAAGGAGAAGATCGCGCTGTTCTCCAACGTCGACGTCGACAGCGTCATCGCGGCGGTCGATGTCTCCTGCATCTACGAGCTTCCGCTCGTCCTGCACGCGGAGGGCCTGGACGACGAGATCGCCGAGCGTCTGAACATCTGGTCGCGGCAGCCGGAGCTCGGCACCTGGCGGCGCGTCGTCGACAAATTCAAGAAGCCGTCGAACGGCTCGGTGAAGATCGGCGTCGTCGGCAAGTACGTCCACCTGCAGGACAGCTACAAGTCGCTGCACGAGGCGCTCGTCCACGGTGGGCTGGAGAACGACGTCCACGTCGAGCTCTCGTACATCGATTCGGAGCAGATCGAGCGGACCAGCGCACAGGCGACGCTCACCGGCCTCGACGCGATCCTCGTCCCCGGCGGCTTCGGCGACCGCGGGATCGAGGGGAAGATCGCGGCGATCCGCTTCGCGCGCGAGCACGACATTCCCTTCTTCGGGATCTGCCTCGGCATGCAGCTCGCCGTCATCGAGTTCGCGCGCAACGTGTGCGGCTTGAAGGGCGCGAACTCCACGGAGTTCTCATCGGACACGCCCCACCCGCTCATCGATCTCATGCCCGATCAGCGGAGCGTGCAGGAGAAGGGCGGCACCATGCGCCTCGGCGCGTATCCCTGCGTGCTGAAGAGCGGCAGCGCCGCCGCGCAGATCTACGGCACCCACGAGATCAGCGAGCGTCACCGTCACCGGTACGAGTTCAACAACGCCTACCGCGATCAGCTGGCGCGAGCCGGGCTCATCCAGAGCGGAACGAGCCCCGACGGCCGCCTGGTGGAGGTGGTGGAGCTCGAAGGGCATCAGCACTTCCTCGGCTGCCAGTTCCATCCGGAGTTCAAGAGCCGGCCGATGCAGCCGCACCCGCTGTTCGCAAAGTTCGTCGGCGCCGCGGTCCGCCGCCGCGACGAGATCGCCCGCTCCGCCGGCGGCGCCGTCGCCACCGCCGAAGC
>CAYUAW010000301.1:0-9327 GCA_964442485.1 uncultured Polyangiaceae bacterium
GGCGCCGCGCCGTCGCCGGCGGGCAAGAGCAGCCGGCCTGCGCCGGGGCGCGCCACCGAGTTCGCGCTGCGCAGCCGCGGGCTCACCGAGCGGAGCTTTCGCCGGATCGTCGTCCTCCTGGTGGCGCTGGTCGTCGTGCCGACGTTCCTGCTCCTCGGCCTCGGCGTGGTCCTGCTCTTCCTCGGCGAGGCCAACGTGAACCTGCTCATGGGCATCCTGGTCATGGCGCTGAGCGGCGCGGCCGCGACCGGCGTGATCCTGGTCTGGGTGTTCGTGACGCGGGAGGCGAACCTCTCGCAGCTGCAGACGGACTTCGTGTCGAAGGTGTCGCACGAGCTCCGGACGCCGCTCACGTCCATCCGGCTCTTCTCGGAGACGCTCGCCCTCCGCCGTGGTGACGCTGCCGCGGAAGACAAGTGCATCCAGGGGCTCGCCCGGGAGAGCACCCGTCTGCAGGCGCTCATCGATCGGCTGCTCGACTGGGGCCGCATGGAGAGCGGGCGCCGCGAGTACACGATGCAGGAGACGGACGTGAAGGCGATCGTCGACGAGGCCGTCACGGCGTTCGAGCCGATCCGCGAGCGCCGTGGCGTCGAGCTCAGGCTCGTCCTGCCCGAGCAGTTGCCGCGCATCGTCGCGGACCGTGGTGCGCTCAGCGGCGCCCTCTTGAACCTGCTCACGAACGCACAGAAGTACGGCGGCGACGTCGCGAAGATCGTCCTCTCCGTCGTGGTGAACGATCGCGCGGTGCGCATCGCGGTGAAGGACAACGGGCAGGGCATCGAGGCGATCGAGCACAAGCGCATCTTCCAGAAGTTCTACCGGGTGGACGACAGGCTCTCGCGTGAGCGCGAGGGTTCGGGGCTCGGCCTGGCCATCGTGAAGCACGTCATGCGCGCGCATCGCGGCCGCGTCGACGTCGAGAGCCGCGTGGGCGACGGCAGCACCTTCACGCTCGTTCTCCCACTCCATTGAGACAGCCATCCATGGGCACCGGCACGGACAAGAAGCGCATCCTCATCATCGAAGACGACGAGAGCATCTCGCTCGGGCTTCGCATGAACCTGGAGGCCGAGGGCTACGACGTGCAGGTCGCCGACGACGGCGAGGCTGGCCTCGAGCGCGTGCGTCGCAGGGAAGAGCCCCTCGATCTCGTGATCCTGGACGTCATGCTTCCCCGGAGAAACGGTCTCGAGGTTCTCCGCCTGCTGCGCGCCGAGGGCAACGCCGTTCCCATCATCGTGCTCTCGGCCCGCGGCGCTGAGATGGATAAGGTCATGGGCCTCGAGCTCGGCGCGGAGGACTACGTGACGAAGCCGTTCGGTCTCGCCGAGCTGCTCGCGCGCGTGCGCGCGGTTCTTCGCCGCGACGCGATCGCGCGGCCCCGCGCCGAAGAGCTGGTGCGGGCCGGTGACCTGGAGATCAACGCCGCGACGCGCCAGGTGACCCGGGCGGGAGCCGCGGTGCCGCTGACGCCGACGGAGTTCGAGATCCTCTGGTACCTGGTGGAGGCCGCGGGCCACGTGCGCTCGCGCGAGCAGATAAAGAGCCGGGTCTGGGGCGCCGGCCACCACGGCACGCAGCGCACCATCGATAACTTCCTCGCGCAGCTCAGGGCCAAGCTCGAGGGAGATCCTTCGGAGCCGCGTCATCTGCTGACCGTGCGCGGCGTGGGCTATCGCTTTCAGATTTGACCTGGGGTATGGCTCCCAGGCAAAAGGGCGCCGCCGGACGGGCGCGCGCGACACCAGAGTGGACCAGAACCTCCTTCGCTCCTACTTCGCGACCATCTACGAGCTCACCGCCGAGAGCGGCATCACGCGCGTGTCCATCGACGGCGAGCTGGTGAAGGACGAGAGCGCTCTCCCCCAGCTGCTTCGCGAGCCGTTCGCCATCCTGACGGCCTATAACCCCCGCTCCATGCTGCTTCCACGGCGCGTGAACGAGACGCGTCACGTGGTCATGCGCGACCTCTTGATCCTCGGGTGCCATCGAGTCGAGCAATGCGTCGGCTACGAGGAAGAGCCGGAGGGCGTGTGGCGCGAGCCTGCGTGGCTCGTCCACGGCATCGATCGCGAGGAGGCCGTGCAGTTCGGGCGCACGTTCCGCCAGAACACCATCGTGTACTGTCGCTCGTCGCGGCCGGAGCTCATCGTCACCGATCCGACGTGCGACCCGGTCGGGAAGACGTACCAGGGTAACTGGCGCGTCCGGAGCTGACCGACGGCGGCGGCGCCCGACCCGGGGCGCGGCGCTATCGTGCTATGCTCGCCGCGAGTTCTCCTTGTCACTCGCTCGTCACCTGCTCGTCGTGCCGCTCGCGATCCCGCTCTCCGCGGCGCTGTCGCCGTCGCGGCTGGAATCGGAAGCGGGGATGCTCGGGCAGCGGCTCGGTGCTGCCGTCGCGGCGCTGCACGCCGCGTGCGCCGCGCCCGCGGGCGCGAGTCTCCCTCCCCCCGTCGAAGGCGACGTGATCACGACGTTGCCGGAATCTGCGGCGCCGCTCGCGACGCCCTCGGGTTCGCGCAAGCGCGGCGCACATCCGCGGAAAGGCGCGCCTTCGGGGTCGGCCATCGCGGGCGGCATCTTCGTCGGGAAGGACACCGTGTTGCGCCTCGCCAGCGCGGGCGTCGTACCCACCGGGCTTCCCGTCGGCGCCACGGCCGCGCATCCGGCGGGCATCCTCCTCTCCGGCGTCGGCGCGCTCGGCATCGGGCTATCCGACGGCGACATCCTGACGGAGGTCGAAGGCCGGGAAGTGTCGTCGGAAGCGCAGGTCGTCGGCATCGTCATCGGCGCGCGAAGCCGTCACGCGGAGCAGATCTCCGCGGTCGTATGGCGCGCCGCTCACGCGCACCCACACGAGCATCCAGACGCGCACACTGGTGAGCGCTGGTCGCTCGTCGTCGCAATGCCGTACCTGTAGCGCAGAGGTCGAGCGGAGCCGAGCAAGGTACGCTAAACTGAGCGTTGGCTTGGCAGAAGAAACCTGGGGACCTGGATACGTCATCGCCGGCAAATACCGGCTGACGTCGAAGCTCGGCCAGGGCGGCATGGGCGCCGTCTGGCGTGCGGATCATCTGACGCTGAACGCGCCCGTCGCGGTGAAGCTACTCGACCCTAGTATCGCGAACAGCGAAGAAGGGCTCGCGCGATTCCTCCGTGAGGCTCAGTCCGCAGCAGCGCTGCGTGGCGTGCACGTCGTGCAGACCTTCGACTACGGCGTGCACGAGCGCGTGCCCTTCATCGTCATGGAGCTCCTCATCGGCGAGAGCCTCGCCGATCGGCTGGTCCGCAAGGGGCCGATGCCCGCGCCGGCGGTGGCCAGCGTCCTGAAGCAGGTCGCGCGTGCGATCTCCAAGGCGCACCAGGCCGGGATCACCCATCGCGACCTCAAGCCCGACAACATCTTCCTGGTCGAGACGGACGACGACGATCCCGTCGCGAAGGTCCTCGACTTCGGCATTGCGAAGGCGAAGAACGAGCTCGCGGTGAACGCGGCGTCGAAGACGCGCACGGGCGCGCTCCTCGGGACGCCGTTCTACATGAGCCCCGAGCAAGCACAGGGCACCGTCGAGGTCGACTATCGCACCGACCTCTGGGCTCTCGCCGTCATCACCTACGAGGCGCTTCTCGGCAAGCGACCCTTCGAGAGCGAAGCGCTCGGCGATCTCCTCCTGAAGATCTGCGTGCTCCCGCTCCCCGTTCCCTCGAAGATGGGCTCTGTCCCCGCGGGCTTCGACACCTGGTTCGCGAAGGCTGCAAACCGCGACGCCGCGCAGCGCTTCACGACGGCGGGCGACATGGCCAAGGCGCTCGAGAGGATCGTCCACCCGGGCCGTCCGCCGAATCTCTCGTTCGACAGCATCTCCATCGGGCCGCTGCAGGGCGCCGCGCCCGCGGGCGACTCGCTGGAGGGCACCGAGCTCGTCACTCCGGAGTTTCGCAAGAAGCCCCCCGCCGCGCTCCTCGTCGGTGCTGCCGTGGCCGTCGCGTCCATCATCGGCATCGTCGTGATGCGAGCGGGTCACGAGCCGGTGGCGGCCGCGAAGTCCTCGCGCCCGGCCGCGGCTCTCGCAGCGCCGGTTGCGCCGGCACCCGTGGCGACGGAGCCGGCTGCCGCCACGGCGAAGGCGTCCGAAGCGAGCGCACCTGCAGCCAGCGTCCAGGCGTCCGACGATGCAGCCGAAGAACCGCCGCCGCAGAAGAAGGCCGGCGCGAAGCACGCCGTTCTCTCGAAGCCAGTGGCCGTTGCTCACGCCAAGGCGTCCTCGAAGAAGGGCGACTCGTTCGATCCCCTGCAGATGCGGCGCTGAGCGACCGCGGCCGGTCTTCTCGCCGGAATGCGCCGCCCTCGCGCTGGCCAGACGCTCCTCAGAACGTCCGCGTCACTCGAACGGCGCCACCGGTGGGAGCAAAGTCCGTCGAGAGGGCCGTCTGGCCGCTCTTCGGGGTGCCGGTGATGATGAAGTAAGCGCCGGCCCCGACGCCGAGCGCGCCGACGATCCACCCGACGGTGCTGACCACGGCAAGCGTCCGCCCCGACGACGCGGCGTCGCGGCCCTCGGCCGTGCACTTCTGCAGGGCGTCGCTGCACTGTGAGTCGGTCGTGTTCTTCTTGCTGAGGGCCATGAGACCGGTGGAGAGCCCCACGCCCAGGCCCGCGACGCCGACTCCACCGATGACCCAGCCCATGAGCCGCGTGTCGTGCGCCTTGTGCCCCTGGTCGGAAGGGAGCGGCGCGAGCGCAGCGGTGTTCGTCGACGATGCAGCGGGCTTCAGCGGCCCCGGCGCGATCTCGAGGCTCTCCTGCTTTCCTTCGGTGAGCTCCACCTCGACGGTGCGTCCGTCGAACCCGGCCGCGTCGACGACGAAGGTATGCTTGCCGGGATCCATCGGCAGCGGGACCCCGAACGCGGCGCTCGCGAACTCGGCGTCGCCCTCCTTCGCGCGCGTGTCGGCGGGAGCTCCGCTCGCGACCGAAAAGACGAGGTGCGGCAAGCGCGGTTCGATCAGCGACAGCTGCTTGGAGACGAAATCACGGCGCGGGTCGTCGGCGGGAAGCTTCTCGGATACCGCGCGGAACAGCTCCCATGCCGTCGCGACGCGGCCGCGTGACGTCTCGCACACGGCAAGGTTCAGCAGCGTACCGACCGCCGGATCGAGGCGATCGCTCTCGCGGAAGCGCTGGCACGCGGTGTCGTAGTCCTTCGCGTCCATCGCGCTTCGACCCTCGTTGAAGAGCGCTTCGGCCGCGGCCGTGCTCTGCGCGGCCGCCGGCCGAGGCGACAGGCACGAGAGCAGCGACGCCAGAGCTACCGCGCGGAGGTGATGTCGCATGATCACTGTTTCCTCAGAACTTGCGGGCTGAACGTCCTGCCGACGCCGGTCTTCGACGGATCACAGGTACCGAACGGCGCGTAGCACCACAGCGCGTCGAAGCTGTAAGCGCTGGTCGGCGTGACGCCGTTGGTTTGCTGGTAGTAGAACTCGAGCTTCGCCGTCTGCGCGCTTGCCGCCGTCAAGCACACTGCGCTGCCGCCGTCCGTCACGACGATGGGGGTGCCGGAGTCGCCGTTCACGACGAGGGTGCCGCAAGATGCGTTCGACGTGGTCGTGGCGGCCATGCGGAAGCAGTACTTGCCGGCGATGCCGAGGTTCATCACGCCGGTGTAGTAGACGGCCCAGGTTTTCGTGCTGCAGGACTGCGTCCAGTTCGGGCTGAAGCCGTGCGCGCTGGAGCAGAGGTTCGGGTCGCTGGTCGACGGCCAGCTCCACCCTGCCCACTGGCTCATCTTCTGCGTCGCCCCGAGAGCCGCGCAGGCCCTCACCTCCGCGACGGTGTCCTGCTGGGTGCACGAGAGCGAGCTGGCGCTCTTCGAGCACATGGGCAGCACGTTGCCGTTCAAGCCGTTGAAGATGTCGGGGTCGGTCCAGGCGTTACCGTCGGTGTACTCGGTGCAGTCGTCGAGCGAATCACCGTCGCGGTTCGAGCCGGACGTGCAGCACACGCCGGACTGGCAGTTGCTCGACGTGCAGTCGCCCGTCACCGCGCACTTCCTGCCGTCCGCACAGCGAGGGCACGAGCCGCCGCCGCAGTCGACGTCCGTCTCCGAGCCGTCCTTCACGCCGTCGCCACACGTCTGCGCGCACACGCCGCCCATGCAGAGCCCGGTGGTGCAGTCGACGTTCCCCCCGCACTTCTGGCCGATGCTGCAGGGCTGGCAGCTCGAGCCGCCGCAGTCGACGTCCGTCTCGCTTCCGTTCTGCACGCTGTCGGTGCAGGTCGGTCCCTGGCAGACGCTGTTCGTGCAGACCGAGCTCGCGCAGTCCGCGGGCACCCCGCACGCTTGCCCGGGATTGCACCGGCTGCATTGCGTCGACCCACCGCAGTCGGTGCTGCTCTCGCCGCCGTTCTGGATGCCGTCGGCGCAGGTCGGCGCCTGACACGTCACGTTGCACGAGAGGCTCACGCAATCCGACCCGAGCACGCAGTGGCCGCCGGGGGCGCACCCGGGGCAAGAGCCGCCGCAGTCGACGTCCGTCTCGGAACCGTTCAGCGTGCCGTCCCCGCAGGACGGCGTCGCGCACGCCCCGCTCTGGCACACGCCGCTCTGGCAGTCGACGCCGGAGCCACACCCGTTGCCGACCGCGCAGCTCGGACACGCACCGCCGCAATCCACGTCCGTCTCGCTGCCGTTTCGCACGCCGTCCGTGCAGAGCGCAGCCTGGCAGGTCACGTTGCACACGCCGCTCTGGCAGTCGACGCCGGAGCCGCAGGTCTTCCCCGTCGCGCATCTCGGGCAGGTGCCGCCGCAGTCGACGGCCGACTCGGAGCCGTTCAGCACGGCGTCGCTGCAGGTCGGCGTCTGGCAGACCGTGCCCGTGCAGACGTCGCTCGTGCAATCGGCCGGTACCTTGCACGCGCTGCCGGGCGCGCAGGGCGGGCAGCTCCCGCCGCAGTCCACCGCCGTCTCGGTTCCGTTCTTGGCGCCGTCGGTGCAACCCGCCTGCGCGCACACGAGCCCGGACGTGCACACGTTGGTCGCGCAATCCGTGCCCACGCGGCACGTCTTGCCCGCGGCGCAGGCCGGGCAGCTTCCGCCGCAGTCGACGTCCGTCTCGCTTCCGTTCTGTGCGCCGTCGTTGCAGAGCGCGGCCTGGCAGAGAGAGCTCGTGCACGATTGCGTCGTGCAGTCCGCGAAGGTCGCGCAGGCCTGTCCGACGTCGCAGCGGTTCGGACAGTTGCCGCCGCAATCGATGTCGCTCTCGGAGCCGTTCTTCGCCCCGTCGCTGCAGCTCGCTGCCTGGCAGACGTTGGTTACACATACGAGGCTCACGCAGTCCAAGTCCGTCGAGCAGGCCTCACCGGTCGGGCACTTCGTCGGGCAGCTGCCGCCGCAGTCGACGTCGGTCTCGGTGCCGTTGCGCGCGCCATCCTTGCAGGAGGGCGCGGCGCAGAAGGTACCGACGCACAGGCCGCTCGAGCAGTCCGTCGCGTTCACGCAGGGCGTGCCCGCCACGCAGCCCGTCGGGCAGCTTCCACCGCAGTCTGTCGCCGTCTCGGAGCCGTTCTTGACGCCGTCGGAGCAGGTAGGCGCCTGGCAGACGCTGCCGGAGCACGACGCGCTCGCGCAGTCGCCGGCCACCGTGCAGGCCTTGCCCGCGACGCACTTCGTGGCGCAGCTTCCGCCGCAATCGACGTCGCTCTCGGAGCCGTTCTTCACGGTGTCCGTGCAGCTGGCGGTCTGGCATACGCTGCTCGTGCAGACATTGCTCGCGCAGTCCGCCGCCATCGCGCAGCCCTGTCCGACCGCGCACTTGCCGCAGACTCCACCGCCGCAGTCGACGCCGGTCTCGGAGCCGTCCTGCATGCCGTCAGTGCACTCGGCCGTGGTACAGATCTTGTTGGCGCAGAGGCCCGTTGCGCAGTCCGTGTTCACGGCGCACTTCTTCGTCGGCCCGCACTGGGCGCAGGTGCCACCGCAGTCGACGTCCGTCTCGGCGCCGTTCAGGACGGTGTCCGTGCAGGTCGGCGTGGCGCAGATGGAAGCCGCGCAGACGCCGGAGACGCAGTCCCCGCCGAAGCCGCACCCGCCGCCGACCGGGCAGGGCGCGCAGCTGCCGCCGCAGTCGACGTCGGTCTCGGTGCCGTTCGTCACCTTGTCCTTGCAGGTCGCGGTCTGGCACGTGCTCGCGCTGCACAGGTTGGAGCTGCAGTCGCTGGAAGCCTTGCAGCGCGCTCCCGCGGCGCAGGAGTGGCACACGCCGCCGCCACAGTCGATGTCCGTCTCGAGCCCGTTGAACAGGCCGTCGAGGCACTTCGGATCCTCGCAGACCTTGTTCAGGCACAGCCCGGTCGTACAGTCCGGTGCGACGGCGCAGGTGCGGAGCACCGCGCAGGGCGCGCAGCCGGGCCCGCCGCAGTCGACGTCCGTCTCGGTGCCGTTGAGCGCCCGGTCGGTGCACGACGGTGCCGCGCAGACCCCGGCGCGGCACGAGCCGCTGCGGCAGTCACCCGGGATCTTGCAGTGGCGCGAGACGGGGCACGAAAGGCACGCGCCGCCGCCGCAGTCGACGTCCGTCTCCGAGCCGTTCTCGGCGCCGTCCGAGCAGCTCGGCGCCTGGCAGACGTTCCCCGTGCACACCTTGCTCGTGCAATCGGTGGCAAGCTTGCAGGCGCGCGACGGACCGCACTTCGGGCACGTCGCACCGCCGCAGTCGATCGCCGTCTCGGTCCCATCGAGGATCGCATCCGTGCAAGTGATGTCCTGGCACACGTTCGCGATGCAGAACGCGATGGTGCAGTCGCCGGCGACCTTGCAGGCTGCGCCGGCGTCGCACTTCGGACACGTCGGCCCTCCACAATCGACGTCCGTCTCCTCACCGTTTACGATGCCGTCGGTGCACGACGGTCCCGCGTCGACTCCGGAGACGTCGCCTCCCGTGCCCGCGCCGCCGGACGAGTTGCGGCCGCCGCTCGCGGTCGCGCCGCCGTCGCTGCGGGCGCCGCCCGAGCTCGCGCCGCCGTTCCCCGGCTGCGGTGCGCCGGCGCCTCCGTCCATGCTCCCCGAGGCGCCTCCCCCGCCGGCGCTTGCATCGGGGCCGCTGACGGAGGGCTTCCCTGCATGGCCGTGGATGTCGCCTTCCGCGTAGTCCGGAAACGACACGAAACAGCCACTCGCCAGCGTGATGGTGAGGGCGAGAAGAACGTACCTGAGGGCGGCCTGTCCACGCCCCACGCGAAGGATGCCTTGCGGCTTCATCTGACCCGACCGTCCCGGGATGCGAGAAGGATGCAAAGCTAAGACTCTATCGCTGTCTTCC
>CAYUAW010000302.1:0-9320 GCA_964442485.1 uncultured Polyangiaceae bacterium
TCACCTGGTTGATGGCCATGGAGCCGACGCTCGTGTAGGCGCTGAAAGGGAACGCGGCGACGCTCAGCGCGACCCATAGAAGCGACAGGCTGGGCATGAAGGGCGTCACGCTGCTCGTCAAGACGATGCAGATGGCGACGCCCAGGGCAACCACGATGGGCGCGTCGCGCATTCCCTTTGCAGAGAGGTGATCGGCGACGCGACCGGCTGTGAAGATGCCGCTCGCGTTGAGGAACATCGTCGCGAGGCCGAGGACCTTCGCGACCTGCGCGATGGTGAGGCCTTCCGTGCGATAGGCGCGGACGAGCGACTCCGGGAGCCATGCGCCGACGCCGTAGCCGACCATCGCGAGCAGGCCGAAGGCGATACAGTGAAGCGCGTAGAAGCTACGATTTGCGTTCACGTAGGCGAGCACTTCCGAGAAGGGCACCGCCGCGCGCGCCTGGCCCGCCGACTTGAGCATCCCGCGCCGCGCGGGTTCGCGCACGGTGAGGAGAAGGAGCGGTAGGAACGCCCCGGGCAGCCCGGTGATGATGAACACGAGCTGCCAGCCGCGCACCTCTCCCAGGATGGGCAACGTATAATGGCTCACGTGCGACACGGCGACGATCACGATGCCGGCCGTCAGTGACGCGATGCCGCTGCCGATGGCGATGCCCATGTTGTACACGCCGAAGGCGCGCCCGAGCTTCTCGCGAGGGAACGAGTCGGTGAGTAGCGAGTACGCCGCCGGCGACAGCGCGGCCTCGCCGACGCCGACGCCGACTCGAGCCAGGAACAGATCCGTCCCCGTCCTCGCGAGGCCGCACAGGGTCGCCATGAACGACCACACCAGCACACCGACGGTCACGATCTTCTTCCGGCTGATCCGATCGGCGAGGCGGCCTATGGGAAGCCCCAGGAAGGTGTACAGGATCGCGAATCCGATGCCCTGGATGAGCCCCACCTGCGTGTCCGAGAGGGCCATGTCCCGCTTCATCGGAGTGATGAGGAAGGCGATCACCTGGCGGTCGATGAACGAGAAGACGTAGAAGACCATCAACGCGCCGACCATGTACCAGGCGCGTGCTGGCGGCGGGTACGGTGCAGCGCCTTCGGCGCGACTCGTTTCTTCCATGATCTGCTTCCCTCGGTCGGGGCCCATACGAGCCGCGGCGGCCCGAGAGTGCCCGTGAAAAGCAGTGGAGTCGATGATTCACGGACGCGCCAGCGTTCCCGTCCGGCGGTGTCGCCCGGAGGTAAGGGCGCTTCAGACGTGCATCCGTGTTCGGCAGAAATTTGTGCCGGAGGCGCGGATCCTGATAGGGCGAAGCGGAGTTGAGCCCATCTTGGAATGCCCAAGACGGAGGACGTTCATGGCAAAAGAATCCATTCGCACCAAGGTTCCCGCACGTCGAACACGCTCGAGCCAGAAGCCGGTCATGGAGCTCGTGGCGAGCCGGGAGGACATCGAGCGCCTCACGGCGAGCCGGGAGGACATCGAGCGCCGAGCCTTCGAGATCTACGTGGCTCGCGGCGCGAACGAAGGCAACGCGCTCGGCGACTGGGTCCAGGCCGAACGCGAGCTGATGTCGATGCAGTGAGCGGGCACCGTCGACGGCGCTCGCTCGCGCTCAGTTGCAGGCCACGCCGCAGCCGTTCTGCGCGAGACAGCCGAGCGCCGGGTCCGCGTACTTCGCGCCCGGGCTGGTCCGCCCGCCGGCGCGGTCGATTATGCCGGCGCAGGTCGTCTGGTAGCACTGGTCCACGGAGACGCAGCCCGCCTGGTGAGCGCACGCGAGGATCCACGCGCAGCCGCCGTCACGCCTGCACGCGGCATACGCGTCCGGGCATACCTTGCAGCCGCACGATGACGTGCAATCCTGCGTGAGCAGGCTCGGCGACATCAGACACTGGTCGATCGCGGTGGTGCCGCCGGATGCGGTGCTCCCTGCGACGGACGTCGCCCCGCCGGTGCCTACGAAACCGCCGGTGCCCGAAGTCGTGCAGCTCGACGTGTCGATAAGGCAGCTCGGGCTGCACTTGAGAGTGCCGAGGGGGTGTGCGCCCATCGTCGCGGTGCTGCACGACGAGGTCCGCACGGTCCCGTCGCATTGCTCACCCGTCTCGATGACGCCGTTGCCGCACTTCGGTCCCGTCGTCGTGGCCCCGGTGCCGCGGTTGCCGGTGCCCGTGGGGCCGCCGGTGCCTGATCCGCCGCCCTTCGCGGTGGTGCCGCCGCTGCCGTGGTCGACGGTGCCTCCCGACGACCCACGGACGGCGCCCGAGCCCCCGTCCTGGCCGCTTGTATCGGTCACGATGCCGCCGCAGCCCGCCGCCACGATTGCTACCCCCAGGGCGAGCTCGCGCATGAGCGAGCCGCCGCCGGCCGATGCCTGTCGTCCTTGTATCCTCACGTGCGTACCCCAGGCATAGCACTTCTTCCTGCGGCCTTCACGCCCGACGGGGCGGGGGCCTCAGGGCAAGGGCTTCTGCGGCGCGTGCCTGCAATCGGTAACCACGTCCCGGGCCGTGGTCTGGCACTTGACGAAGTCCCCGCAGGCGGCGGCCGAGCTGCAGCAGAAGAGCTCGGTGGTGCTCGTCCGGCACTGTTGCTGCTCACCCCAGCACTTCGCGTACACGTCCTTCTGCGAGAGCATGGGGTCGGCGTTCGGGACGGCATACCAGCACGTGCTCAGCCGCTGGCAGTACGCCTTGCACGCTGCGTTTTCCGGCTCGAGCGTGTGGTCCTCCACTGAGACGACGGTGGTGTCCCCGTTGTGGACGACCGTTACGTTGCTATTGGGGCTGTCCGGGGGAGGCGGGCTACTCGCGCAGCTCGCCTGAGGCAGCGCGAGCGCGACCGACGCGGCAAGCAAGGCCATCGGGTCCAGAAGCGTGGCTCGAAGCATGCGCATGAGCATGGCCCCGCCGGCCTCATGCGGGAAGCGTGTAGACGCCCTCGATGGCGGTCCGTACCCGGAGGCGGCTCTCGCGGGCTCCGAGGGATCGATCGGTCTCGATGGCGAAGACCGACGAGGAGAGGCCCTCGTTCTTGATCGCCTCCCGGAGCCATCGGGAATAGTCGTGCCGGGTCAGGTGGTGCGTCCAGGTGGCGTCGTCGACGCCCTCGGCGATCTGCATGAAGAGCGCCAGGTTGTTGGCGCGGAGGTTCAGCTTGTCCTTCGGCCCGCGGAAGTAGAAACTCTTGTCTTCGCCGAGCTCGCCCGAGGCGTACTTGCGCTCGTGCCGCCTTCGCTCGGCCTTCGGCGGGGTCACCCGGAAGCGCTCGAGTGTGTTGGGCTTCGAGCGGGACCAGTGGTAAGCCTCGCCTGACTCGAGCTCGGCCTCCGGGAGGGGGAACGGCTCGAGCCGCGCGCGGTCGATGAAGGCGCGCACGGCGTCCACAGGGCTCTTTCCGACCACGAAGAGCTCGTCGATCTTCTCGAGCACGCTCGTCGCGAGGCGCTCCGGATGGACGGTGACCAGGAGCACGCCATGAGGCAGGCTCGAGACGGTCTCGTCCAGCGTGACGTCGCCCTCGGGCATCATGTGGTGTGCTTCGTCGATGACGATGAAGTGAGGCGTGCCGTGGCGCATGCGGTTCTCGCTCACCCGAGCGAGCAGGGGGCCGAGGAAGCGCGGTCGCTCGGCGAGCGGCACGCCGAGGAGATTCGCGACGACACTCGATTCGCCGGCGTGGAGCACGCCGACGACGTCGTCGATGGTCGGCTCCTTGCGTTCGTCGCCCACCACGAGCGCCGCCGGCGCGTTCGTGAAATCCCCCTCGGGGTCGATCAGGCAGTACCGGTAGCCGGCGGCGGAGAGCTGCTCCAGAAAGCTTGCCACGAGCGTGGATTTGCCGCTGCCGGAGGCGCCGCATACCAGCATCCGCGGCCCGTAGGCATGCACCGCGAGCTCGCTGCCGTCCTGCCTTTTGCCGAACGCGATGTCGTGACGTCCGAGCCGGGGCTCGAGCTCGCGGAGATCCGTCGCGAGAAGAGCCTGCGCGAGCTCGGCGACTCCGTCGCTGTTGCTGCCCTTCGTCACCCAGTCAGCGCGCTCCTTCAGCGTGTCGAGCGCGTTGTACACGGCGACCGCCGCCTCGCACTCGGCGAGCAAGGTGTTGTCGTTCTCTGCGTCGCCCACTGCGACGGTGTTGTGCGGCGAGATGCCGAGCTCCGCGAGCGCGGCCCGGAGCCCCGTCGCCTTGTTCACGCCGGATGGAAGGATCATCACGGCGCCCTTGTTGAAGATCACCTGGTTCTCGAGCCCCAGCTCGCGGATGACCTCGAGAACCGTCGACTCGTGGGGCTCGTGGGTGGCGACGACGACGCGCCCGACGGCAATCGGAACCCCGAGCGCCTTCAGTCGCTCGACGAACCGCTCGGGCGCCGGTTCGCCCAGGAGTTTCACGTCGCGAGACCCGGGCTCCCACACGACCGCGCCATTTTCTCCCACGATGCGGTCGAAGAGCGTGTGCTCCGGAAAGAGGGGGACCAGATCGGAGAGCTCCCGGCCGGTGACGAGCAGGAGCCGCCGTCCGCTTTCGCGAAGCTGCCGCAGCGCCTCCACGGCCCGCGCGCTGACCTTTCCGTGGTGAGCGAGGGTTCCGTCGTAGTCGGTGACGAGCGCGAGGTAGCGCATCTCGCACTGCCAAGCACGCCTCGTACCATGCGGCGGGCTGCCGGCTCATCCGGCCCGTTCGAGGGCGCGTGGCGGGTCGGACGATATCCGCTGGAAGGCGTACGAAGGCGTACGGCAGTGTCCGTGGCATCCTGCCACGGCGGGCCGCGAGCTCTGGGACTAGTCCGTCGACTCTGTGACCCGACGGATAAAATGAGAGCCGGCCTACGGAGGCTCGGAGTGTCGCGCGCTCCGGTCGACGATGGTCACCTCGGACAGCTCGTCGACCCGCTGGGTGGGGCCGAAATCGTCTGGCTGGATGGTCGCATCGGCGATGGTGCGCTCTTCCTCTTCCGACTCCGCTCGGTAGCGGAGCTTGGTGTTCGTTAGCGTCGGGGGATCTTCCGCTTCGGTGATGGGGCAGTCGTCGGGATCGACCAGGGTGGGGCCGTCGATGCGCAGCTTGGCGAACGATGGCGCGAAGCGCCCGACCGAGCGGATCGAGCGCCAGGCCGTGCCCCCGACCTCACACGCGAGGGTTTCGGCCGGCACCTTGCCGGCTCGGATCCCCTGGACGACGAGCTCCGTCGTCACCGGCCCGAGCGGAACGCGATCTCTGCCCATCAGCCACCATTGACCCATTTAGTTCTTTCCGCCTGCTCGGCGGTATTGCTCCAACGCATCACGGTATCACAAGAGGGAAGCAGTCGCCTCGTGTCGGACCGTTTCGCCGCAGAGCCAAGGATCAGCAAGACGAGGAGGCCAGGGTACGCACACGTGCGCACCTATCTCACTCACCGCGCGGGTCATGCTCCGAGCGCGCCGGGCAGCACCAGACACGAATCGCCGAACTCGTGCTCGAGGTAGCCGGCTTCGTCCGCGTGCACGACGGCGCGGCTGAGCAGCGCTTGCGGCGCGAACGCCTCGAGCAATGCGAAGTGGCTCGTGCCCTTCTCGTGCATTCCGGTCATCACACCGTCGACCACGCTCGGCTCGAAGCCCGGACCGATCACGAGCGTCGCCTCTCCCGTACCGGCGACAAGCCGACCGTGGAGCCTCGCCGCCGACTCGAGTGCACGCGTCACGGTCGTGCCCACGGCGACGACCTGTCCGCCGCGCAGCTGTGCCTCTCCGATGGCGTCGACCGCCGCTTGCGGCACGAGGTAGCGCTCAGGCATGGGCAGCCGCGCGTCGAGCTCGCTCGAGCCGGTCGACGAGATGCCGGCGGCGTGCGTGATGAAGGTGAGCCCGACTCCACACGAGCGGAGGCGCCCGAGCAACCCCCAGGTGAGTGGACGCCCCGCGGAGGGCGACTCGAAGGCCCACGGCACGGACGCGAACACACTCTGCACGTGCCAGAGCGGCAGCGGCCGTGTGACGTGCGCGTACTGGATCGGCTTGCCGGCGGCGTAGAGGGCGCGGAAGAACGGAGCGCCGTCGCGGTCGAAACGAACGTGGCAGAGCCGCGGCGCGGTGGGATCGACCCACGTGACGGTCGCTCCGAGGCCGCCCTCGAAGGAAAGCGTTGCGCCGGCGGGCACGGGCGGCGGCTCGGGCCGTCGTTCCGTCGGGGTGCTCGCGTCGCCCGCGCCGAAGAGCAGCGCGCGATAGCTCGCGTCGTTGCCGAGGCGCCCGAGAAGCCGCAGCTCGACGTCACCTTTCACCGTGTGAAGCGACGCCGGGAGCGTCGCGGCGTCGTTCACGACGACCACGTCGCCCGCCCGCAGGAAGCGGGGGAGGTCGCCGACGCGGGAGTCGTCGAGCCGGCCGCTCCGGGGGTCGACCACGAGGAGCCGTTCCTCGAGTGGCTCGTCACGGGGCCAGCTCGCCGCCTTCACGAGCCGCTCCAGGTGCTCGCTTCCAGGCGGGCCCCCGTCGCGATCGACTCCGAGTGTTCGATGATCGAGACCACTTGCGCGGCGACGTCCTCCGGATCGGCGAGCGTCGTCGGGTCGGCCTCGGGCATTGCGTCGGCGTGCATGCGTGTGCGCATCTCGCCGGGATCCACGGCGAGCACCTTCACGCCGGCCGGGGCGAGCTCAGCGGCGAGCACCCGCCCGAGGTGATCGAGCGCCGCCTTCGAGACGGAATACGCGCCCCAGTTCGGGTAGGCGTTCACGCTCGCGTCACTGGTGACGTGCAGCACGAGGCCCTCGCCGCGGAGCGCCATCGAGCCAGCGAGCAACCGGGTCAGCCGGAACGGGCCGACCAGGTTCACCTCGAGCACCCGCGCGAGGTCCTCGCACTCGGTGTCGAGCAACGGCACCAGCGGCGTTCTGCCGAGCGTGCTCGCGTTGTGGATCAGGAGCGCGGCGGGTCCCGCGACCGCCGCGGCGACGGCGGCGATCCGGTGAATCGCCGTCTTGTCCGCGACGTCGCCGGGCACGACGAACGCCGTCCCCCCTTCGCGGGTGATCTCTCTGGCCACGCGTTCGAGCGCCTCTTCCCCGCGGGCGACGAGCACGACCTTCGCCGCCTTGCGGGCGAGCGCCCGGGCGAGCGCGGCGCCGAGCCCGCGGCTCGCGCCGGTGACCAGAGCGGTTCTTCCTTCGACATTCATGGAGCTCTCTCCTTCGAGGAAGAACCTGGGGCGGCCCTGCCCTTGCGTTGGCGCCCGTGCCAATCAATTGGCAAGGCGCTACCCTTTGGGCATGGCGGAGGACATCGCGACCCGGCTCTCGCGGCACTTGAAGGAGCTGCGGCAATCCCGCGGGTTCACGCAGCAGCAGATGGCGAAGCTCGCCGGCCTGCCGAGGGCCACCTGGGCGAACCTCGAGTCCGCGGCCGCGAATCCGACCCTCGCCGTCCTGCACCGCGTCGCGCTCGCGCTGCAGGTCCCCATCGAGGAGCTCATCGCTCCACCGCGGGAGGTCGTGAAGCTCTATCCGAACGGCACGCTGCCGTCGAGGGTCCGGGGGAGCGTCACCGTGCGTTCGCTCCTGCCGGACGAGGTTCCCGGAATGCTCATCGAGCGCATGGAGCTGCCGGCGCGTGCACGGCTGGTGGGTGTCCCTCACACTCGCGGCACCCGCGAGTACCTGACGTGCGAATCGGGGGAGATCGAGCTCGTGGCCTCGGGTGAGGCGTGGCGCCTCGCCGCCGGCGACGTGCTGGTCTTTCGTGGCGACCAGCGGCACTCGTACTTCAACGCCGGGCGAACGACCGCCGTCGGCTACTCCGTCGTCATGATGAAGCCGCTCGAGTGACGGCGAGCGCCCGCGCGTCCGCTACTCGAACGACACGCATGCATGGGCTGTCCAGGCAGGGGGCAAACGTGATACCTGTGTTCGACTACCTGGAGGCACCGAATTGGCTCATCCCGTAACGTGGTTTCAGATCAGTGGAAAAGACGGCCCGGCGCTGGAAGACTTCTACAAGAAGATCTTCGACTGGAAGATGAGCCCGTCGCCCGACGGCACCATGCAGATGGTCCATCCGGACGAGGGCGGTATCGCCGGCGGCGTCGGCGCCTCTCGCGACGGGAACCACAGCGTGACGGTGTACGCGAACGTCGACGACATCGCCGCTCACCTGAAGAAGATCCAGGACGCCGGCGGCGAGGTGGCCATGCCGCCCATGGAGCTCCCTGAGGGCATGGGGTGGATCGCTGGGTTCATGGACCCGGCGGGCAACTGGGTGGGGCTGTGGCAACCCGGCAAGCAGCCGGACGCGCCGGCGAAGCCAGCGAAGAAGAAGGCCGCCGCAAAGAAGTCCGCGAAGAAGGCCGCCGCGAAGAAGCCGCCGAAGGCCGCGAAGAAGGTGGCCAAGGCCGCCGCGAAGAAGGCCGCGCCGGCGAAGCCCGCGGCGAAAGCGCCCGCGAAGAAGAAGAGCAAGGGCAAGCGCTGAGCCAGCGTACGTTCGAGCTACACCGATCGCTCATGCCGGCGTAAGACGGTTCTCATGAGAGAGCCGCACATTCGCGTCGTCGTGAGCGACCGCGTCGCGACAATCACGCTGGATCGTCCCGAACGCTTGAACGCGTACACGCCGCAGATGCGTGACGAGCTGGTGGAGGCGTTTCAATCGCTCGACCGTGACGACGCGGTGCGCGTCATCGTGGTCACGGGCGCGGGGCGCGCGTTCTGCGCGGGTGCGGATCTCTCCGGGGACGGCGGGGCGACCTTCAGTCACTCGGACATCCGTCTCGCCGACTATCGCGACGGCGGGGGGCGCGTCACCCTCGCGATCTTCCGGTGCCGGAAGCCGGTGATCGCCGCCATCAACGGTCCCGCGGTCGGCGTGGGAATCACCATGACGCTGCCGATGGACATCCGCGTCGTCGCGGAGGACGCGAAGGTCGGTTTCGTGTTCACGCGTCGCGGCATCGTCCCCGAGGCGTGCTCGTCGTGGTTCCTGCCGCGCATCGTCGGGACGTCGAAGGCCTCGGAGCTCGTCCTCACCGGGCGGGTCTTTCGCGCAAGCGAGGAGGCGAGCTCTGGGCTCTTCAACTACGTGCTTCCCGCCGACCAGGTGCTCCCGAAGGCGCTCTCACTGGCCCGCGAGATCGCCGACAACACCTCTGCGACCTCGGTGGCGCTGTCGAAGGCGCTGCTCAGCCGGGGGCTCGCGGATCCGAACCCCGAGACCGCCCACCTCAACGATTCCCGCTGCATCTACTGGGCGGGACAGCAGGCGGATGCGCGCGAAGGCATCACGAGCTTCCTCGAGAAACGCCCGGCTGCCTTCGCGATGAGCGCGACGACGGACCTGCCCGA
>CAYUAW010000303.1:0-2706 GCA_964442485.1 uncultured Polyangiaceae bacterium
CACTCGACGGCACGCGAGCGCTCTCTGGATCGTTCGACCAGACCATCCGGCTCTGGGACCTCGAGACCGGCGGGTGTCTCCCGATGTTCGTTGGAGACATCCCCTTCGGGAGGCGCGCTCGACGGCGCGCGAGCCGTCGCGGTGGACGGCCATGGGGGCATCCATTCCTTCGACTTGATCCCGTGACGGCTCGCTGACGGGTGCGACAGAGAGCGAGCCGGTTCGGTCGAAGTCGAGGAGCTACAGGTTCGCGGGAACGACGACGGGAAACATGAAGTTTCCATCATGATCGCCTTTGCGCGCAGCGGTCGCTTTTCTGCCTGACCGTTCGGGGCGGCCGTTACAGTTCTAGCATGATCGCGCGCCGCGATTTGCGCGCGTCATAGCTCTCACTCGGAGGTCTCATGGGCTCGCGGATTGTTGCTGCGCAATGGTTGTTGCTCGGAACGTTGACGCTCACCGCCTGTGGCAGCTCGAGTGATGCGGGTGGGCTCAGCGGGACGGGGGGCGATGGCAGTGGTAGCGGCGGGGACACGGGCAGCGGTGGTTCCAGCGCCGCGGGTGGTTCGTCGAGCCAGGGGAGCGGCGGCTCGAGTGTTGCCGGGACGACCTCGGGAACCGGCAACACGACCGGCGGCGGCGACGGCGGTTCGTCGAGCGGCTCGGGCGGCTCGCCGGGCAGTGACGGCGGCACTTCGAGCGGCAGCGGCGGTACCGTCGTCGGCTCGGACGGTGGCGCGGCAGGCAGCGTCGGCGCGGGCGGCGGCATGAGCGGCGGCGGCACGAACGTCGGTGGCATGAGCGGCGGCGGCGGGACGAGCGGCATGGCCGGCAGCGGCGCCGGCGGGCGTCCCGCCAATTGCCCCATGCGTCAGCCGGTCAACCTGACGATGTGCACGATGGCGGAGCAAGGCTCGGACTGCACCTACGGCGCCGAGATGTGCACGTGCAGCATGCAGGGCGGTCGTCTCGACTGGCGCTGCATGCGGAGCACGGGTGGCGCCGGCGGCGTGGGCGGCATGGGAGGAGCGGTTGGAACCGGCGGCGCCCCCAACACCGCGAATTGTCCCATGAGCGCACCGATGTCCGGCGGCATGTGCACGCGCGCGACGCGCCCGGGTCAGAGCAACATCTGCCGCTACGGCACCGACGAGTGCACCTGCGGCGGCGTCGGCGCGATGTCGACATGGACGTGTCTGACCTGTCCGACGACGGCGCCGATGACCGGCGGGATGTGCTCGAGCGCCGGCACATGCACCTATACGACCCGTGGTCGCACCACGCTCTGCACTTGTCGCGCCCCTGTGGGCGGCGGCACGGGCGGCGCCGGTGCTTCGATGACCTGGGCCTGCCTGTAGGCGTCCGCCGTCACTCCCCGCCGGGGACGCGAACGAAGCTCGCCGTGTTCGGTATCCGCCGCGTCCCGCGCGTCGGTCACGCGCTGGCCGACCGGTGGGTGCGCTTGGAGTCTACGTCGGCCCCGGCCCCGGAAACGCCTCGAAGCGGTAGGCTACGCGGAGCCCATGGGGCCTTGCTGCTCACGGCATCGCGCCGAGCCAGAGCCCGTTGAAGCACGCCGGCGCAGTCGGGTTGTCGCCCGTCGCGAGGGCGAAGCCGGCGCTGATGCACATCTCTCGCGGGAAGCTGAGGGTCCCCGTCGTCGAGTTGTTCCAGCTGCAGCTCGTTCGGATCGTGTCACCGGCGTGGAGGACGAACGGGCTCTTCACGTCCCAGCGCGTGAACGTCGGGTTCGACTGCATGTCGCTGGTCCAAGTGGGATCGTCGCGCAGGACCTCCACCTCACCCGTGTCGCCGTGTACGACCGACGTCGTTGCATGGGTGCCGAACTCGTGCATGTGGTTGCTCATCATGATGACGTTGACGTCCGACTTCGCCACGCAGTCGGCGGTCGAGTCCACCTCGGCCTTCGGCGGTACGCTGAATCCGCCGTTCAGGTTAAGGAAGATGGCAGCGATCAACCGAGCCGGATCGACGTCGACGAACTTCATGTCGATGTACGCGTCGCCGTTGACCGGCTCGGTGCTGGTGTTGATGTAGTGGAGGTTCAGCATGATGCCCTGCCCCTTCGTCAGGCGGAACGCGACTCCTGCCGGCAGCGTGGCGGGGCGTCCAGCGATGGGGCCGACAGCGCCGAGGAAGGCTCCGCCGCTGAGAGCCGCCATGGAAGGCATGCCGCCCGCCGTCGGCGCAGCACTGCTGAACTCGTTGCTCCCCATCATGCAAGGCACTTCCGAGCCGAGCTCCACGCCGTCGGGAGGCGTGTAGGCGAACGCGACGCCATGGTGCCCGTACTGCGACTGCGCTCCCTGCACGTCGAGCACGTCCATGTCGTGGTCGAAGGGCGCCATCACGTACTGGCAGTGCGTCACGTCGTCGCCCGGTGCAATATCGGTGACCGTCTGCGCGGTGAAGCGAGTGTAACCATCGGCCAGCGTCGGCAGGGACGACGTGGGGTCGGTCGGCGTGCTCGCAGGGGTCGTGTGCGACGGGGTCGAAGGCTTGCCGGAGCCGGACGTCGCCGCGTCCGAGCCACACGCCGAGAGAGACAGTGCCACCGGGACGAACAGAGAGAGTGTGTTGCGCATGACGGGACCCCTTCGCTCGTGAAGCATGATTGACGTAGCTTTATGCGTTCACTGCCCGTCACGCAGTTGCCGGCGACGGCCAAATCCGTGACCCGGACGG
>CAYUAW010000303.1:2806-6445 GCA_964442485.1 uncultured Polyangiaceae bacterium
CGATTCCGGGACGGGCGCCCTGTTCGGTTCGAGCGGCGGAACGACGTCGCCGGGCGCAGGCGGAGCGGCTTCGCTCCCGTCCGGCGCAGGAGCCGCCGTTCCCGGCCCTGGTGGTGGAAGCTCGTTGCCGATGGGCGGAGCCCCGGGAGCCGGGGGTGTGGGACCGAGCCTCGGCGGAACGTCAGGCGCGCCCGGAAGCGGCGGCGTCGCCGGTTCGAAGGGCGGAACGAGCAATCCGGATGCGTCAGTCCCGGGGTCGGATTCGGGCTCCGACTCCGACGCGAGCTCGATGTCGACCGGGATTCTTCCTCCTATCAAGGATCCTACGATGACGGGTCCGTTCACGCCGACGGAGACCGACAAGACCGGGCCGGGGATGAACTATACAATCATCGCACCGAAGGAGCTCGGCCAGGGCGGGATCAAGAACCCGATCCTCCTGTGGGGACCCGGCGCGGGCGCCTTTCCAGGGATCTATCAGACCCTGCTCAATGACATCGCGTCGCACGGGTTCGTCGTCGTGTCCTACAACTCGACGCCGCAGGGCCCCGAGCTGACGGCGGCGATCGACTGGCTCGTGACGGAGAGCAAACGTCAGGGCAGCCCCTACTTCGGCACGATCGACACCACCAAGATCGCGGCGGGCGGACAATCCGCCGGCTCTCTGGCGACGTTCAAGATCGCCAACGACCCGCGTTTGACGACCACCGTGCACCTGAACGGCGGCACCTTCGCGCCGCACACCGACGAGATGAACCTCGTCAAGCCCGCCCTGTTCGTCTGCGGAGACGACCCGTCGGTCAGCGGCGGGGACGGCACGTCGGTATCGGATCTCGCGCGCCCCAACTGCGACGTCGACTTCATGAATGCGACGACGCCGGTCTGGTACGGCGACGTCATCGGAGCGAGCCATACGACCGTCATCGACAACCCGTTGACCGGCAAGATGGCGGGAATGGATCCCCTGGCGAAGCAATTTTTCGCTTCGACGGTCGAGTGGCTACGGTGGCAGCTGGCGGGCGATCAGACCGCGGCGTCGTGGTTCCTCGGGCCGAGCTGCGGGTTCTGCATGGAGACGATGCTCTGGAAGGTCCAGCAGAAGAACCTGAAGTGATGCGTCTCCTGCACGAGCGGCGTCGCGACGGCCGGAGAAACACATGCGATGGGCTTGATAATTTCCGACGGCCGACGCCAAGAAACCGAGCATGGCTTCCAAGTTCCCGACGGAATCTGCATTCTCGGCGCGGTGGCTCGCAATATTCATGGCAGCGCTCGCCAGCGCGGCCTGCTCGAGCTCCGACACGGTGGCGAGCCGGGCCCAGGCCGACGCAGCGGTTGACTCCGCAGGAGGCGCGCCGACCAGCGGAGACGTCGACGCAGGGCCGCTCCCGACCTTGGCCGGACCCATCACCGGCGGGAGCACCGGGAAGCCGTTCACCGCGTCGGTCCTGGATCTGAAATCAGTGGGCTACGTCGAAGAGGAGTACTTCCTCGAGGGAGACGCGAGCGCGTACGGCTACCGGGGCACACCGGGAATGGACGGAGCCTGGTCGGTCGACGTCACCGGCACCGCTCACTACAAGACGCGCATCCTGGTGCGGCGCCCGACGGACGCGTCGAAGTTCAACGGGACCGTGTTCGTCGAGTGGCTCAACGTGAGCGCGGGCATCGACGCCGACCCGGAGTTCGTGTTCGGCCACGCCGAATTGCTGCGAAGCGGCTTCGCGTACGTCGGCGTGTCCGCTCAGGCACAGGGCGTCATCGGCGGGGGCTTCTCTCTCGTCGCCGGCACGAAGCCCCTCGTGCAGACCGACCCTGAACGCTACGGCTCACTGATGCACCCGGGCGACGACTACTCGTACGATATCTTCACGCAGGCGGCGCGAGTCCTCCGTCATCCGGGCGCCGTGCGCCCTCTCGGCAACCTGAAGCCGCACTACTTCCTGGCGGACGGCGAGTCACAGTCCGCGTTCCGGATGGTGACCTACGTCGACGCCGTGCAGCCGGTGTCGCACGCCTTCGACGGCTTTCTCATCCACAGCCGCGCTTCCGGTGGTGCGCCGCTCAGCTCGGGCATGGATCCGACGGCCATCGTCGGCGGTCCGGCCTCCGCACTCATCCGGGACGATCTGGACGTTCCGGTGCTCCAGTTCGAGACCGAGACGGACGTCCTCGGCCTCGCCATCCTGGGCGGCTTCGCCGCTGCGCGCCAGCCGGATACGTCGAAGCTCCGGAGCTGGGAGATTGCCGGAACGTCCCACGCGGACCGGTACCTGATGACCGCCGAGGTTCCGGCAGGGGGGCTCGGCGACGCCGGCGCTCCGGTAGCAGCCGTCAATTGCCCGGACGTCAATTCGGGGCCGCAGCACTGGGTGCTCGACACGGCGATCCGCGCCGTACAAGCGTGGATGAAGAGCGGCGCGCTCCCGGCGAGCGGCGCCGAGCTCACGCTGACCGAGGGCGGCACTGGCTACGCGCACGACGAGTTCGGCAACGCTCTCGGTGGCATCCGGACGGCCGCCGTGGACGTCCCCATCGCGACCTACAGCGGTCAGGGGGACCCGTCGAACATCCTCTGTGCGCTGTTCGGCTCGACGACGCCGTTTTCGCCGGGAAAGCTCGCGAAGCTCTATCCGACCCACGACGACTACGTCACGAAGGTCGTCGCGGCGACCGCGAAGGCAGAGCAAGCGGGGTTCATCCTGGCTGACGACGCACCGCTGATTCAGACGGAGGCAGAGTCCGCGAACATTCCCGAGTGATGCTCCGGGCGCCGATCTCGCCGGCTTTTCTCGTGGCTTTCGGCCTCCGTGGCGGATCGTGATCCGTTCTTCCAGAACTGCTCCAGTCGTGTCCAGTGCGACAATCCGCCCCGATTGACGGCAAACTTCGCTGAATCGCGAAACCGGCCTCGTGGAACGGCAGTGACGTGCCACGATGCCGTCATGCGGATCGGCGACGCCTCTCTCGCGCACGTCGGTCGCCTCCGCGGCGAAATATCTGCATCGAAGAACGACTCGCTCGAGCAGGGTGCCGGACGGTTCACGTCGTCGTTCACCTCTCACTTCGAGTCCGTCGTTCTCTGCCGCATGTTCGTGGTCCTCGGCCTCCAGGAGCTCCCCGAAGCTGAGCGCGCGGCGGCAAGCGCAGTTGCCGGAGCGAAGACGGTCCTCGGTCCAGACACGCGGGTCCTGTCGCTGCTCGCCACGCGCGGACGCAAGGCAGCGTGGAACGACCGGCAGCTGTCGCGCGAACACCGAGCAATCCCGCTCATCGATCGTTCGTTCGTGCAGGGCGCACCGATGATCGCCAAGCTCCTCTCCGATCTGGAGGTCGACCTTGCTTCGCTGGGCGAGGGCAAGCCCATCGCGACGCGGCGGATGCTCGGTGGTGCCAACGTCACGTTCTACGTCCCCGACGCTCCGAATGCCCGCGACGACCATGGACGGCCCATCATCCCGGCGCGCGACTTCGTCGAGGAATTCGGGATCAAGACGGTCTTCGGAATGGGCGGCGCGTACCTGGGCGGCGAGCTCGTCGTCGCGATCGTGTTCACGAGCGAATCGGTGGATCGGGCCACGGTAGATCGTTTTCCCAGCCTGATCGGCAGCTTCAAGATGAGCACCGCACCCCTCGTGG
>CAYUAW010000303.1:6545-9318 GCA_964442485.1 uncultured Polyangiaceae bacterium
GGTTGCGTGGCCGCCCGCACGGCCCGCTCCCCGGCGACGCTCCCCGAGGTCTGGCGCGCCGCGGTCGACGAGCTGATCTCGCCGGCGTCAACGTCGACGACCTCGTCGCGTTCCCGCACACGCTCGACTGCCCGGCGCCAGCAGCGGAGCTCCTGGGATCGCCGTGATTCACGCGCGGACGGTCATGCGCACGAGCGCGACCGCGGCGGCAATGACGACCGAGAGATCCACTGGCTTGACCAGATACATCTGAAAGCCCGCTGCGAGCGCGCGAAGGCGGTCTGCGCGGGTATGAAGGGCCGTGATCGCAGCTGCGGGAATGCCGCCGCCCATGCTGGCCGGCAATTCCCTGATCCTGCGGATCAGCGAGCAGCCGTCTTCATCCGGCATTCCGATGTCGGAAAGCATTATATCGGGATGGTCACGGGCCACTGCTTCCAGTGCTTCGGACGCGGAGGACACCCCGGTGACCTTGGCTCCACATCCGTCGAGAACGTCGACCAGCATCGAGCGGATATCGTCGTCGTCGTCGACGACGAGCACGGCCACGTTCGCGAGATCGGGCGGTGTTTCGAGTCTTGGTTTGAAGTCGGCCAAATCGTTCGTCTCCCCTCTTCAGCGGCTGTTGTCGGCATCAGGCCGGGAGGCCGTTTCGGGCGCGACGGAAGCGGGAGTTCCCATCGTCGAGAAGTTCGCGCCACCCGCGGTGCTGCCGGTCGGCGCATGCGGTGTGTCGTCCCTGTCGACCACCGGAGGCGAATCCGACGGCCCGTTCGAGACGTCTTCGTGAGGCGAGCCCATTCGCTCGGGCGAGTCAGCCGGCCATTGCGTTACCGTCGTGGGATCGCTCTGTGAGACATGAGCGGGCTCCTGGGCGGGTTTGTTCGTAGCGCAGGCGGCAGCGATGGCACCGCAGCCCAGGAAATACAGAGTTCTCATGACGTGGCCTCCACTTGGTTCAACACGTCACTGAAGGACAGCAACAAGCGAGCCACCGAGGCTCGAGACGGCGATCGCCCCGCGCGACAACTCGCCTGGACGTTCGGCGGTGACGCCGAGCGTGGCACAGCGAATGCAGACTACGCGCTCATGAGCCCCATCACGGAGACGCGGCGGCACGACATCATGGACCGGATGCGGAACAACCTCCAGGAGGCGCGAGGCGAGACGCCCCATCTCGCCGCTCCAGGTAGACGCCGCGCTCGACGCGGGCCACTGCTCGCGGTCGTCGCGGCGCTGGCCACCGTCATCGCGCGACTCGCGGCTCGCCCGCGCGCGCACCGAGCGCGTCGGCGTCGATGACTACCGAGGTCTCACTGCGCCCCGCGGAGGGTCACGGCGTCGGGAGCCGGTAAAGCCCGTCGCCCCACATGGACGAGTAGAGCACCTGGTGCGTGGATTCGTAGACGAGCCATCTCCCCGACGCGGTGGGGGGCGTGCCGGAAGCCTTGAGGTCCGACCAGGTCATGGGCGTTGCTTCCTTCGCTACGGAGTACAGCGCCGACCGGCTGGACGCGAACAGGTTCCGTCCCGTTCCGACGATGAACGGAATGGGCCGAGGCGAATTCATGTCGAGCGTCCACGACGTGAAGTCGGCGCTGCCGATGAGCACGCCGTAGTCCGAGCCGATGTAGTACTTGCCGTCGGTGGCTTGATAGGCCTGGAGCCCCGTGTCCGCGCCGTTCGCGCCCTGGCTGATCTTCGTCCAGGTCGGCGCTGCGTCCGTGCCGGGCAGGTCGTTCGTCGTGAGGAACGCGCCGTTCTGGCCGCTCGCGTACATCATCGTGTCGGCGTCGTGAACGTACACGCCACATTGCTCATTTCCGGACGCGGGCGCGGGCACGAGCCGCCACGTCGCGCCGCCGTCGCGCGTCTCTGCCAGGCAGTTGGGCGCGTACTTGCCCATGCAACCGGTGTGAGTTCCGCCGACCAGGTGCAGGCGGTCCGTGGGATCGACGGACAGCGCGTTGAACCACCCGCCGTAGAGCAGATACTGTTGAAGGTCGGCGGGGATGAGCTGCTCCCAGTCCACACCGCCGTTGGTCGACTTGTAGATGCCGGACGGGCCGTAGTTGCTCGCCGTGTACATGACGCCGCGCTCTACCGGATCGACGATGAGTGACACGATGCTGCCCGAGTGGATGTTGTTGACCTTGCCAGCGGAGTCCGCGACGTCGGACGCGTTGCGGCCGGGGGGCAAGACCTTCCACGTGGAGCCGCAGTCGGTCGACTTGTAGATCCCGTCGGTCGGAGAGTGATTGCCGTTGCCGCCCTTGTGCATCTGCACGTAAAGCGTGCCGACCTCGAAGGGGTCGAGAGCGATGGCCTGTGTGTCGCCCAGATCTCCCGGCGGCGTGATGCGCTGCCAGCCGCTCCCGGGCACGATGTCGTCGCACGGAAGGACGGCCGCATCGGGCGACGGCGTGCTGCCGTCATGCATGGCCGCGTCGGGCACGCGGGCCCCGATCCGCATTCCGCCGCTCCCGCCCGTTGCCGTTTTCGACGTCGCGCCGCCCGCCGCAGTGCCCGAATCCTCCGTCGTGACGTGGCCGCCGGAGCCTCCGCCGCCTCCTCCAGGCGCACCGCCGCTTCCCGCATGCGCACCGCCGCTCCCTGCAGGCTTTGCCGCGTGCGACCGGCCGTCACTCGAGCAACCCAGCAACGCGACCGAGAGTGCCGCGTAGCGGAGCCTCCTCGGTCCGCACTGAAGAATGGACATGGCCAGGGGTTTCCTCGTCTCCATTGGAACGCAAGGCGGCAATCGATCACGGGC
>CAYUAW010000304.1:0-4051 GCA_964442485.1 uncultured Polyangiaceae bacterium
ACCAGGTGTCCTGGGCCCGCTGGCTTCTGTCCGTGCTGGTCTTCGTGGCGATGGCGTTCGCCGCGGCGGACGCCCAGGCGTGGGTCGAGCGCACGGTACGCAGCGATAGTGTGACCGTCGATCTCGAGCGCGACGGCACTGCCACCGTCACGCACGAGATCCTGCTCGGGGTACGCGGCGGCCCGCTGCCCGAGATCGCCGTCGAGCCTGTCGACGAGGACGCCACGCTGCTCGACGGTGCCACCGTGACGCGTGCCGAGAGCGGGCGCGCCGCGGGTCTGCCGCTGCCGCTCTCTGCCACGAAGAACGGCGCGCGCGTCGTGCTGCGCGTCATCGGGATGAAGGGCCTGCGCAGCGGCACGCACCAGATCCGGTTCTCGTACCGCACCAACCTGGAAGCGGCGGGCAAGCTCGAGCCCGGCAAGAGCAGCACCAGCGTCGAGTGGACGGGGCCGAGCTTCGCCGACGGCATCGACTCGGCGCGCGTCGTGTTCCGTGTGCCGCGCGGCGCGGTGCCACCGCGGCTCGCCTCGGCGCGTGCCGGCGGGGACGCAGTGACCATCACCGACGACGCGGACGGCGTGTTCCTCGGGACCTTCCGGCGCGCAATGGACAAGGACGAGCTCGAAGTGGTGCGTCCGCACATGGCAAAGGGGGAGGCAGTGCCCTGGCGCATCACCGTCGATGCCTCGACGTTCGACGTGCGCGCGGCCCCGAGGTCCGAGGAGCCGCCCGCGCTCGCGCCCGAGGTGGCCGTGAAGGGCTCTGCGCCGCGGAGAGCGCCGGATCGCAGGCCGCTCTACGCCGTCGCGGCGGCGCTCGCGGCGCTCCTTGCGCTGCTCGTCGTGCTGAAATCGCGCTGGGTGGACGAGGCGTGCCGCCGTCGCGGCGCGCGCGCGCGACCGCTCCTGCCGCTGCACGCCGTGCTGCGCGGTCTGCTCGCGGGGCTCGCTGCCGTCGGCGCGGTCCTCGCCGCCCTGGAGACGACCGAGCCGCTCCTCGCCGCTGGCGCCATGCTCCTCTCGATGGCTCTCGCGACGCATCTGCCGCCGCGTCTCTCCGCGCCGCTGCGCGGGCCCGGCAAGTGGGTCCACCTCGACGCCGAAGCGGCGTTCGAGGCCGGGCGCGCCGAGGAGCGCTTGCCGGGCAGGTTCGTCGACTCGGGCACGGGCCCGGGCTTCGTCGTCTTCGCCGTGCTGCTGTCGCTCATCGTCGGTGCGGCGATCGTCGTCCTGCGCAGGTCCGCGTACGAGGGTCTGTGCGTCGCGCTCTCGTCCGCCCTGCTCTTTCCGCTGTTCTGCACGGGGCGGGGCGGCGAGCTTCCCGAGAGCGGATGTGCTGCACCCCGCGAACTGCTGGAGTGGCTGATGACCGCGCTCGAGGGCATGTCGTCGATGGAGGTCCACCCGCTCGCCCGCGTGCCCCAGGGCGCCGCGGAGCCCGACGAGCTCCGACTACTCGTGTTGCCGAAACCCGCCCTGCCTGGCCTCGTCGCGGTGGAGGCGGGGCTCGACTTTCACCAGGGGATGCTGGGCGTGCTGCCTCTCCCTTACGTCATCGTGCGCGTCCTGGAGAACTCCGAGGCGGCGGAGGCGATGCCGAGGGGGCTCCTGTGGACGCGCGGCCGCAGCGCCGAGGAGCGCGTCGCCGTGCTGCGCCCGAAGGTGCCCACGCGAAAAGTGACGCTCGAGCTCGTGAAGCATCTGGCTCGACGGCTCTCCGTCGCGACGCCGTCCGAGCGGCGTCAGCGGGGAAAGCCGAGCGCGGTCAAGTCCGCCGGCAACGGGCAGTCGACCGCGAAGGCGGGGACGTCGTCGTCGCCGCTCCACGCGACGTAGCTCGCGTGCAGAGCGTGGCGCTCGCCGGGCAGCTCCGCGCGCGGGCCGCCGTAGAGCGCGTCGCCCGCGATGGGATGCCCGATGGACGCGAGGTGCACGCGCACCTGGTGCCGGTAGGCGTGTCGCGCCTCCAACTCGAGGAGCGCCCACGGCGGGGAGACGCGGAGCGTGCGAAAGCGCGTGGTGCGCAACGCGGGCGCGTCGTCGCTGCCGTCGCGAGCGGCGTCGACGACCACGACGCGGCGTCCGTCGTGCGGGTCCGGCGCGAGCCGCGCCTCGATCACGCCGTGCTCGGCGAGACCCGCAGCGAGCACCACGGCGAGGTAGCGCTTCTCGATGCGCCCCTCCGACAGCGCCGTCCGCAGCGTGGCGAACGCGGTGGCGGAGCGCGCTGCGACGAGGAGCCCCGACGTCTGTGTGTCGAGACGATGCAGGAGTCCTGGCTCGCGCTCGCGGTAGCCGACGCCCGCCATCTCCGGGTAGCGTGCGAGGAGCGCGCTCGCGAGCGTCCCCGTGTCGCCGTCGCGCGCCGGCACCGTCGGCTGTCCGGCGAGCTTGTCGACGATCACGACGTCCTTCGTCTCGAGGCGGACGTCGAGCGGCGCCCCGGGTTCGGGCAGGATGGCGGGAGCGAGCCGCACGGTGACGGCGTCGCCCTCTTGCGCGACGGCGCCCTTCTTCGCGACGCGGCCGCCGACGCGAACGGCGCCTCGCTCGAACAGCTCGGCGACCTTGCGACGCCCGCCGCTCTTCACGTGGCGCGCGACGAGCTTGTCGAGCCGCTGGCCCGCGTCGCCGCCTTCCACGTCGAAGGAGAGCGTCGCGCCGCCGTCCTGCTCCGCGCTGCCGCTCACGTCGCCGTCGGGTGACGAGCTCACCACACGCCCTGCACGCCGATGCCCGTGACCGGTGAGGACCGTCCGTCGCGGCGGAGCTCCTCTGCGACGACCCCGACGAACGGCGCAACCGTCGAGCCGGTCCGAGTCCGCGACTCTCGCGACGTCGGCGTCAGGAAATAGCCGACGATGCCGCCGGCGAAGGTGCCGACGGCGATGGACGACAGCCAGAGCCGGTTGCGGGTGGGGGTCACGTGGTCCCCGAACACCAGCGGGCTCGCGACGGCGGCTCCGCCGAGCGCGCCGAGGCCCGCCCCCAGATCGATGAAGAGCACACTCGACGGAGCCTGCGGCGGCGTGAACCGCGCGAGCGCCCCCGCGGCCACCACGCCGACGATGGCGCCGGTCCCCATTCCGCGAAATGGCGTGATGTTCGTCTTGCCGCGGATCGCGAGATCCGTCACGCCGCCGAGGGCGAGCCCGAACGCGCCGCCGGAGTGCGCGACCAGCGCGTCGCCCTCGCTCATGCTGCCGAACGCCACGGCGGTCGTCGAGAGCGCGAGCCCTCCCGCGGCCGCGGCGGCGCTGTACAGGTAACGCTTGCTCGCCGTGACGTCGCTGCCGACGAACGCCGCGCCGAGCGCAGGCCACCAGGTGCCGGCGGAGAGGAACCAGGCGTCGCCGACGCCGACGTCCCACTCTTCCGCAGCCAGCACCGAGCCGCCGAGGCCGATACCGGTGCCGAGCGCGATGAGCGGGTAGGTGAGGCGCGGGTCGTTCGAGCCGCCCGCGCTCTGCAGTGCGTAGCCGACGTACGCGCCGAAGGCCGCGGCGTTCAGCGCCAGGACGGCGCGCCCCGGCGAATGCGCCTTCTCCACGACCGCGCCCTCGTTCGCTTCCGGCACGGGAGCGGGCGTTGCGGAAGGCATTCCTGCGGCGTGCACCAGGTCGCGCATCATGAGCACCGCGCGCACCTCGAGCTCCCCGGGCTTCACCTCCTCGCTGCGGACGAGGAGGACCTTCGATCCCGGCTGAACGGCGACGATGCGGATGACGACCGAGCTGCCGTCGAGGCCCAGGCGCGGCGAGAACACCCAGCCCGTCGCGCCTTGCTGCACGAGGAACTGCTCCGAGACGGGGCCCGGCGTGGATTGTGGTCGCGCCGAGACGTCGATGGTCAGGCCGAGATCCTGAGCGGCTCCCACGACGACAGAGTCGAGCTCGCGTCCGAGAGCCGAGAGCTGTCGCTCGGCCTCCGGATCCGGGCGATGCAACGCCGGGCAAGCGGTGCAGTCCGCCACCGGCGTCATCGACGGGAGGACGATCGCGGTGCTGGCGTGCGCCGCGGCCGCGGAGAGCAGCACGAACGCGCCGACG
>CAYUAW010000304.1:4151-9318 GCA_964442485.1 uncultured Polyangiaceae bacterium
GCGACGCATCATCAGAACATGACGATGGCGTTCACCCAAGCGTCCCAGATGGTGGAGTCGTCGATGCGGAAGCGGCGGCCCGGAGAGTCGATCACCGCGCGGTAGTTCGGGTTCGGGATGCCCGTCGCCGTGGTTCCGCTCCCGCTCGAGCCCCGGCACGGCCCCGCCGCCCCGAGGTCGTTGTGGAAGTCCGGGTTGCACGGCTGGTCGAACGTGAGGATGTGCCCCTGCTCGGCCGTGTACGCAGCGCCCACGTTGAACTTGATGTACTCGCCCGCCTGGAAGGTGAACGCGGCGCTCAGCGTGTAGATGCCGTACTGCTGCACGTCGGTGATGCCCGTCGTGTACACCTTCTGCGAGTTCGGGTTCACCACCGACGTTCCGGTAGCCGAGCCCGCCTGGAACGACGCGAAATTCGGCGTCCGCAGCGACGGCGCGTCCGAGCCCCCGAGGGCGTCGAAGAGCGGCGAATAGTCACGCCCCTCCGAGCGATACGTCCCCGCGGCGCGCACATCGACCTCGATGCGCTGGAACTGATCCCGCACTTCCCACGGGAAGACGGCAATGCCCCCGATGATGGTCCCCTGGAACGGCGGATGGTTCACGAGCGCGCCCTGCAGATCGGTCGTGCCGAAATCGCTGCTGGCGTTCTGGAACTCGAAGAGGGCGACGAAGCCCATGTACGGCTCGATGTACTTCACGCGCTTCGAGGCGTAGGTGTGCGCTTCGAGACCGGTGGTGCCCCGGCTCACGCCTGGCTGGCGATGGCCGCTGAAGTTCGTGCCCTCCAGGTCGATATTGCCGCTGGTGGTGGACGCTTTCCCCTCGCCCGAGACGCCGTTGCGATTGATGTCGGACGGGTAGGCGCAGCCCTGCTGCCCGCCTGGGACGTTCAGCCCGCGGGTGCCTGCGCAGGCATGCATCGGCTCGGACACGCTGAAGCGCCCCTCGAGCCCGAGCGTCCAGGTCGGCTTCGAGGGATCGCGGGTCTGGTTCATCGGCGACACGTCGAGCCCGATCGCGAGGTACTCGATGCCGCTGCGCGTCGGCGACTGCATCGGGATGGAGAAGAGCTGCTCGCCAGGTGCGCCCTGCGCGAGGAGCGACGGCGCCCCCGCGCCTCCGATGCCCTCGAGCTTCCTGTCGTTCGACAGGATGACGGGCATGCGGAACACGAGCGCGACGTCCTTGTACAGGCCGATGTCCGCGCGCGTGTTGAGGCGGCTCGTCGTCTCCGTGTACTTGGCGACGTTCATCGTGCCGGCGGTGTAGCCGCCGCTCGAGAACTGCGCGAGATTGCTGGTGGTCTCGCGCAGGATGTTGCCGCTGCGCCACGTCTCCTGGAACCCGAGCGACAGGTGGAGATCGAACTTGTCCTCGCCGTCGAAGGCGTCGACGACACTGGTGACCTCCGCCGACTCGTTCAGGACGGAGGGCTCGGTGACCTTGCGCGGCTCGTCCGCACGAGCGACTCGCACCATGCCCACGAGCGCCACCAGGGCCGAAGCAGGCAGCAGAGCTCGCGCCAAAGCAAGATGAGTCATCGCCCAGAAGGACTCCGTCGAACGAGTCGCCCTTGGTAGCGGACGCTACCGGTCTCTCGGCGAAACTGTCAACGGGACTCGTCTTTTTGCGCTGGATCGTCGCTCGACCTGAGCGGTGGCACGCTTCGCCACCGCGCCTCGGCGTAGGACACCCGCCGCCCGAGCGCGTCCTTGTCGGCATCGGTCTTCGCGGTCTGAACGGCGGCAGCCGCGATCGCGCAGGAGGCCCTCGCTGCTTTCCGAGCCCGTACGTGCTCCGCCGCCCGCACTCCGAGAGGGGCTGCGGACTTGGCCGGCACGAGCACGGCGCGCGCGCGCGTCTCCGCGTCCTCGGCGTGCTTCTCGCAATCCGCGACAAGGGCCTTGACTTCCGAGGGGTGGCCCCTGTTTTCGAAGCGCTTTCCCTCTGGAATTTTCTCCTCGTGAGCAGCCCCGGCGGCCCACACCCACGCGTCGCCCGAGTCACTCGACACCGTGAGCCCCTTCGCGTCCACGTCGACGCGCAGCTTCGCGTTTCCGTAGCGAACGGCGCCGAAGGGGGTCGCGAGCAGCACCTCCGCGCCGGGGCGCGCGCCCGCCCACGTCGTCGTGCCGACGTGGCCCTCGGGGACGACGAAGCGCTCCTCGCCGCGGTCGCACGGCAGGACACGCGCCGGCCCGTCGAAGACGAGCTCTCGCGCGGTCTCCGTGTTCTTCACCGCGACGGAGGCACCGGGGCCCAGATCGAGCCAGCCCGTACGGTCCAGCGACGTGCCGACCACGAGCGCCTGACCGCTCGCGGCCTTCACCGTGCCCTTCACGGCGATGGCACGGCACGACGCCTGCGCTTGCAGTACGCCGCCCAGGCCGGTCGCGGCGCCCGCAGGCGCCGGCGCGCCCGCGCTCGCGCTCGCCACGGGCGCGCTGCTCGCGGACGGCGCTGCGCTCGCCCTCGCGGAAGGGGTCGGCGCCGGCGCGCCCGGGCTCCGACCGCAGCCGAGCAGGGCCACGGCGGCGGCCGCGAGCGACAGGTTGCGCGTCACGACCGCGGCGGCGTCCTGAGCGAAGGCGGCGGGGGAGGGGGAGGCGGCAGCCGGGAGGTCTGACGGTCCTCGTCCTCCTCCGAGAAGAAGATCTCCTGGGTGATGTCCTCGGCCGCGAGCTCTTCGCGCGCTTCGCCGAGCTCGCGGCTGGTGTCGGCGAGGCGATCGGCCAGGACGCCCAGGAACTGCCACAGGAGCTTCACCGCGAGCTGGTGCTCGTTCCGCAGGATCTCGAAGAAATCCGAGCGGCGGATGACCATGAGCTCGCTCTGACCACTCGACTTGACGGTGGCGGAGCGAGGCTGGGCGCGGATGAGCGCCATCTCCCCGAAATGCTCGCCCGGGGACAGGCTCGTGAGCTTCGCGTCGCCGCGGATGACGTCGACCGTGCCCTCCAGGACGATGTAGAGCTCCTCGCCCTTCTCGCCCTCGGTGATCACGACCTCGCCGTTGTTGTACGGCACCACGTCGGTGACCTGCAGGACGCGCAGGATCTCGCGATCGTTCAGGGGGCGGAAGAGCGGCATGCGCGCGAGGATGTCCCGCTTCAGCTGCAGCTTCTTGGCGCGGTCGACGTCCCGGACGCCCGCCTCGCCCAGGGTGACCAGGATGGCGGTGATGTTGTCGCTGCCGCCGCGCTCGTTCGCCTGATCGATGAGCTTCTTGACGGCCTCGTTGGCGTCCGCCTCGGAGAGGCTCTTTGCGAGGCCGACGGCGTCGTCCTCGAAGTACTGGCTGAGCCCGTCCGTGCAGAGCAGGAAGCGGTCGCCGTCCGTCACGTCGAGGACGAGGCTCTCCGGCTCGCAGTGCTCGTAGACGCCGACGGCGCGAGTGATGGCGTTCTTCGGCGCGAGCTTCTCGATCTGCTCGCGCGTCATCTTCTTGCGCTTGAGGAGCTCGTTGTAGACGTTGTGGTCCTCGGTGACCTGCTCGAGCACCCCGTCGCGCAGCAGGTACACGCGGCTGTCGCCCACGTGGACGATGAACGCCTGGTTCCCGACGAAGAGGATGCCGACGATGGTCGTCCCCATGCCGCGCTTGCGCTCGTCCTTCGTCGCCTCCGCGTGGATCTTCGACGAGGCACGGTTCACGGCGAACTCGAGCGTGTTCAGGATGTCGCGCTTGGTGACGAGGTCGCCGCCCTTCTTGCCGGCGGCGTAGTCGTCGAGGAGGCTCTTCTCCTTCTTCAGCTCGTCGTGAACGGTGCGGACGGCGAGAGCGCTGGCGACTTCCCCCGCGGCGTGCCCCCCCATGCCGTCGCAGACGACAAAAAGCGCGAGCTTCTTGTCGACCAGGAAGTTGTCCTCATTGTGCTCCCTCTTCCGGCCAACGTCCGTCAGAGCGGCGAAGTCGATGCGATCCATTACGACAACCCTGTCACCATAACCGAACCCCGAGCCCCTCGGCTATAGCCGAACGGCAAAAGTCGGCGGCCGCGCGGCGCCCGGGTGGAGCCGATGTGGGTGAAGGATTTCCTGACCCTGTCGCGGCGCTAGCGTCCCCCCGCCACCGCGCCCATTTCGCGCAGCGAGCTCGCTCCTCCGCGTGCCACGACCACGTGATCGAGGAGCTCGACGCCGACGACCTCGCAGGCTACCGCCAGGGCCTCCGTCATGTGGACGTCCTCGAGGCTCGGGCTCGGGTCGCCGCTCGGATGGTTGTGGATGAGGACGATGGCGCTCCCGCCTTCGCGAAGCGCGGGACGCAGCACGTCGCGCGGCGTGAGGGCGCACCCGTGCAGGCCGCCCTGCGCGACTCGCGCCGCGCCGAGCAGTCCGTTCCTTCCGTCCAGCGTCAGGAGCCACACCTCTTCGTGCGGCAGCGTCGCGAGGCGAGGCCGCGCCCAGTCGACGACGGCGTCGAACGACACGATGGGTTCACGCTCCTCGTCGAGCGCGGCGACGAGAGCGCGCTTTCCGAGCTCCAGCGCCGCGAGGATGCGCGTCGCCTTCGCCGCGCCGATCCCGCGACCGAGCGCGAGCGTCTGCCCGCTCCTTCGCGCGAGCCCCTCGAGGCCGCCCGCTTCGGAGAGAAGGCGTACCGCAATGCTGGCCGCGGATTCGCCCTCCGCACCAGTCCCGATGACGAGCGCGAGGAGCTCTGCATCCGCGAGCGTGCCGAAGCCATGCAGGAGCGCGTGCTCGCGAAGCTGGGGCCGGGGTTTGTCGACGAGCGCGAGGCGTGAGGTCATGCCCGCGAGTGAGCACGATCCGTACCGGGAGAAGAACGGCGGCGCGCCGCGCGCGAGGCTGACGAGCGTCGTATCCACGCTGGCGTCCGCCACACGCTCGACGCTCTTCCTGGCTCTTGCAACTCACCCGGCGGTGATGGAACCGAGCGCGGCTCGGCGCTTCGCTCGAGTGAACGAGGGTTCTCCGAGTAGCGGTCCGCGGCATCCGGCCGCCGTTGCTGGCGCGCGCCACTGTGGGTTCTCGCGGAAAAGTTTGCGAGGCACCAAGCTTGGTGCCTCGCAATTTCCGGCAGCAATACCCGTGTGCCGATGGTTCCGCGCGAACCTCCGGCGGCGTGCCCGCGCGGCTCGGAGAGCCTCAGCCCGGTGTCTGCGGCTCGCCCTCGGGCAAGAGCGACAGGAACTCGCCG